>DASVWA010000384.1:0-3064 GCA_036389855.1 Pseudonocardiaceae bacterium
GATCCGGGCCATCGGAACGATCTTGGATGCGTGCACGATCGCGGTGTCGAGGCCGGCCTGCACGCACTCATGCAGGAAGACCGAGTTGAGCACCTGGCGAGCCGCGGGGTTGAGCCCGAAGGACACGTTGGACAGCCCGAGGGTGGTCTGCACCTCCGGGTAGCGACGCTTGACCTCGCGGATGGCCTCGATCGTTTCCACCGCGTCGCGGCGCACCTCCTCCTGGCCGGTGGAGATTGGGAAGGTGAGGCAGTCGACGACGATGTCGCAGGTTCGCATGCCCCAGGTGGCGTTCAGATCATCGATCAGCCGCGACGCCACCCGGACCTTCCACTCCGCGGTGCGGGCCTGGCCTTGCTCATCGATGCACAGCGCCACCACCGCGGCGCCATGCTCGCGGATCAACGTCATGGCCCGCTGATACCGCGAGCCCGGCCCGTCGCCGTCCTCGAAGTTCACCGAGTTGACCACGCATCGGCCGCCGAGGCGTTCCAGGCCGGCTTGGATCACCTCTGGCTCGGTGGAGTCCAGCATCACCGGCAGCGTCGACGCGGTTGCCAGCCGCCCGGCCAGCTCCGCCATGTCGGCGGCGCCGTCGCGGCCGACGTAGTCCACGTTGAGGTCGATCAGGTGCGCGCCGTCACGGGTTTGCGCCCGAGCGATCTCCACACAGTCATCGAAACGCTCAGCCAGCATGGCCTCGCGAAACGCCTTTGATCCGTTGGCGTTGGTCCGCTCGCCGACCATCAGCACGCTGGCGTCCTGGCGAAACGGCACCGCGGAATACAGCGAGGACACCCCCGGTTCGGGACGCGGCCGCCGGTTGCGGATGTCCAGGGCCTTCATCGCCTGCGCCACCGCCGCGATGTGCTGCCCGGTCGTGCCGCAGCAACCGCCGACCAGCCGGACGCCGAACTCGGTGACGAAGCCGGCCAGCGCGGTGGCCAGCTCGTCAGGGGTCAGCGGGTAGACCGCTCCGTCCGTGCTGAGCTCGGGCAGCCCGGCGTTGGGCATCACCGACAGCGGGATCCGGGAATGCTTGGACAGCTGGCGCAGGTGCTCGCTCATCTCCGCCGGGCCGGTGGCGCAGTTCAGCCCGATCAGGTCGATACCCAGCGGTTCCAGCGCGGTGAGCGCTGCGCCGATCTCGGTGCCCAGCAGCATCGTCCCGGTGGTCTCCAGGGTGACCTGGGTGATGATCGGAACGTGCCGGCCCTCGGCGACCATCGCCCGTCGCGCGGCGATGACCGCGGCCTTGCACTGCAGCAGATCCTGGCTGGTCTCCACCAACACCGCGTCGGCGCCACCGGCGAGCAGGCCCCGCACCTGCTCGACGTAGGCGTCGCGCAGCACGGCGAAGCTGATGTGGCCCAGGGTGGGCAGCTTGGTGCCAGGACCGACCGAGCCGAGCACGAACCGCGGCCGGTCCGGATCGGAGAATTCGTCGGCCACCTCGCGGGCCAGCGTGGCGCCCGCCTCGGCGAGTTCCCGGATCCGGTCGGCGATGTCGTACTCAGCGAGGTTGGCCAGATTGGCGCCGAAGGTGTTGGACTCCACCGCGTCGGCACCGGCCTCCAGGTAACCCCGGTGCACGGCACGGACCACGTCTGGGCGCGTCACGTTGAGGATCTCGTTGCAGCCCTCCAACCCAGCGAAATCGTCCAGGCTCAGCGGGATGGACTGCAGCATCGTGCCCATGGCCCCATCCGCGACCAGCACCCGATGCGCCAGGATGTCGAGCAACGGTGACTGGGACATGAGATTCAGCGTAGAGCAGGTGATATGGAGCTCCCTGGTAGCGCATGAGGGCCATTACGGTCCAGGGGCCGTAGGCTGGCGCAGTGACCCATCCCGACAGTCCCGGCAACGGTCCGGCCGACCGCGGATCGCAGCTGCTGCCGCAGCTCACCTCCCCGGTGTTGGTGGCCGCGTTCCAGGGTTGGAACGACGCCGGGGACGCTGCCAGCACCGCGATCGAGCACTTGCAGTTGAGCTGGGACGCCACACCGCTGGCTGAGCTCGACCCCGAGGACTACTACGACTTCCAGGTCACCCGGCCCACCACCAAACTGGTCGATGGGATCACCCGGCTGATCGAGTGGCCCACCACCCGGCTCTCGGTGTGCCATCCACCCGGGGCGGACTACGACGTGGTCCTGGTGCACGGTATCGAGCCCAACATGCGCTGGCGGTCGTTCTGCGAAGAGCTGCTGCGCTACGTCCAGGAGCTGGAGATCACCACGGTGGTGACCTTGGGCGCGCTGCTCGCTGACACCCCGCACACCCGGCCGGTCCCGGTCACCGGCACCTCCTATGACGCCGCTTCAGCGGCGCAATTCAAGCTGGAACGGTCCAAGTACGAGGGTCCGACCGGGATCGTGGGGGTCTTCCAGGACGCCTGCGTGCAGGCCGGCGTGCCCGCCATCTCGTTCTGGGCCGCGGTGCCGCACTACGTCTCCGCCCCGCCGTCGCCCAAGGCCACGCTGGCGCTGCTGCACCGGGTGGAGGAGGTGCTCGATCTCGAGGTCCCGCTCGGCGCGCTCCCGGAGGAGTCCGAGGAGTGGGAGGCGACGGTCAGCGAGATGGCTGAGGAGGACGACGAGGTCGCCAGCTACGTGCGGGCGCTGGAGGAGCGTGGCGACACCGAGCTGACCTTGCACGAGGCCAGCGGGGACGCCATCGCTGCGGACTTCGAGCGCTACCTGCGCCGCCGCGGAGGTTCCGGCGGCGCCCCCGGACCCCGAAACCCCCGCGACAATCGCTGACCCTCCACCGTTTACCCGCTTGTCCGCATTCAGCGGGTTCAGCGGGGTTATCGGTGCCCTGAAGGTCAGCGGCATCAGGTGCCAGCCGGTGGATCTGACGGGTGCGTAGGTCGACCATGTCGATAGTGCGACGTAGGCAGAATGACGAGGCCTGCGCCCCCAGCCGGTGTTTCGCCTTGGCGCAGGCAAAAGCGAATACGCCACAACACCTTTGGCCCGGTCGCCCAACGGCCCTGGTGGGGTGCATCATTCATCGCCCAGCCACCGCGTCAGCGCGTCCCGGAGGGCGACGGCCTCAT
>DASVWA010000385.1:0-2747 GCA_036389855.1 Pseudonocardiaceae bacterium
CAGTCCGTAGCGCGAGGTAGGCCGTCAGGCGAGGTGCCAGCTCTGCTGGTCCTGCTCCCGACGGCCCCCTCCCGAACCGGATATGATCGTTTCCGATCGTCCAGCTCTCCGGTGACTACTCCGTGTTGTGTTCACGGAGGACACCCCAGCACCGTTTCGGCGTTCTGCATTTCGCAGGCCTCCCGGGTTGTTTGAGTATCCGATCACCTGGCCCCCTTGGCCCTGTAGACGGCTTTCCCGTCCTCCTTGGTAGGGCGTGATTCCTACGACTACTATGGGGCCTCCGTCACCGTAGGGCTCGCGCCCCTTAGGTGATCCCACGTTCGTCCTCGTCATACGTGATAGTGCGACTTAGGCTTCCCACTCATCTCCTTGAATCACCTCATTGGTGATCGCTCCGCACCCCGAAGGTTGCATCGATTACCTGCGCACGTCGGTGCAGGGCACGGTCGCCGGTTTCAGGCGTCTTTCCGGCGGACGGTTTGGTTGCATCGTCTGGAGATTAGGATTCAGGCAATCAAGCTTTAGCCGTATCGCACGGGTCCCGCAACACCTCGTTTCATACGCCTGAACACGACCGTTGCTTTTCTGGCAGGCTACTGTCCCCTCGCGCTTTCGCGTCCAGGTAAGCCATCGGACCCAAGAACCTCCCTTCGAGTTCCTCCCAGCTACGCTGGGGATATAACGAGGCGCCTCGTGGCGCAGGCAGGTACCAACGGACTGCCAGCACGATCACCTCCCGCGGGAACCGGAAGCCGGTGAACGCCGATCGTGGCGGGCGGACCGGACG
This sequence comes from Pseudonocardiaceae bacterium, assembly GCA_036389855.1. Taxonomy (GTDB): domain Bacteria; phylum Actinomycetota; class Actinomycetes; order Mycobacteriales; family Pseudonocardiaceae. The sequence goes on from DASVWA010000385.1 coordinate 791, forward strand.
AACACGGCGGATGCGGCGCATGGGCTTGAGCATGCCGAACGATGTCTTCCCTCTATGCAACAGTCCCCAGCGGCTCAACCCCGCTGCTGATCGACGCGGCCCGACTCTGCCGGCACGCGCCCCGGGGACCGATGGTTCGTGGACGAGACGTATGTCATCCCTGTAGGAGCGGGGCCGGGTCAACCCTGGGTTTTGTTGTCTGATCTTTCTTTTGTCGTCCTTCGCCTGGTTGTGGGCATGCCGGGGAAGGCGTTGGGGTCAGGGATCGGCTGGTAGGCCGACCGCGAAGCGGCCGTGAGGTCCTTGACGCCAACGCCGCGCGGCGCAGGCTGTTTGGGGCGAAGGAGGGGGGGTTGGCGGCTCCGGTTGGTTGGGCGACGGTGTGGTGGGTGCATGCTCCAGTGCCGGGTTCTTGGCTGGTGGACAGGCCCTGGTGGGGCTGTCGGTCATCCCTTCGCCGCTCAGGGGCGGCATGGAGTGCTGCGACAGTGCGGTCCGACGGGGTCAATCAAGAAGAGCGACTGCGCCACCTGGGGTGGGGGTCATGACATACACGACCCGCGCCGTCTCGCGGTTGGGGTGTCGGTTCATGCGGCGGTGCGGGTCAGGCGGCGGATGTGTCCGTCGCGCAGCCCGTAGAAGACCAGTTCGATGAGTTCTCTAGCCGCCGCGACGACGCCGATGTTGCGCCCGCGGCGGGTGCCGATGTGGTCGCGGAGCTGTCCCAGGCGGCTATGGGTGCCGGTACGTTGGATGGCTTCGACCGCGGCCCAGCGCACCAGTTTGCTGCCCTGTTTGGTGATCCGACCGCGGTGGATCGTGGTGTCGGATTCGTGGTGTTTTGGAGTCAGCCCGGCCCAGCTGGCCAGTTGCGCGGCTCGACCAAAGCGGGTCACCTCGCCGATCTCCGCGATGAACACCGCGGCCAGGACCGGCCCCACACCCGAAATAGCCTGGATCGCGACATAGCCTGAATGCCCGCGCAGACGATCACCAGCCAAAGTGGTGAACAGCTCGACCTCACGGTCCAGGCACTCGATCACTCGCCGGGCGGAGTCGATCCGAGCCCGGCATGCCGGTGTCAGCGTGACTTGCCCCAGCAAGGTTTGCCCGCCCACACCAAATAGGTCGGTCATCGTTACCGGGACCCCGGCGCCGGCCAGCACCGCGTGCACCTGGCATTTCATACTGGAGCGCAGCGCGACCAGCTTGGCTCGATGCCGCACCAGCTCCCGTAACTCCCGGATCGGCGGTGGGGCAATCCATGCCTCGGGCAACCGGCCCATCCGCAGCAGATCCGCCAGATCCGCCGCGTCACGCTCATCATTTTTGACCCGCCGGTAGGAAAACATCTTTACCCCCAACGGATGCGCCAGGTGCACCCGTGCGCCGAGCTCGGCCAGGGCATCCGCTGCCCAATACCACCCATACGTTGCTTCCAGCACCACTTCCGGTGTCTCCCCGGCGCGAGCCATCACCGCCCGCAGATACTCCGGATCATTCGAGATCCGCACCGTTTCCAACCGCTGACCGGCCTCGGTCATCCGCACCAGCACCGACCGGCGCCGATGAACATCCATCCCGACGATCTGCTTACCCGCATAGGCTTCATCCACAGGGGCCTCCTCGAATCGTTGATCAGAGCACCCCGAGCCTGCCTCGGGACGTCACGGGAGCGGAGGCCCCGCTCCTACATCGCATCAAGGTCGCCGGGCGGTGGGTGTACCTGTACCGGGCGATCGACCAGTTCGGCCAGGTCACGACGTCCCGTGACCGGCAAGTGTGGGCTAAAATCAGTATCCACCCTGAACATGCCGTAGGTCGCGGTCGCCATCCTCCAGCGGCAGGAGGAGCGGCATGGAACTGCTGCTGCTCACCGCAGATCCCAGACCGGGCTCGGTGCTGCCTGCGCTGTCCTTGTTGGGTCACGGCGTGCGGTCGGCCGCCCCGGAGGTCG
>DASVWA010000386.1:0-13520 GCA_036389855.1 Pseudonocardiaceae bacterium
GGAGAGGTGCACTCGTAGACGGTGGTGCCGTCGCTGAACAACGTGATACGAGCCAGATCGTGGACCCCGTGGCGGCGTAGGTGCTCCACCGCCAAGCGGATGTTCTGCAGCGACACCCCGGTGTCCAACAGCCTCTTGACCACTTTGAGGACCAGCACATCCTTGAACGAGTACAGCCGCTGGCTACCTGAACCGGACGCACCGCGGATCGAGGGGACGACAAGCCCCGTACGAGCCCAGTAATCCAGCTGGCGGTAGGTGATTCCGGCGATCTGGCAGGCGGCCGAACCGCGATACCCCAGCAGCTGATCGGTCACGCCGTGCGGGTCGGCCAGGACGGAGTCAGGGAACAGGGTGCCTTGCTCTGCCGGCTCGTCGGTCCCCGACGGTGTGACGTCATACGCCGGGTTTTCCGCTCGGCCGTGCGGTCCGTCGACCACCCATTCCTCCCATGGCTCAAGCCGGTGGTCCGTACGGGCCACTCGCTGTGCAGCCCGACGGTAGGCTGCCGCAGCGTAGCCGGTCAATGCGGCACGCGGGAGAGCCTCAACCTCTACTTCAGCTCGAGGGCGCGATCAGCGTCAATCAGGTGACCGCTGCGCGACAGCGTCGATTAGGTATCCGCTCCGCGGCAGCGCTGACTAGGTGTCCGCTCCGCGGAAGTCCTCCGGCGAGACCGAGTCGAGAAACTCGCGGAACTTCTCGACCTCGTTCTCCTGCTCATCCGGGATGATCAGTCCGGCCTCTGAGAGTACCGACTCCTCGGCGTGGATGGGCACCCCTGCCCGCAGTGCCAAGGCGACCGAATCACTCGGCCGGGCAGAGACCCGCACGTTGCCGTCGAAGACAAGCTCGGCGAAGAATGTCCCTTCCTGCAACTCGGTGATCCGGACCTGCTTGAGCTCACGTCCCAGCGCGGTGATCACATCTCGAAGCAAGTCGTGGGTCATCGGCCGAGCCGGTTGCACGCCCTGCTGTTCCAGGGCGATGGCGGTCGCCTCCCCCGAACCGATCCAGATCGGCAGGTAGCGCTCGCCCTCTGCCTCCCGCAGCAGCAGGATCGGCTGGTTCGCCGGCAATTCCACCCGGACTCCGACGACACGCATCTCGCTCATCGCGTTGCGCCTCCCTCCCGCCACACCCCTGTGGGCCAGGTGCCTTGAGGATCGTCGTGCTCGGCGGCGGATTGGGCACCGGCCGCGAGTAGATGCCAGCCCAGTCGCGTGTCCACCATCGCTACGCAAGACGCTACACGCGGCAGCCTGCCGGTGCCGAGTCCAGCGGGTGACCAATTCGTGCGCTGTGCTCATTCCCACGCTAGTTCAGCTCCCGATCGAGCTGCGCAGACCCGCCTTCACGAGCAGGGCGTGCAGCCGTACCGACAGCATTGCCAGCTCCCGTACCACCTCGTCGGCCCGGGCCCGGGCGTCCGGATCCCGCTGCCGGATCATCGGGCTGACGATCTGTGCCAGCAGACCCACCTCCCGGTCCGCCGACGCTCGGAACGCCCGCAGATGCCGAGGCTCCAGCCCGAAGTCAGTCATCGCCCGGGCGGTCCGGGCCACGAGCACCGCATCGGAGTTGTAGAAGCCGGCGGGGCCGGGCCGGACCAGGCCGAACTGCTCGAGTTCAGCCAGCTCTGTCCTGCCGATGCCAGCGGCTGCGAGCAGCTCCTCCTGGGTCATTCGCACACTGTCAGCAGCGTCGAGGTCATCTGGCCCGGCCAGGTCCAGCGGACCGTGCGAGGGCACACCGACCAGCGAGCGCGGTAACCGTGACCGATGCCCGGCCGTGAGTCTTTCGGGGCGACCGTCTGGGGGGCTGTCCTGCTCGCCCCGGTCCATCGCATCCAGGTGCTCCTTGATCACCCTCAGCGGGAGATAGTGGTCGCGCTGAGCGGTGAGCACGTAGCGCAGCCGTTGCACGTCCGCGGCAGAGAACTGCCGGTATCCAGCAGCAGTGCGCTCCGGCTGGACCAGTCCCTCGGACTCCAGAAACCTGATCTTGGAGATCGTGACATCTGGGAAATCCGCTCGCAGCTGGCCGAGCACTGAGCCAATGCTTGCCGCGGGCCGGTGCCCGGAGCGGCCCGCAGCCGTCACCGCGACTCCTGGTCAGCCCTTCGGTCCCCGGCACGCGGACCGGTGAGGAACACCAGCCGGAACTTGCCGATCTGCACCTCGTCACCGTTGGCCAGCACGGCGGTGTCTACCGGCTCCCGGTTGACGTAGGTGCCATTGAGGCTGCCCACGTCCACCACGACGAACTCGCCACCCTCGCGGCGGAACTCGGCGTGCCTGCGCGACACGGTCACGTCATCGAGGAAGATGTCACTGTCCGGATGACGGCCCGCGCTGGTCGTGGACCGGTCGAGAAGGAACCGCGAACCGGCGTTAGGACCGCGTTTGACCACCAGCAGTGCCGAGCCCGCGGGTAACGCGTCGACACCGGCGATGGGTGGCCCCGGTGCCTCGACACTCTCGGGCTCGGAAAGGAAGTCGGCCCGGAATATTGAGGTCTGCTCCGGGCCCCGCTCCGGCGGAACGCCGGGCCCGTCGTTCGTGCTCACCTGAGCTCTCCTTCACCACCGGTGGTGCCTGCCGATCGACCACAACCTACCTGCCACCGGCGACCGGTACGGACTGAGGGCCTGCCCACCGTGGCTTGGCGTCAGCATCAGTTGCAGCGCGCGTAGAACGTCAGCTGCGGTGTGCCCGTCTCGCGGCACGCAGTGTGAGGTGCACCTGGATCAGGTAGAGCACTCCCGACCACGCGTACAACGCGCCACCCCATCCAGTGAAGGCGAGCGCGAACGCGCGGGCTACCGCCTGTAACCAACCCTGCGCGTTGTCGGCGAGTAACAGGAAGGGAAAGGCGTAAAGCAGGCATAGAGTGGCTGCCTTGCCCAGATAGTGCACCGGCAGCGGGCCATAGCCATGATGACGCAGTACCAGCAGAGCCAGCGACAGCACCACATCCCGGCCGATCAACACGGCAATCACCCACCACGGCAGGATGTCGCGCACCCCGAAAGCCAGCAAGGTGGTCAGGGTGTAGAGCCGGTCGACCGCCGGATCGAGCAATTCGCCCAGCCTGCTGGATTGGTCGAGCAAGCGGGCCAGCTTGCCGTCCAGCCAGTCCGTAATGCCCGATAGCGCTAATACCAGCATGGCAAGCAGGTCGTACTGCGGGCCCAGCAGCAGCCAAAGGAACAGCGGGACACCGGCCAACCGCAGCAGGCTCAGCACATTGGGCACCGTGAGCAGCCGGTCGGCCGGATCCATACCGGCCGACCCTAGAACCGGGTGTGCTGCAGCCAGTGCGCCAGTATCGCCGGGTCGCCGAGCACCTCGATCGACGCCTGCTCGGCGGGGACCCGGCGCAGCAGCACCAGCAGCAGATCCACCACCGCACCTCGGACCGCAACCGCGCCTTTGGTGTGACCGTGTTCCCAGACCGGCCCTGACGGGGTCCGGCGCACGATCCACTCCCCCGCCTCACCGAGCCCGGGATCGGTGGAGTGCAGGTGCAGGATCTGGCCCTCGCCGCGCAGCTCGGCGAACTCGGGTCGAAACTCGACCAGCTGTGGCGAACTAAGAGCGTCCAGCCACTCGGAGATCGCGTCGGCGGCAAGATCGGGTTCCAGGTCGAACTCGCGGCCCAGCGCCAACTCAGCGTCGGCTCTGTGCACTGCGGTCTCGTGCGCCTCGCGGCGAGCCCAGACGCCAACACGCTGGTCTTCAAACCAAGTCCACACGGGGGTCTGCGGGCCAGCGGCCCGAATGGCGCCGACCAGGTCGGTAGCTCCGTCAATCAGCCAGCTACCGAGCTTGTCGGCATCCTCGGGTGCGGCAGCCAGAGCGAACTCAGCAGGGTTCGGCGGTGCGGTGACGCGGTTGGTGATGAGCTCGGTGACCACTCGATGAGCCTGCCCGACATGCTCGGCGAGCTGGTACAGCGTCCAGTCCGGGCAGGTCGGTACCGGTTGCCTGAGGTCGGCTCCGCGCAGCGCCTCGGCGAACAACGCCGATTGCACAGTCAACGCGTCGAGATATCGATCATCGCGCAGCGGAGCCATCAAATGCCTCCCAGTGGTCGTCCCCGTGGTCTATGGGGACTCCAGCCTAAGCAGCTACGTGTTGGTAATGCGGTGGCGCACCGGGTGGTGTGCACTGTGGCCTATGGCCTCACATCCTGCCTCGCCATCGCAAGACACCGTGCAACGTGCGCTCGGCGGCTGGGGCACATTCCTCGCGGCGGCGATTCGATCTCCTCGGGAGGTCGGGACGCTGCTGCCGTCCGGTCCCGAGCTAGCCCGGCGGCTGGCTGCCGTCGTGCCTCCAGTGAGCCCACCCGGGCGGCCCGCGGTCGTGGTCGAGGTCGGAGCCGGTGCCGGCGCGGTGACCGGTGCGATCGCCGAACAGGCAGATCAGGATGCGGTGGTGATCGCGATTGAGAAGGACGTCCGGCTCGCCGAGGAGTTACGGTCGCGCCAACTCGGTGTGCAGGTCGTCACGGCAGACGCCGCCACCCTCCCGGCCATCCTTGCCGCACACGGCGTGGACCACGCCGATGTGATCATCTCCGTGCTGCCGTGGACTCTTTTCGGCCCGCAGCAGCAGCGCGAGCTCCTGACTATCTTCGCCGCTGCGCTGCGCCCCGACGGCGTGTTCACCGCCGCGGCGTACAGCTTGGGTTACTGGACTTCCGCGGCCCACCGGTTTCGCCGCGAGCTGGAGCGGACCTTCGGTGAGGTGCTGCCCACTCGCACCATGTGGCGGCACCTACCGCCGGCGATGACTTATGTCTGCCGCCGACCCGGCGAAGTCACGTGATCAGCGCGGGTCCGAGTCGATCAGCAGCTGACCGTCTCGTTGGGTCACCCGCAGCTGCCGCTTCACGACCTGGGCGCCGCTGCCGGCGTCGTAGACGACATCAACGGGCACCGTCACCGAACCGTCCGGGTTGTCCGTGACCCCCGATGCGTTGCGAGCGCTGACCGAGGAGTAGCGGCTCCAATGCGATCGGAAACCCGCCTCGTTGCCGAATGTCGCTCTCGCAGTGCGGGACAGCATCTGCCAGGCCGCCGGCAGGTTGTTCAGGCCGTTGTAGTAGTCGATCACTAGCTGGCCGGCGTCGCGCCACGCGATCGATCCCTGGGAGTGGTCCACCGGCTGGACTTGTAGTGGCGCAGGCAGGACCCCGAGGGGGCTCACCGGAGGTGCTGCCGGCGCTGAGGTGGCCTCCTGCTTGGCGGAAGGAGTCCCCCGCTCTCCGGATGCACCTGCCGTCACCAACGTCCCGACGCCGGCCAACGCGAGCACCGTGAGCACAATGCCGACGAGCACGCCCACTTGCTGTCGTTCCCGCCGCAGGGGCCCAGCAGGTGCCGGTCCAGCAGGTGCCGGCCCCGCAGGTGGACGCCCAGCGGGTGGACGTCCAGCAGGTCGGCGCGAGACCGGTAGTGGACGTGATGGCACTGTCGGCCAAGGAGCCGACGGGTCTACGGGTGCGGCCATCCGGGTCGGAGTCGGAGGCGGCGCGGCGGTGGCTGGCCTGGCCACCGGTCCGGCGCTGCTCGTCGCGGCGAGCTCCAGCTCCAAGCAGGCCCGGTGCATGTCGGGACGCGCTGCCGGATCTTTGGCCAGCAGGCTCATCAGCACCGGGAACAGTGGACCCGCGTGCAGCGGTGGCGGCACCTCACCGGCGGCCACCGCATGTAGCAGGGCAAGCTGGTTGTTGCCCTCACCGAAGGGCGCCCGCCCCTCCACCGCGGCGTAGAGAGTGGCGCCCAGCGAAAAGACGTCCGACGCCGTGGTGGGGACCTGCCCGCGGGCTACCTCCGGGGCGAGGTATGCCGGAGTTCCGGCCATCATCCCCGTCTGAGTGACCGTGACATCCCCTGCGGCGCGGGAGACGCCAAAGTCGGTGATCTTCGCGGTCCCATCGTCGGTAATCAGGATGTTTCCGGGCTTGACGTCCCGATGCACGATCTGTGCGGCATGCGCAGCGGCCAGCGCTGAGGCGACCTGCGCACCGATCGAGGCGACCTCATCCACCGGTAGAAAGCACCGCTCGTTCAGTACCGCAGCAAGGCTGCGCGCCGGCAGGTACTCCATCACCAGGCAGGGCTCGCCGTCGTGCTCGGCCACGTCGTAGACGACGATGGCGTTCGGGTGCTGCAGCCGCGCGGCGATGCGCGCCTCACGCAAGGCCCGCAGCCGGGCTTCCTCGGTCTCACCGGGGCTCAAGTCCGGCGCCAACAGCAGCTGCTTCACTGCGACCAGCCGCTGCAGTCGCTCGTCTCTGGCCTGCCAGACGACCCCCATGCCGCCGCTGCCGATCCGATCGAGCACCCGGTAATGCCCGGCAATCAGTTGACCCGTGTCGATGAGTGATGCTCCCCGTCTGTATTGGCCGGTCTGCGCTGGCACATCTGCAGTGGCACGTCTGCACTGGCCCCGACGGCGGCCAAGGTTACCGCGCCCGGCTGCGCGATCCCCGCCCACCGGCGGCCCCGCCGCGCCGCGCGCGAGCAGCCGCGGGCACGATCGTGGCCATCATGACGCTCACCGAGGCGCTGCCCGGCGATTCCGGGCCCGACGACCTGCTCGACACCTTTGTGAACTGGGTTTCGGGGCAGGGCTTGACCCTGTACCCGGCCCAGGAGGACGCGCTGATCGAGATCGTCTCAGGCTCGAATGTGATCCTGGCCACTCCTACCGGCTCCGGTAAGAGCCTGGTCGCGACTGGCGCGCACGCAGTCGCGCTGGCGCAGGGCAGGCGAAGCGTCTACACCGCACCGATCAAGGCACTGGTTTCGGAGAAGTTCTTCGCGCTGTGCAACGTTTTCGGCGCCGACCAGGTCGGGATGCTGACCGGTGACTCCAGTGTCAACGCCGGGGCACCGATCATCTGCTGCACTGCTGAGGTGTTAGCCAACATGGCCCTACGCAGCGGGGCGGACACCGACGCCGGCCTGGTAGTGATGGATGAGTTCCACTTCTATGCCGATCCGGATCGCGGCTGGGCCTGGCAGGTGCCGCTGCTGGAGCTGTCGCGGGCCCAGTTCCTGCTGATGTCGGCGACATTGGGTGATGTCACCCGCTTCGAGCAGGACTTGACTCGGCGCACCGGCCGTCCCACCGCGGTGGTGCGCTCCGCGCAGCGCCCGGTCCCGCTGCATTTCCGGTACGTCACGACCCCACTGCACGAGACGCTGGAAGAGCTGCTGGCCACCAAGGCGGCACCGGTTTACGTGGTGCACTTCACCCAAGCCTCCGCTGCCGAGCAGGCGCAAGCCTTGACCAGCATCAATGTCTGCAGCCGAGCCGAGAAAGACGCGATCGCCGAGCTGATTGGCGGCTTCCGGTTCGCCACCGGTTTCGGGCGGACGCTGTCTCGGCTGGTCCGCCACGGGATCGGCGTGCACCACGCCGGAATGCTGCCCCGGTACCGCCGGCTCGTCGAGCGACTCGCTCAGGCCGGCCTGCTGAAGATCATCTGTGGAACCGACACCCTCGGAGTGGGGATCAACGTCCCGATCCGCACCGTGCTGCTCACCGGGCTGGGCAAGTACGACGGGACCCGCACCCGCCACCTCACCGCTCGGGAATTCCACCAGATCGCCGGTCGGGCCGGGCGGGCCGGCTACGACACCGCCGGCGATGTCGTCGTGCAGGCTCCGGACCACGTGGTGGAGAACACCAAGGCATTGGCCAAGGCCGGAGATGACCCTCGCAAGTTGCGCAAGGTGGTGCGCAAGAAACCTCCTGAGGGATCGGTGTCCTGGAGTGACCGCACCTTCGATCGGCTGGTTGCGGCCGAACCGGAACCGCTGACCTCCAGCTTTGCGGTGAGCCACGCGATGCTGCTCAACGTCGCCAACCGGCCCGGGGACGCATTCGCTGCCATGCGCCACCTGCTCACCGACAATCACGAGGATCGGCCCGCCCAGCGCCGGCATATCCGCCAGGCCATCGCGATGTACCGCGCGTTGCTGGCCGCCGGCGTCGTCGAACGGCTGGAGGTCCCAGACGCCCAAGACCGTACCGTGCGGCTCACCGGCGAGCTGCAGCTCGATTTCGCCCTCAACCAGGCGCTGTCTCCATTCGCGCTGGCTGTGATCGAGCTGCTGGACCCGGACTCGGTTGATTACCCGCTGGACGTGCTGTCCGTGCTGGAGGCCACGTTGGACGATCCGCGGCAGGTGCTGGGCGCACAACTGTCGAAGGCCAAGGGACAGGCCGTGGCGGAGATGAAAGCCGAGGGCATCGAATACGAGGAGCGGATGCGGCTGCTGGAGGACGTCACCTATCCGATGCCGCTGGCCGAACTGCTGCAGGCCGCGCTGGACACCTACCAGCGGGGTCATCCCTGGGTAGCTGACCACCGGCTGTCTCCCAAGTCGGTGGCCCGCGATCTCGCCGAGCGGGCGATGACCTTCACCGAGTACGTCGGGTTCTACGGCCTGGCTCGCTCGGAGGGCTTGGTGCTGCGCTACCTGGCCGACGCCTACCAGGCGCTGCGCCGCACAGTGCCCGAGGAGGCCAAGACCGATGGGCTGCGGGACCTGCAGGAGTGGCTGGGGGAATTGGTTCGCCAGGTGGACTCCAGCCTGCTGGACGAGTGGGAGCGGCTGCGCACCCCCGAAACGCCCAACTCCACGGCACCCGACTCCGGGAGACAGAGCGCAGCATCGGTGGACCACCGCCCCCCGCCGGTGACCGCGAACGTGCGGGCCTTCCGGGTACTGGTTCGCAACGCGCTGTTCCGCCGGGTGGAACTCGCCGCCCACCGGCGCTGGGACGAACTCGGGGAACTGGACTCAGACGCCGGATGGGACGGGCAATCCTGGCGACAAGCCGTGGAACCGTACTTCGACGACCATGACGAGATCGGCACCGGCGCTGACGCCCGCGGCCCGGACCTGCTGATCGTTGATCACCAGCCCGGCAAGTGGGTCGTGCGGCAGATCCTGGACGATCCGGCTGGGGATCATGACTGGGGCATTAGTGCCGAAGTCGACCTCGCCGCCTCCGACGGATCCGGGACAGCGGTGCTGCGGGTGACCGCGGTAGGCCGGCTCTGAGGCCCGATGCGGCTCGGGCCTTGATCGCAGCTCTCCGTCACAGTCGCCGCAGGCCGGTGAGCACCCGCTGCATCAAGACGGCGTCCGGGGTGGCCTGCCCCGAGCTGGCGGTGCGGTGCACCGAGACGCTTCCCGAGGCGGCCAGGTCCCCCAGCAGCACTCGGGCCACTCCCAGAGGCATCTTGAGCAAGGCGGCGAGTTCCGCGACAGAGCGGGGCGTGGAGCACAGCCCGAGGATCGTGCGGTGTTCCGGACGGGCCTGCGGCTCGGGCGGGCGGCCGGTTGTCGAGACGAGGGCCTCGATCGCAAGATCGACCTGCGCCGCGGTCCGCCCCCCGGTCCAGAAGTAAGGCCGCACCAAGTCCGTAGTCTCCGCCGACCTGTCCCAGGCGGCCTCGTCTACGTTGTTGACCCCGGCAGGCTCGGGCGTCGGTGGTGGCGGCGTGGCGACGGTCTTCTCTGTCTGCTGTTCCTGATCCTGCTGTTCCTGATCCTGCTTTCAGGATCGTGCTGTTTCGGATCCTGCAGCTCGGGAGCCTGCGATTCGAGGTCTTGATGTCCGCAGTCCTGCTCATCGTGGTTGTGCCGCCAGCGGTTCAACAGAGCCGGGAACCGGGCACCGGTCTGGCCAATGACCCGGTCGTCGCGTTGACGTCGATCTTGGTATTTGGCCGCAACGGCATCATCTTCTTGCGGCGGCTCGGCCACCGCCCGACGACGACGCCCCGCCGCGCCGCCGAACCGGGCACCGGTCAGTCCAACCACGGGGCCGTCGGCGTCCCGACCATCCCCCGAGTTCTGATCCGCTTTCACGGGCAGGCAGATTAGGCGGCCGGTGTCAATCCCCAATAACGGGGGTATCGCCGTGGTTACAGCTGGGCGATGGTACGGGATCGTGTTGCTGGCACCCTTCGACGGTGCATTGTCGACCACCAGGGGCGTTAGCGCGGCTCGTTGCCCGGCTTCCATTTGATGCCGCACCCCATGCTGGGCTTCTGCGGCTCACTGACCGGCTGCCCGGCTAGCACCAGGTCCAGCGCCGCGCGCAACGCCTTGCCGGTTACTGGCACGTCATTGCGCGGGCGGGACTCGTCGAACTCGCCCCGGTAGGCGAGCTTGCGCCCAGCGTCATAGAGGAAGAAGTCCGGGGTGCAGGCGGCCCGGTAGGCCAGGGCGACTTCCTGGGTGTCGTCGAGCAGGTACGGGAAGGTGAACCCAGCGCGGTGGACCTGCCCGGTCAGCCCGTCCGGCCCGTCGTCGGGATGGGTCTTGGTGTCATTGCTGCAGATCGCTACTGCGGCCACGTCTCGCTGGCTGTACTCGGCGACCAGCGACCCGAGCTCCCGCTCGATATGCCGGACATAGGGGCAGTGATTGGACAGAAACATCACCAGCAGCGGGCGACCGAGGCCAAGATCGTCTGAGGTGACAGTCTGGCCATCGAGCGACGGCAGGGCAAAGGGCGGCGCTGGCGTGCCCAGCGGGACCATGAACGAGTTTACTGCCATGGTCGCCAGTGTCTCATCGCTGCTCAGGTCAAGGTGCGGGAAGGGCGATCTGCGAGCTTCGCGGCCCCGTCGAACAGTGTCGAACAGTTCAGCACCGTGGTCCGTTCGACGGGGCCGGCTTCGAACCCGCTACTGAGGACGCCGATTGGCAGCGTCTTGGACCTTACGCACCGCACCATCGATCTGGTTGTGGTACTTGCCCTTGGTGCGCTCGTCGACGAAACGGCCAGCCTGATCGGCGATCTTGTGAACCTTCTCGGGGTTGTTCTTGGCATACCGGCAAGCGGCCTGGGCGATCCCCGCAAGAGCCGCAAGCTTTCCAAGCTTTCTGAACATCAGTGCCCTCCCTCTGCCTGACCCAGCAAACAGTCCCCAGCTAGACCACTGAGAAATTGCTCGAGAGGGTACCGCGTCTCGTCAGATGCCCCCATTGGAGGGCCCCAATCAGAGGCCTCCAATCAGAAGCCCAATCAGAACCCCATTGCCTGGGCGCGGCGCTTCACCTCGCGGCCGCGGTCGGTCCGCAGCGCACCAATGGGAGTGCCAGGCAACGAGTCCTCCGCGGTAAACAACCAACGCAGGATCTCCTCAACGGAGTAGCCGGCGTCGCGTAGCAGGGTAATCGTGCCGGACAGTCCCTTGACCACCGCATTACCGCTCAGGAACTCCGCAGGTACCACCGCCACGCCGTGGCGGCGCACGCCGAGGAGTTGCCCGTCGCGCAGCATCTGGTGCACTCGGGTTACCGGCAGTCCAAGCCGTTGCGCCACATCGGGTAGCGGCAGTACCACCACCTCGGGATCGAGCACGTCCGGGGCGAGAGGGATGTCGCTCACAGTGGTCACCATGCCATACCCGCCAGCCGGCGCCCTTCCGCCGTTCGGGCAGCGCCGGGTCCATACGATCCAAACCTTGCCCTTACCATTCCGGAACTGTGGAACGACAGGGGCCCGCGCACGACGGGAACCTGGTCGGCACCCTGCTCGACGGGCGCTACCGGGTCGGTCCCGTACTGGCCCGCGGCGGTATGTCCACCGTCTACCGGGGCACGGACATGAGGCTGGAGCGCCCGGTCGCCATCAAGGTGATGGCCCCCCGATTCGCCGCCGACCCGACCTTCCTGCAGCGCTTCGAACGGGAGGCACGCGCGGCTGCGCGGCTGGACCATCCCGGCGTGGTTGCGGTTCATGACCAGGGCGTCGACCTCACCGGGAATCACGCGTTCTTGGTGATGGAACTGGTGGAGGGCGCAACGCTGCGGGACTTGATGCGCCAGCACGGCAAGCTGCCGGTGCCACTGGCCATCGCGGTGACCGAAATGGTGCTCTCGGCGCTGGCCGCGGCACACCGCGAAGGACTGGTCCATCGCGATATCAAACCGGAGAACGTCCTCATCGGTCCCGGCGGCGTGGTGAAGGTGGCCGACTTCGGACTGGTTCGCGCGGCCGCCGAGGCCAGCAGCACCGGCGACGTCATCCTCGGCACGGTTGCCTACCTCTCGCCAGAGCAGGTCGCGACCGGGACGGCCGATGCCCGAAGCGACGTCTACGCCACCGGTGTGCTGCTGTTCGAGATGCTGACCGCAGCGCCGCCATACAGCGGGGAAACCGCCCTGTCAGTGGCCTATCGCCACGTCAACGACGACATGCCGGCCCCGAGTGCGGCAGGCGCGGAAGTGCCCGCAGCGCTGGACGACCTGGTCGTGCAGGCCACCCGTCGGGATCCGGCAGTCCGCCCGCCGGACGCATCGGCGTTCCTGCGCAGCCTGCAGGCGGTGCGGACGGGCTTGGGCATCGACCCAGTTACGGTCCCCCTACCCACGTCGGCGTGGTCGATGGCCGCGGCGGGCCTGCCCACCGATCACGGACCACGTGGGACTCGGGCCTTGTCCAGGGTTGATGAGCTGACCGGCGGCTCTGAGGTGGGCGATGGCGCGGCTGCGGGGCCTGTGTCCGGGCCGCCACCCGGGTCCCGGCCACGCAAGCAGCTTCCGCCCGACGATCCCTACCTGCGCGAGCGTGCCCGCAACCGGCGCGCCTTCATCGCCTGGATGGTGATCGTATTGATGCTCGCGAGCGCGATCGGGGTAAGCGCGTGGTGGCTGGGTAGCGGGCGGTGGACGGTGGTGCCCAACCTCGCGGGTGCGCGGGCCAGCACCGTGCAGGCCACGCTGGCGGCCGCCGATCTCAAGTCCAATCTCACCGAAGATCACCACGACACCGTCCCCGGTGGCGCGGTGATCAGCACCGATCCCGGGCCGGGTCAGCGCGCGGTACGAGGCTCGGACGTCACCGTCGTGATCTCGCTGGGCCGCCCGGTGGTGCCCGAGCTCGCGGTAGGCATCGCGGTGCAGGAGGCCGAGGATGCGCTCCGCGAGGCGGATCTGAGTCCACAACGCGACCCGGCCGCCGAAGAGTTTCACGACACCGTCCCGAAGGGCACTGTCATCGGACTACGCCCGGCAGGGGGAACTACGCTCACTGTCGGGGCACCGGTGACACTGGTGATCAGCAGGGGCGTGGCCCCGACCACCGTGCCAGACGTGCGGGGTCTGCCCGAGGCTGACGCGGTTTCGAGATTGACTCGAGCCGGTCTGACGGTGCAGGTGCGTCGCCAGTTCGACGGCGAGATGCCCGGTGGGCGGGCGATCGGCACCGACCCGAGGTCCGGTACCAGCACTACCCGCGGTGCCCGCGTCGTCCTGCTGGTGAGTACCGCATCAGTAGTGCCCGAAGTGGTCGGCTTGTCTGTTGCCGAGGCGCAGCAGGTGCTGGCCAACGCAGGCCTGAACAGCACAGTCCGCCAGTCCCTTGGGGGATTGGGGGGAATCCCGTTGCTCGGGGGCTTATCGGATCAAGTGATCTCGCAGTCGCCCGCAGCCGGTCAGCCCGTCCGGCCAGGCGCGACCGTGGCGCTCACAA
>DASVWA010000387.1:0-8110 GCA_036389855.1 Pseudonocardiaceae bacterium
GTCAGGATCCGGTACCGGTCCCAGACCGTCAGCCCCAAGTCGTTACGTTCGCCGACCGCGCTCATGCTGTTTCTTCTTTCGAGAGTTCCATCTCGCTGCGCTTGTTGTCGCTCAGGGCAGCTCCTGCGCCGTGGTAGGGGGCGCCGAACGCCGTGGACAGGATCGAGTGACCCAATCCGTTACGGACGGCCATCGGTTGGGGGCGCTGGGAGCGTGTGAGGGCTTGGTCGAGGTCCCAGATCAGGTCGTCGGCGTCCTCGATGCCGACCGAGACCCGGATCATGTCCGGGCCGATCCCGGCCGCGCGCAGTTCGTCGTCGGTGAGCTGCTGGTGGGTGGTCGAGCCGGGGTGGATGACCAGTGACTTGGCGTCGCCGACGTTGGCTAGGTGGCTGAAAATCTGCACCGACTCGATGAACTGCTTGCCCGCCTCCCGACCGCCTTTGATCCCGAAGGTGAGGATCGCACCGGCTCCCTTGGCCAGGTACTTTTTCGCCAGCGTCGCGTAGGGGCTGGCGGTCAGCCCTGGATAGTTGACGTAAGTCACCGCTGGATGCGCGGCCAGCCACTGGGCGATACGAGCTCCGTTGGCGCAGTGCCGTTCCATGCGCAGGTGCAGGGTCTCCAGCCCCTGCAACATCAGCCACGCTGTCTGCGGCGCCATCGTCGCGCCGTAGTCACGCAGCATCTCCGCGCGGCATTTCATTAGCCACCCGATGTCCCCGAAGTACTCGAAGAACCGCAAGTTGTGGTAGCCCTTGGACGGCTCAGTCATGCCCGGGAACCGGCCGTTGTCCCAGGGGAACCGGCCGCCGTCGACGATGACCCCGCCGATGGCCGTGCCGTGGCCGCAGATGAACTTCGTGGCCGAGTGCACCACGATGTCGGCGCCCCACTCCAGCGGTCGGCACAGGTAAGGCGAGGCGAACGTGTTGTCCACTACCAGCGGCACCCCGACCTTGTGCGCCAATTCCGCCAGTGCCTGGATATCGGCCACGTCAATCTGCGGGTTGCCTATCGTCTCGACGTAGAAGGCCTTGGTGCGGTCGGTCACCGCCGCCTGCCACTGACCGAGGTTGTCCACGTCGACGAACCGGCAGTCGATGCCCATCTTGCGGAAGCTCACGTCGAACTGTTGGAACGTCCCCCCGTACAGGCTGCGCGAGGAGACGAACTGGTCGCCGGCCTGCATCAGCGTGAAGATCGTCAGGTGTTGAGCGGCCTGCCCGGAGGCGGTGGCCACTGCGCCGATGCCGTTTTCCAGCGCGGCGACCCGCTCCTCGAACACTGCCACGGTCGGATTCATGATGCGGGAGTAGATGTTGCCGAACCGCTGCAATGCGAACAGGTTCGCGGCGTGGTCGGTGTCTTCGAAGACGTATGCGCTCGTCTGGTAGACCGGCACCGCCCGAGCGCCGGTGACCGGATCGGGACGCTGCCCGGCGTGCACAGCCAGGGTGTCGAAACCGAACTGCTTTTCAGCCGCCATGGTGCGGTTTCCTCCTGGTCAGGTTGTGAGCTTACCGGCCGCGCAACGATTGAGATCAGGCGGAAGGGCCCCACGATGAGAGCGTCGGGCCCTTAACCGCCAACTTGCTCCCCAACTGCTCGACCGCTTCCGGATCAGTGTCGAGGTCGACGGTGAGCTGCTCATCACCGCGGACGACAATCTTGAGCGGTGTAACGGAGTTTGAGGTCAAGCGAGTTCGGTCACGACATTAACCGGCCTAGTGATGATGCTGCCCACCGGCGAGGTGGGTACAACGGCATCATAGAGTTCCTGCAGTTGTTCGGGCGTAGCCCCGGGAGCCTTAAGGCTGATCTTGGCTCGTACCTCGGTATAGCCGGGCCACACCTCCTCGGGACTCTTGAGGCCAAAGAAGCTCCGCAGGTCGAGGTCGCCATCCAAGCTGATCTCCACGCCTTCGAGCTCGATCCCCCGCATAGCCGCATTAGCAACGAAGCCCGTAGTAAGACAGCAACCATAGGCGCCGAGCACCATCTCCACCATGTTGGGTGCTGTATCCGACCCGCCCATTAGCGTCGGCTCGTCCATGGGAACTGTATGCGAGCGGATCGTAGCTTGACTCTGGAAGCCCTTCTGCCAACTGGTGGCCGCGCTCCACACCGTCTTCCCGGCTTCCGGCTCGTCCTTGACGTGATCAATCAGTTGTGCGAGCTGCTGCTGATCGAATCCAAGATTAACACTCACTGTGCCTCACTCCTTCTGACTCCGAGGTCTTTACCCTCTTGATAGGTCCCGATGCCTGTCCATAATTTTTGCTGCAATCACACCAGGTGCCGAACAGCTGATGCGGACGACGAGCTGGGCGTCACTGCGAGCGAAACACACCCCGGTAAGCAAGCCAAGCCGCAGAGGACCACGCACACGCCACCGGTTCCCCACGGCCAATCACCGGTGTCGTGCCGCGCCGGCCCGTCGTCAGTACCGCCACCGCACCGGTGGCGACGCCGACCGCTACCTACCACCGGCTCAGCGTGCTGCGGTACCTCCCCGACGAGCCCGATGGCGCCGTGTTGCGGGTTACCGGACAGCACAACTACTGCGTAACCATCCAATGCCAGCCGGTCGGTCAGTTCGGCCAGCAAGCCGGGGACCTCCACCCGACCGGGAACGGCGAGCACTGTGCCGACTCGGCAGCCAGCAGGGGCGCACCGCAGCGCGGCCGTGGAAAGCTCGGCGATGTTCACAGCAGGAGATTTCCCTCGGCAGGGATGACGTGGACGGCGCCGCAGGACAGATTGCGGTACAGGTGCGAAGCAGATCAACGTGAACGCGTCTCACGAGCACGATGCCAGTCTCCACGACACGAGAACTTACGGCGCCGGGAAATCGACGGTCAAGGCTGTTCACTCTGCTTGAGCTGGGATGATGCCTTCCGTTGGGCGCGATCGCTGTGGCGCTGGCGGATTACCCTCCGCACCAGGCACCATTAGCGTGCCTTTTGACCGCAATGTCACCTGCGACTAAGGAGGTCATCGCCCGATCTGGCTATGACGTCCTTCCACGATGGAGACCTGCGCACCCTCGCCGTGGTTCATCACTAGCCAAGATCACGGGCGGACCATCTGGTGTCTAGGCCGCGCCGAAAGAAAGCGACAACGGCGGCACAAGCGGGTCACCAGGGCTGATCCGCATCTACGCGGGCCGACGCGACGCCCCTGCAGCAGGCTTCGTTCACAAGCGATCGGTTATCCAGTAACTAACTTCGGGCGTGCGACGAGCGGGTCGCCGACCTGGCTAGAGGTGCCAAGACTCCTCGCCAAGGGTCTCAGTTTGGGGCTCAGCTCAGGCACGTTCAGATGATCCCCTGGTTCTGCAGCCACCTCCTGGCCTGCACCTCAGCGAAGGCTTGTACCCCGCTGTACCCAGGCAAGTGGAATTGGAGATCGTGTGGGTGCTAAACCCTCGCGGGTTCAAATCTCGCATCCTGCGCTGCCTACTAGAACAAACGCGACCACCATCATGGCGGGGATCGGCGTGCTGGTCGCCAGGTCTCAGTGGGTCACCGCGGCGCTGGGTGTGGGGGGCAGGTGGTTAACACGCTGATCGCGGTGCGGGTGTCGAGATTGGGTAGGGCCATCAATGCGGCGGAGAAGTACTCCCGCAGCAATCTGCGCAGCGGAGCGGTAGGCGGGTCGGGTGCGGCGGTCGCCGCCCGCGATGATCGACGGTCTGCAGCTCCCACCTATCGTAGGACCCTCGTTCGGGGCGTGACTGTGCGCGAGGGGACGGCGATGCGAGCGTTGTTGATCGCGGTAGTCGTGCTGATGCTGTCGGGTTGCAGCCCTAAGGCGGACCTCGGTGCTTCTGCGCCGCTGGCCCCGCCACCGCAGGCCGCACCGGAACCGTTGGCCATCAACGGCGCCGTAGCACCCCAACTGCAGTGGAGTGGCTGCAGCGGCTCGTTTCAGTGCGCCACTGCCACGGTCCCCCTGGACTACAACCAGCCGCGCGGCGCCATGATCACGCTGTCGGTGGTCAAACTGCCGGCGACAGACCCAGCCCAGCGGATTGGTTCGTTGTTCATCAACTTCGGTGGGCCCGGAACCGGCGGCGTCAATGAGCTCGAAAGCTTCGGCTCGACGTACCCTGACGTGCTGCGCCAGCGGTTTGACCTGCTCAGCTTTGATCCCCGCGGCGTCGGGGCCAGCGCGCCGATCCGCTGCACCACAGGCGGGGGAGCCGGGGGCGAGCCGGTGGGCTCGCCGGTGCGGCCCGAACAGCGGGCACAGTTCTTCGCCGGTAGCGCTGCGCTGGGGCAGAGCTGTGCCGCGGCGTCCGGTGAGCTGCTCGCGCACACCTCCTCGGCCAACACCGCCCGCGATCTGGAGCTGCTGCGGCAAGCGGTCGGTGACGAGAGTTTGAGCTTTATGGGCTATTCCTACGGCACCTATGTCGGCGCCATCTACGCCAATCTGTTTCCCGACCGCACCCGCGCCATGGTCTTCGACGGGGCGCTCGACTTGGTGGCCAACTCGACGGGCCAGCCCGGCCAGGAGGAGATGCCGGTCGACGTGCGGGCGGACACCGCCCGCGCGAAGGCCGAGGAACTCGACGCATTCTTTGACCGTTGCGCTCAGGCTGGGCCCAGGTGCGCGTTTTCGGCGGGTGACCCACATCGGAAGTTCGCCGACATGGTGGCCAGGCTCAAGCAGGGCGGTGGCGGGGGCACCAGCCTCGGAGCGGTGTTGCGTACCGTTTCCCACGGCCTGCAAAGCTCGACGCGCTGGAGCAGCATGGCGACGTCGCTGCAGGCCGTTTACGACTCGCTGCGGCCCGACGGCGCCGGTGCGCAGGGGCAGCCGCCGACCCTGGATCCATACATACCCAGCCATTCCGCGTCGTTTCTCGCCGTCCAATGCGCCGACAGCGACTACCCGCGCGACCAGCAGTCCTACGAACGGCTCATCCCGGTTGAAGACCGGCGCCAACCATACTTCGGGCTGACCTCACTGTTTGGCATGGCGCAATGCATCGACTGGCCCGCTGCCGACCGCGACCGCTACCTGGGCCCATGGAACCATCGCAGGCCACACCCGATCCTGGTGGTGAACAATCGCCACGATCCCGAGACGCCGGTGTGGAACGCGCGGGCCACCAGCGACGAGCTCACTGACGCGCGGCTCCTGATCATCGAGGGCTACGGGCACACCACGCTAAACGTGCACAGCGCCTGCGCCAGCGCCGCACAGGCCAGCTACCTCATCACCCTCCAACTTCCAGCTGACGGCGCCACCTGTTCCGCAGACCACCAACCATTCCTGTGATCACACGGAAGCCCAGATGTTTGCGCAGAGCCTCTATCTCGGCGAGAAGGTGGTGGGTCGTCTTGGCGACAGGTCCGGTCAAGCCTTGATGAGGTGGCGATGTGATCATTTGAGCTTTCCGGGCGTGGGGATGAGGCAGTGCGCCTTGTCCGCCTGTGCATCTGGTCCGATCGCCGCTATGACCAAGAACTGCCCCCACCCACCGGTAGGGCACCCTCCAGGCGTTCCGTCCCGCCCGCAGGCGGCAGCTCGTGGAGACGATCGGCACTTTGCATCGCGCTGGAATGCGGGTACGGAGGGCCGGTCCCGCCGATGCGGGCTTGTCGAATGCGTGAATCACACCTGATTGCTCGCGTGCGGGAAGCTGGTTGGTACGTGGTCGTGATCAGCGACGAGACTGAGGAGGGCGTCATGTTCTACGCCTTTGGGTTCGAGCGAGTCGGCGTGGTGATGGGCGAGTTGTACTTCGTCGACCCCAATCCGCTACCGGGCCAGGAGGGCGCCGAGCGTGGTGTCCGCCTTGAGGTACGGCTGGTCGAACCGGGGCAGCTGAAGGGTTCGATTTATTCGGCTCGACCGATCGTGATCGACCAGCCCGTGTGGAGGGTCGACCTCTTGGAGTCGGTGGCGGGTCTGCCGGGCAGCTTGGACCGCGCTCACCATCACCCAGCCTTCCGGGAATGGGAGCCGGGCCCGCGCTACTTCGTCGAGGGGCTGTCGGCTCGGCCGCTTGAATGGGTGGGTGCCCGTCTATCCGATCTCGATGCCCTCCTTGAACAGGCTGGCATGGCAGCGGCCGATGTCGGCACCGGCGATGCCGAGGCGCTCCGGCAGGCCGTTCCCGAGATCCAGGACGTGCTGGGGAGGCTGCTTGACCGGGTGAAGGCGGGGCAGCTGGCGCGCGCGTCGGATGATGAGGAGCTGGCCGGCGCACGTATCGGCTGGCTCTGATCTTGTGCTGCATCCTCGGCGGCAGCGATCGGACAGCAGCGCGCTAGGTGCCGGCCAGCTCGCGCTTGCTGTTCGTCTCAGTCTCCGTCTCAGTCGCGCTGTGCGACGTCCCGCTGGATCGCCGCCGTGATGGGTTGGTAGCGGGCTGCCATCGCGCTGTTCGACCAGTCCATGATCCCGATGACGGCGCGCTCCGGGACCCCGAGCAGAGAACTGGACCGTGGCCGCCGTGTGCCGGGCATCGTGGAGCCAGCGTCCCGTATGCCGGCCCGCGGGAGTAGCCGTTTCCATTCGTCGTAGTCGGTTCGTGGGTTGAGCGCGCCGCTGGTCAGGGTGGTGAAGACCCAGCCGCCTTCGGTCCAGAGCTGGCCGGCTAGGTCGCGTTCGCGGTCCGCTCGTGTCTGTGTTTGCGCAGGAATGACACCAGCTTGTCCGGCAGTCCGACGCTTCACCGCCCGGCGGGAATTCGTTTCGGCGGTCTCGCCGGACTTCCGCAGTTCGTAGGCATATCCTGGCTTGATCGACAGTTTTGTTCGTGTGAGCGGCTTGCGGATGGGCTGTCGCGCCAAAATCGTGTAGGCACACGACTGCCCCGGCGTATCACTCGGCTTGACCTGCGGTGATGGAGTTGGCTCGTAGGTATGTACGTGCGGGAGACGCGGCGGAATCGGGTTCTACTCATGATTTACCTGCCCGCCAGCCTCTTCGCCGCCCGCAGACGACCGCACTTTCGCCCACCCGGCCGGGTACCGGCCCGCGCTAGACGGACCCGAGCTGCCCAAGTCCCTGCTGGAGGTCCTCCCGGTTCATCACTGGGAACATCTGGATTCTGGCCGCGAACTTGCTGTAGAGCGGCTCGGCGATCGGCGGCAGCTGCGAGGGGTCTTGCAGGTCGAACACGATGAACGCGGTGCGCACGCCGGCCTCGGGGCCGAAGTACGCAGCCTCCGGCTGCAGCCGCTCCAGCGTGGCTTGCATGAGCTGGGGCAGCGAACCGTCCTGGATGGCCGCGCTGGCCCTGTCCGTATCGAGTTCGACCTTCATCATCATGCGCATGGAAGGGGCTCCCTCTCTGGGGCTTAGGCGACCCTACCCACCCGTTGCGCAGCACCAGCAACCCACATCAGTCCTATGGGGTCGCCCTGCTGCATGAGCCAACCAAGCTCGTTTAGATGTCATCTCTGTAGGGAGCGGGGCCGGGGGTGTCTGACTAGTGATCTTTTGTTTCTCCGCTGGTACTGCTATGTCGTGGCTGGGCGAGCGGGCGTTACGTATCACCGAGCAAGGACCAGCACGGTGCCGGAGCTGTGCTCGATCCATGGATGTGCGGCAGCAGGCCAGGGAGGTAGCGGGCGAGTTGGGCGATAGCGAAGCCACGGTTGTGGGCGAAGAACCGTTTTCGCCTGCTCATGCCCACCCCGTCTCAGCTTCCGTCTCAATTCACCCCGGTCCGACTGCACTACCCAGGTGTCAGCGATCGCTAAATCCGCACGACACCGCGTACGTGGACCGTCACGGACGGATGGGGACGACCTCGAAAGCGCGTGAGCGTTCATGCCCCCGTGGGTTCAAATACCACTCCTACCACCACGGAACCAGCCGAAACGCTGGACAAGGGAGGCAACGCCCCGTGCAGATCGTCTGACATCTGGGTCTGATCGGCCCCAGCTGCCCACGAGCGTCAGGGGCGAATGGGCCGGTGCGCCGGTCGCCCGCGACAGCCGGCCACTTACCAGGACTCGACGCAGATCGGTTCGATGGCCGTTGACGACCCGTCCGACGCCGTCCCTGGTGGTCAGCGGCCTGCCGTAGGTGGCACGCCTCCCTCTCCCTCCACTCCCTTACCAGTCAAATCAACAATCGATTC
>DASVWA010000388.1:0-22081 GCA_036389855.1 Pseudonocardiaceae bacterium
CACCGTCTCGTGGTACGGGATACGAGGGTGCCGGTCCTCGGCCCAGCCGAAGAAGGGACTGATCACTACGGACTTCGGCGCGTGACTGGCGGAGTCGGCGTCATTGCGCTGCTCGGGATCAGCAAATTGGTAACCGAACAGTGACTCGTCCCAGTCGACGCCGGTGGATACCGCCTTGGCGTAGGGATCGATGAGTAGCTTGGCGGGATTGCACCGTTGCCCGGCAGCCGGATCGTATGGGCCGTGCACCCGGTATCCATAGTGCTGACCTGCGCCGACGCCGGGCAGGTAACCGTGCCAGACGAACCCATCAACCTCAGGCAACCGGACCCTTGTCTCGGTGGCGTCGGCGTCGCCGTTGTCGAACAGGCACAGCTCTACCTTGTCTGCTGCCTCAGAGAAGAGCGCGAAGTTGGTGCCTGCGCCGTCATAGGTGGCACCCAGCGGGTAGGCCGCACCCGGCCACGGCTGGGGGACGGTCATCGGTCTCCTTATTCCACGCCAATGGGCAACTGCCGCACATCGGATCTGGGTCACGGTATCCGAACTGCCGGTGCCACCTACCACGGCGGGTAACAGCTGCGAGTGCAACTAACGGGACCGGACGGCACTATCCAACGCTTGGCGCATCACCGCGATCGGCGCATCGTGGCCGGTCATCAGTCGGACCTGAGCGCGCGCTTGATGCAGCAGTACCGCCAGACCGCTGACGATCCGGCAGCCAGCACTGAGCGCGGACGCGGCCAGCGGCGTGGGCCACGGCGTGTAGACGACATCGAGCACTACCGGTCTGGTGGACCACTGCTGCTGGCCGGCCAGCGCATCGGCGGCGCCGGGTGGCAGTGTGGAAATGACGACGTCGGCTTCGGGAATGGCACCGTTGGGTAACCCGCCGCAGATGGTCGGCTGGACACCGAGCCGGTCCGCCGTCGCGCAAAGGTACTCTGTTCTGGCCGGATCCCGCACGAGAACGGTCGGCGCTGTCTCCCCGAGCTCGCGCAGTGCGGCGAGCGTGGCTTGGGCGGTGCCGCCGGCCCCGAGGATCACCGCTGCACCGACCCGGTCGAGTCCTGCTTCGCGCAGCGCAGCGAGGATGCCGGCCACGTCGGTGTTCTCAGCCCGGCGGCGCCCGCCCGGCTGGCCGAACACCAGGGTGTTCGCCGCGCCGACCGCGCTGGCCAGCGGGGAGACCTCGTCGGCCACCGTCAACGCCACCCGTTTGAGCGGCATCGTCAGTGACAGGCCGGCCCACTCCGGTCCGAGTCGCTCGACGAAGGCGGGCAGCATTGGTTCGTCGCATTCGAACGCCTCGTAGCGCCAGCCGGTCAGGCCCAAGCCCGCATAGGCGGCGGTGTGCAACGCTGGTGACAGCGAGTGCTGGATCGGACGACCCAGCACTGCGGCCCGCCGCAAGGCTGGCTCACTGGCCACTGGCTCACTGGCTGCCGCCTCACTGGCCGCCGCCTCACTGGCCGCCGCCTCACTGGCCACTGCGAAATCTTCCCCGTTGTGCACCCTTTGTTCACCTCTAGTCAGTATTGATGAAACACTGTTGGCTGCGGTCTTGCATGACGCATTTGCGGTCTGTTATTCAGGGAATCCGGCGAATCTGCGCAGCTGTATCACATTCAACGTCGTCGGCATCACGCCAGGAGGTAGCGGTGCAACAACCGAGCTGGGCGTCGGTTGGCGTGGATCTTGAGCACCCCAGCGTGGCCCGAGTCTATGACTACTACCTCGGCGGCTCGCACAACTTCGCTGTGGACCGGCAGGTAGCCCGTCAGGCCATCGAGCTGTGGCCTGAGCTTCCGTTGATCATGCAGGCTAACCGGGCGTTCCTGCGCCGTTCGGTGCGGTATCTGGTCAGCCAGGGCATCACCCAGTTCCTGGACATCGGCTCCGGCATTCCCACCGAGGGAAACGTGCACGAGGTCGCCCAGGTCGCCTCGCCTGAGACGCGGGTGGTCTATGTGGACATCGACCCGGTAGCCGTCGCGCACAGCCGCGAGATCCTGGCTGGAAACGAACGCACAGACATCGTCCAGGCCGACCTGCGTGACGTGGGGGCCATCCTCGATAACCCGCGGGCCAAGCGGCTGATCGATCCAGACCAACCGCTCGCCGTGCTCATGGTTGCGATACTGCACTTCTTCCCTGATGAGGCGGACGCGGCGAGTATCGTCGCGCAGTACCGCAAGGTGATGGCGCCCGGCAGTCATCTCGCCCTCTCGCACGCCAGCCACCAGGGCCCACCTGATCAAGTCAGGCCGCTCACCGAGCACTACCGGCGCACTACCGCCCCGTTGACGATGCGCACCCGCCTGGAGATTGAGGGGTTGCTCAGCGGATTCGAGGTGGTCGCCCCTGGACTGGTGTTCCTGCCGCTGTGGCGTCCGGACTCGCCGGTCGATGTCGGTGACCATCCCGAGCGGTTCGGCTACGCGGCGGTAGGGCGGGTGGGATGACCGCGCTGACCACACCAGTCGCCCGCGTCAACGGCCCGACCGGCGACGGTATCAGTGGGGAGGGTGGCCGATGGACCGGCCGGACTGGGCGTCGGTTGATCGCATTCCCACGACGGTTCAAGCGGCTGTCGGCCGATCAGCCGCGCCGGTTACACCATTTGGAGGCACCATGGTCCTCATCGGCAACGGAGTGTGCTGTGGAGCACAACTACGGCTAGAAAAAGAGCTAGTATTAAGGGGGACTACGACGAATAGCTGAGAGTGCTGGTCCGGGTTTGCACGTGGTGTTCACGGACCGTCATGGAGAATCTCGGGTCTGCGGTTCGCGATTGTCGGCGTTTGGGTCGGCATCAGTGGGAGGGTGACCGATGGGACGGTCGAGCTGGGCTTCGGGCGACGCGGATCTCGAGCACCCCAGCGCGGCCCGAGTGTATGACTACTACCTCGGCGGCTCACACAACTTCGCCGTGGATCGGCAGATGGCCCGGCGGGCGATGGAGCTGTGGCCGGACTTGCCGTTGATCATGCAGGCCAACCGAGCATTCCTGCGCCGCTCGGTGCGGTATCTGGTCAGCCAGGGCATCACCCAGTTCCTGGACATCGGCTCCGGCATCCCCACCGTCGGCAATGTCCACGAGGTGGCCCAGGTCGCCTCGCCTGAGGCGCGCGTGGTCTACGTGGACATCGACCCGGTCGCCGTCGCGCACAGCCGGGACATTCTGGCCGGCAACGACCGCGCGGACATCGTCCAGGGTGACCTGTGCGATGTCACGGCGATCCTCGATGACCCGCGGACCAAGCGGCTGATCGACCAGACCCAGCCGCTGGGCGTGCTGATGGTGGCGATGCTGCACTTCGTTCCGGATGCGGCAGACCCGGCGAACATCGTCGCGCAATACCACAAGATGATGGCGCCCGGAAGCCATCTCGTCGTCTCGCACGCCAGCCACGATGGCCGGCCTGACCAGGCCGGATCGCACACCGCGCTCTACCAGCGCACCGCTACCCCCATGAGGATGCGCTCACGGCTGGAGATCGAGGCATTGCTCGACGGTTTCGACCTGGTGCCACCCGGGGTGGTGTTCCTGCCGCTGTGGCGTCCGGATTCGCCGGTCGATGTGGACGACCATCCCGAGCGGTTCACCGGCTACGCGGTGGTGGGCCGGCGAGAATGACTCACACGGATTACGAAGCGTTCGCCCGGCGTTGGGCCGAGACCATCGTCGGCACCAGTTACGTGCCGATTGGCCGGCGTGCACTGGCCAAGCATCTGCTCGGGCTCACCCCCCGGTTGGTCGAGGCAACGTTGGCCGCTGAGTCCGACCCTTCGGTCGGCCATCAGGTGGGTGTCGACATGGTCGCGGCACATTTCACCGGCACCGAGACGCTCAGCAAGACCCTCGCATTGATCGCTGAGGAATTACCTGGCCTGCTGGGTTCGCCTCCGCCCGACATCAACGTGGCGAGCCGGATTGCTCAGCTGGTCGGCAGCATGGCTGCCGGCTATGCCGGTGCATTACGCGAGCGCAGTCTCGATGAGCAGGACGCGATCTATCGCGCTGGGCTGCGAGCACGCCAGCAGGCCGAACAGGCGCTGGCGGCCAGCGAGGCGAAGTTCCGTGCGATGTTCACCGAGGCGGGGATCGGGATCGGGATCGGCGACCTGGAAGGCAACATCACCGACACGAATCCGGCGTTGCAGCAGATGTTCGGCTACACCGGTGAAGAATTCGTCCGACTCAACGTCAGCGCGATGGTCCACCCGGAAGACGCCGTCAGCGTGTGGGAGAATTACGAGGAATTGATCCGCGGTGAGCGTGACCATTACCGCACGGAGAAGCGGTTTCGCCGTTCCGACGGTGGTGAGATCTGGTCCAACCTCACGGTGTCGCTGGTGCGCGACGAGGCTGGAGTGCCCGCTTACCAGGTGGCATTGCTGGAGGACGTGTCCGAACGGCGTCGCCTGCAGGACCGGTTGGAACACCAGGCTTACCACGATCCGCTGACCAAGCTGGCTAATCGAGCGGAGGTCACCGATCGGCTGGGACGGATCTTCGCCGAGCCGGCGGACCGGCGCCGGGTCGGGCTGTGCTTTTTGGACCTGGACGGGTTCAAGGTCGTCAACGACAGCCTGGGGCACGATGTCGGCGATCAGTTGCTGATCGCCGTCGCGTCGCGACTGACCCGCTGCTGCGATTCGGGGCAGCTGGTGGCCCGAATGGGTGGCGACGAGTTCGTGATTATCGTCGAGGACACCGCCGGAGAGCATGACGTGGCTGCGTTGGCCGATGAGGTGCTGGCCGTCATGGCCGCTCCGATCCGAGTCGGCGATCACGAGCTGACCGTCACGACAAGCATCGGGGTCGTAGAGCGGCCGGTGGCCGACACCAACCCCGCGGACCTCATGCAGGCCGCCGACATCACGCTGTACCGGGCGAAAGCCGAGGGTAAGGCGCGATATGCGATGTTCGATCAGCACCGCAACGATAGCGAGGTGGCCCGGTTCACGCTGTCCGCCACGCTGCTCGCCGCGATCGACCGCGGCGAGTTCTTCATCGACTACCAGCCGTTGGTGGCCCTGAAGGACGGCACGCTGCGGGGGGTCGAGGCTCTGGTGCGCTGGCGTCATCCGACACTGGGTGTGCTCGGACCCGAACGGTTCATCAGCCTGGCCGAGGAGACCGGATCGATCGTGCAGCTCGGGCACTGGGTACTCGCCCAAGCGTGCCAGCAGGCCCGAGCCTGGCACGACGCGTTCGGTGATGCTGCGCCGCTGGTCAGCGTTAACCTTGCACCCCGGCAGTTGAATGAGCCTGACCTGGTGGCCGAGGTCGCATCGATCCTGGCTGACAACGAACTCGATCCGGCCTGCCTGCAACTCGAACTCACCGAGCAGTGCTTGATGGGCGACGAGGCAGGCCCGCTCAAAGCGCTGACGAAGCTCTACCGAATGGGCGTACGAATCGCCATCGACGACTTCGGCACCGGCTACTCCAACTTCTCCTATCTGCGCCGGCTGCCGATGCACGAACTCAAGCTTGCTGGTTCCTTCGCCGTGAGCCTGCGATCTCCCGATGCAGACCTCGTGGACGAGCAGATCGTGGCCACCTTGGTCAGCCTGGCGCACGCCTTGGACCTGACCGTGACCGCGGAGGGTGTGGAGACCGATGTGCAGCTCGAGCGGTTCCGGGCGCTGGGGTGTGACGCAGGTCAGGGGTCCCTATTCGGCTTACCCGGCACTGCTGAGCAGATCGATACCCAGTTGCGGGCCGCCACGTCACTCTTCGATGTCCGTCAGAAGAGGCGATGACCGAGTTAGACACCGTCGATACCGCGGCTGCGCTGCTGCGTGTGGTCGTGGGACTCACGCTGATGGCGCACGGGTACAACCATCTATGGGGACCCGGTGGACTGGCCGGTACCACTCGCTGGTTCGGCTCGCTGGGCCTGCGGCCGCCGAAGCTGCACGCGGTGCTGTCCGGTGCCGGAGAGCTCGCCGCCGGGGCCGCTCTGGCGATCGGGCTGCTCACCCCGCTGGCGGCGGCCTTCGTCGTGGGCACCATGGTGACTGCCGGGGTCACATCGCACCGCCGCAACGGATTCTTCGTGTTCAAGGAAGGCTATGAGTACGTTCTCATGGTCGCCGTCGTCTGTGCAGTGATCGGATTGCTCGGCCCGGGCACCGCCTCGGTGGATCGGCTACTGGGCATCGACGAAGCACTGGCCGGCGCCGTGGGGCTCGCCCTCACAGTCGGGCTCGGAGTGCTCGGCGCCACAGTGCTGCTGACGGCCACGTGGCGGCCGGACCACTCACGAGACTGACGAATCCTGTACATAGCGTGCCCACACGGTGTACGTAGCGTACGGACACGCCAGGGAAGCAACCGATCGGGCGCCGAGGCGTCTCGCTGAGTGTTGCCCATCGTGCAGGGCACACCGTAGCCACACCGATACGTTCCGTTGACGATTGTGCGCGCTACGTGTTCACTCTTATCGGTTGGCCCGGATGCACTGCTCAGTACGACGAAGGGGAGGTCATGACTCGACGGGGATTGCTGACCGGTCTGCTGGTGTCCGGTCTGCTCGCTGCGGGTTCGCTGACCGCCATGCCGGCAAGTGCCCAACCGTCGCCTGTACCGCTGTCACCCTCGTTGGTCGGCCAGCTGCTCGCCACACCCACTGGCCGGATGCCGTTGATGGTGCACGGAGCGACGCTTGCAGACGCCGAACGCGCGGTTGCCGCCACTGGGATGCAGCCGGTCACCACCTTCCGCAAGATCGGCGTGGTCGCCGCGTGGGCGACCGGGCCACAAGTGCAAGCGGCACGCACCCAACCCGGTGTGACCTACATCGAAGGCGACCAGCCCATTGCGCGGCATGCCGATGCCCCTCAGGTGGCGACCCGCGGGCTGGAGGCCCGGCAGACCTTAGTCGGTGCGAACGGCTCCTCGCTGGACGGAAACGGTGTCAGCGTGGCCGTGATCGATTCCGGAATCGACCCCACGCACCCCGCATTCGCCGGCGGCAAGGTCGTGCGGAATCTGAAGAGCGTGTGCCTGGACGAAGCCAACACCGACACCAACTGCATCGTGTCGCTGCCCACCGCTGTTGACACCGACACGCTGTCCCTCGGCGGCCACGGCACGCACGTCGCGAGCATCGCGGCCGGCCGCAGCGTCACCCTCAGTGATGGGAATACGGTCTCCGGAGCGGCGCCTGAAGCCAAGATCGTCTCCTTGTCCACCGGCGCGGCCGTGGCAGTGATCAGTGCGGATACCGCGCTGAACTGGGTGCTGGAAAACCACACCAACCCGTGCGGAGCGGCAGCGTCTGCTGCGCAATGTCCACCGATCAAGGTGGTCAACAATTCCTACGGCCCGCCTGGCGGGGGCGAGTTCGACGAGAATTCGGCCGTGGTGAAGCTTCAGCGCCAGCTCGCGTCGGAAGGAGTGGTGACCGTCTGGGCCGCCGGCAATGACGGCGGCGACGGCTCGAAGAGCCTCACCAACCCGGCCGCTCAGGACCCCACCGGCGGGATCATCTCGGTGGCAGCCTACAACGACGAGGGCACCGGAACCCGCAGCGGTCCGGTAGCCGGGTTCTCCTCCCGAGGCGCCAAGAACGATCCTTCAACCTGGCCGGACATCTCGGCGCCCGGCGAGAACATCGTCGGCGCGTGTCGCGTTTACCAGCCGATCTGCTCCACCGGCCTCAAGCCACAGAACGGCCCTGGACTTCTCGACGTGGGCAGCTACAACACGCTCAGCGGTACGTCGATGGCTGCGCCCCAGATCACCGGGATCGTGGCGTTGCTCTTCCAAATCAACCCGACCGCGTCGCCCGCTGAGATTGAGGCCGCGTTGAAGTCAACCGCCTTCCACTATTCCGACGGTGCGCCTTATCAAAACGTGGGTGGGTACGCCACATCGTTCGACAAGGGCACCGGGTTGGTCGACGTGATGGCTGCAGCGCAAACACTGGGGGCACATACGCCTTGAGCCGCGACACACCCCGGCTACTGGCGTGCCAGCGGCCGTAAGGGCACAATGTGTGACGGTGTACCGGTTGATCACGAGGACGTAGGGGAAGACGCTTCTCGTCGATCAGCGGAGGTCACCAGATGAGCACCAGTGGGACTATCTACGTCCACTCGTCGCCGTCGGCGGTATGTCCGCACGTCGAGTGGGCGATTGCGAGCGCCCTGCAGGCCAGAGCCGACCTGCAGTGGACGGCCCAGGCAGCCGCGCCTGGGCAGCTGCGCGCCGAATGCGACTGGTCCGGGCAACCGGGTGTCGCAGCGGCTGTGGCCAACGCACTGCGGGCGTGGCCGATGCTGCGCTTCGAAGTGACCGAGCAACCCAGCCCGGGGTTAGATGGAGAGCGGTTCTGCTTCGTGCCCGGGCTCGGTTTGTGGCGCGCCCGCACCAGTGCCAACGGGGACATCGTGGTCGGCGAGGATCAGTTGCGGGCACTGGCCGCCAATGCTCGCACCGGAGAGACATTCGCCCACCTGCTCGATCAGCTCCTCGGCGCAGCGTGGGACGAGGCGCTGGAGCCGTTCCGCCGCGCTGCCGACGGTGCTCCGGTGACCTGGCTGCACCGCGTGGGCTGAGCAGGGGCGTAGCCTGCGCCGGTGCAGTGTGTCGCTCGACGCCGGTGGGTTCTGTGTGCGGTGACAGTGACAGTGCTCGCCGCCGCAGTGGGCGCCGGGGTGTTGGTGCGCCGGATGCAGCCCACCGCTAGCGCCGATGGCGCTGCGTCGATCGCCAACAACGCACCACCGCGCGCGCCCGCACCGAGGCCCGGGCCGGCCACCGTCGCGCTCGTCGAGGACGTCGCGGTGCATCCCGACGCCGACCGGGTACGCCTGGTGCTGCAGAAGTATTTCGACGCGATCAACGCAGGTGACTACAAGCTGTGGCGCAGCACCGTCACCCCGCAGCACGCCCGGGACACCGGGGAAGCCGCCTGGCGCGACCAGTACCGGTCCACTCTTGACGGCAGTATCGTGCTGCACCGGTTGGAACCCCGAGCCGGTGGCGGGCTGGTCGCGCTGCTGTCATTCACCAGCCTGCAAGACCCTGCCGACGCGCCGCCTGAGCTGCCGGTGAGGTGCCTGCGGTGGTGGGTGTCCTACCCGCTGATCGGCGGTGCCGACGAGCTACGACTGAGCCCGAGCTCGCCCAGCACCAGCTTGCGGGTGCCCTGCTGACGGCGGTGGCTCTTCAAGGGCGGCCAACCCCGGGGTTGGCCGCCCTTGAAGAGCCACCAACTACAGCGGGATGTTGCCGTGTGCGCCGCGGCCCTCCGGTGCCGCCGCCAACGCTTCGGCCAGGCGCCGCCGGGTCTGCGCCGGCTTGACGACCTCGTCCACCACCCCGATCGCCACCGCGCGATCGACCCCGCCGGCGATCCGCTCATGGTGCTCGGCGAGTTTGGCATGCAATGCCTCCCGCTCCTCCTGTGCCGCTGCGGCCAGCGCTTTGCGATGGAGGATGCCCACTGCGGCCTTGGCGCCCATCACGGCGACCTCGGCGTCGGGCCAGGCGAAGACCTGCGTAGCTCCCAGTGACCGGGAGTTCATCGCGATGTAGGCACCACCGAAGGCTTTCCGGGTGACCAGGGTGACCCGAGGAACGACCGCCTCGGCGAAGGCGTGCAGCAGCTTGGCGCCGCGACGCACCACGCCGTCCCACTCCTGGCCGACACCGGGCAGGTAACCCGGCACGTCCACCAGGACCACGAGGGGAACCCCGAACGAGTCGCACATCCGCACGAAGCGCGACGCCTTCTCGGCCGATACCGAGTCCAGGCAGCCCCCGAGCCGCAACGGGTTGTTAGCGATCACCCCCACGGTGCGCCCGGCGAGCCTGCCCAGCCCCACCACGACATTGGGTGCCCATTTGGGCTGCAGCTCTACGAACTCACCAGCCGGATCGGACCCGGTGTCGAGATCGAGGGCGGGCTGGTCCAGCACGGCGCGCACCAACGGGCGGACGTCGTAGGCCCGTTGCCGCTCCACGGGAAGGTGTTCGGAGAGGTCGACCTCTTCGCGTACCGAATCCAGGTCGAACGTTCCAGGTCGGGCAAGCAAGCCAGCGATATGGCGGGCACGCAGCAGCGCGTCGGACTCGCAGTCGGCCATCACATGCACCACGCCGGATTTCTTGCCATGTGCGCTGGGACCGCCCAGGGACTCCATGTCGATCTGCTCGCCGGTCACACTGCGGACGACGTCGGGACCGGTGACGAACACCCGCCCGTCCGGCGCCATGATGACGACATCGGTGAGGGCAGGACCGTAGGCGGCCCCACCGGCGGCGGCCCCGAGCACCACCGAGATCTGCGGCACCCGCCCGGAGGCCCGGACCATCGCGGAGAACACCTGACCGACGGCGTCGAGAGCCTCGACACCCTCGGCCAGCCGCGCCCCGCCGGAATGCCAGAGTCCGATCACCGGGCAACGTTGCTGGATCGCGGTATCGATGGCTGTCACGATGTGCTGGCAGCCTTGCGACCCCATCGCACCGCCCATCGTGGTGGCATCGGTGCAGTAGGCGATCACGGTGGTGCCATCGATGCGACCGCGGGCGGCGAACGCACCGCTGGCATCACGGGGCGCCAGCTCGGCCAGGGTGCCAGGGTCAAACAGGCAGGTGAGGCGCAACTCTGGATCTCGCGGATCATGTGCTACGCCGTTGCTGGACGGCGCGTCGGTGCGGTGACGGTGCGCGAGAGCTGTCACGTGGTCTCCTGGGTAAGGGAAGCGAATGCCTTTACCTGCGGTGGGTCAGGCTGGGTCCGATCAGGCTGGGTCCGATCAGTGGGCCCGTCACACCGAAGTAAAGGCGAGCGCAACGTTGTGCCCGCCGAAGCCGAACGAGTCGTTGACGGCTGCGTGCAACTCCACCTTGCGGGCGGATCCGACCACTACGTCGAGCTGTATACCGGGATCGGGATCCTCCAAGTTGAGCGTGGGCGGCACGACACCGTCGCGTACCGCCAGCAGGCAAGCCATGCCCTCGACCGCGCCTGCGGCGCCGAGCAGATGACCCAGCGCCCCCTTCGGCGCGGTGATCACGGGGTGGGTGCCGATGGCGGTCCGGATCGCGGCCGCCTCTGAGACGTCGCCCACCGGGGTGGCGGTGGCGTGCGCGTTGACGTGCCCGACGTCGTTGGTGTCCAGCCCCGCTGTGCGTAGCGCGGCCGAAATCGCCCGGCCCGCTCCGACGCCTTCCGGCTCCGGCGCGGTGATGTGATAGCCGTCGGCGCTGGTTCCCACGCCGGCCAGCCGGCCATGCACGAAGGCTCCACGCGCTGCGGCGAACTCGGCGCGCTCGAGCACCATCACGCCGGAACCCTCGCCGAGCACGAACCCGTCCCTGGCCATATCGAACGGGCGAGAAGCCCGTTCGGGCTCGTCGTTACGGGTGCTCATGGCCCGCATCTGGGCGAAGCCGGCCAGTGTGATGGGCAGGATGCACGCTTCGGCCCCGCCGGCCACCACGACGTCGACCTCCCCGGCCCGCAGCATCCGCCACGCGATGGCCAACGCCTCGGCGCCGGACGCGCAGGCAGCGACCGGTGCATGCACGCCGCCACGAGCGCCGAGGTCCAGACCGACATGTGCGGCAGGCCCGTTGGGCATGAGCATCGGGATGGTCAGCGGTGACACCTTGCGCATCCCGGCGTTCTCGAGCAGGTCGTCCTGCCCGAGCAGGGTCAGTGCTCCTCCGATGCCAGTGCCGATCACCACGGCGAGCCGCTCAGGCTCGACTTCCGGTGCGCCGGCATGCTGCCACGCTTCGCGCGCCGCGATCACCGCGACCTGCTCGCAACGGTCCCAGCGGCGGGCCTCCACCCGCTTGAGTTCATCGGCTGGCTCGACGGCCAACTTCGCCGCGATTCGCACGGGAAGATCGAAGCGATCCACCCACTCCTCGGTCAGGGCGACGACCCCGCTTTTGCCAGAGCGCAGCGCGTCCCACGTCGACGCGGCATCTCCACCGAGTGGAGTGGTAGCACCGAGCCCCGTGACGACAACATCAGGAGGAGTCATGCGGCCTTGGCGACGTAGTCCACCGCGTCACCGACGGTCTTGAGGTTGGCTAGTTCGTCGTCGGGCACCTTGACCCCGAATCGGTCTTCCACCTGCACGGCGATCTCCACCATGGACAGCGAGTCGATGTCCAAATCGTCAACGAAGGACTTGTCCGGAGTGATTTCGCCGGTCTCCACGCCCGCTACCTCGTTCACAATCTCGGCGAGGACACCGAGAATCTCCTCGTTGGTCACTCCATGATTCCCTTCTGTCGATCGTGGACGATTGAGGCCGACGGCCCCGCACTGTAAAATTCGCCCACTGATTTAATGTGCCACTGAGTTAATCTGTCGCTGAGTTAATTCGTCACTGAGCCAATTCAGGTTCAGGGCACGATCACCGCCAGGCCCGCATAGGACAGTCCGGCCCCGAATCCAACCAGCAGCGCGAGATCGCCGGAGCTGACCCGGCCCTCGGAGCGCATGTGGTCCAATGCGAGCGGTATCGACGCCGAGGATGTGTTTCCCGAGTGGACGATGTCGTCGGCCACCACCATGTCCTCGCGCGCGCCGGCTGCCCGCAGGCGCTTGGCAATGGCCTCGACGATGCGCAGGTTCGCTTGATGCGGCACCAGCACGTCGACGTCGATCGGAGCGATCCCGGCCAGTTCCAGCGCCCGCAGCGCCACCGGCGCGATCTTCGTGATCGCCCAGCGGTAGACCTCCTGGCCTTCCTGGTAGATGAAGGAGTTGCGATCGGCCACCACGATCGTGTTCACCAGTTCCCCGGCGCTCCCGGCGGCGATCGGGCCAATGCCAGGCTCCTCGTGGTCGGCCGCGGGTCCGAGCACCGCCGCGCCCGCGCCGTCGGCGAAGATGATGCAGGTGGAACGGTCCATGGGATCTACCCAGTCGGACAGTTTCTCTGCGCCGATTACCAGCACGTGCTGGGCGGAGCCGGCGCGGATCATGTCGGAGGCGAGTCCCAACCCGTAGCAGAAGCCGGCGCAGGCGGCGTTGAGATCGAAGGCGGCAGCGGCGCGCACCCCGATCCGGTCCGCGGTCTGACCGGCAGCATTGGGTATGTACGAGGGCATGGTGCAGGTTGCAACCAGCACCGCGTCGATGTCTGAGGGGGCCAGCCCGGCGTCAGCCAGCGCCTTGGCGCCTGCATCGACCGCCATATCGACCACTGACTCGTCCTTGCGCGCGAAGCGTCGTTCCACGATGCCTACCCGGTCGCGGATCCACTGGTCGCTGGTGTCGACCCCGCGGGCGGCGATGTCGGCGTTGGTCACGATCTGCTCGGGTTGCCTGCTGCCCAAGCCCAGGATGCGCGCGCCGCTGCCGTGGGACAGTTGCCGCAGGCGACGCCTCACGCCGGGCTCCCGGAGTGATCGGAGATCAGACCCGCAACCTGGTCGAGATCCTCGGGATCTTTGAGGGTCAGCGTGAAGGTACCTTTCAGTTCGCGTTTGACCAGGCTGGAGAGGGTGCCCGCGGGCGGAAGTTCCACGGTTGCGGTGACTCCAAGGGCTCCCAGCTTGGCCATACAGGAATCCCACCGGACGGGTTTGGTCACCTGCGCGATCAGTCGGCTCAGCATCTCCGAGCCCTGATCCACGACCTCGCCGTCGGCGTTGGACAGCAGCGGTCGCGATGGATCCTTCGGGTTGAGCTGGGCAGCGTACTCGGCCAGCGCCTGCTCGGCCGGGGCCATGAACTGGGTGTGGAACGCCCCCGCAACAACCAAGGGCATCACCCGTGCTCGGTCGGGTTTATCCCGCGCCAGTGCGGCCAGGGCGCCGTGCGAGCCCGCAGCGACGACCTGTCCGGCACCGTTGCGGTTGGCTGCGTCCAAGCCCAAGCGGTCCAACGCCGCGTTGACCTCGTCGGGGTTGCCGCCGAGGACCGCCGACATCCCGGTTGGTTGCAGCGCGCAGGCCGAGGCCATCTCGCGGCCGCGGATAGCGGCGAACGCCACAGCCTCATCCGCGGTGAGCACTCCGGCTACCGCTGCTGCAGTGAGCTCCCCAACTGAGTGCCCCGCGACTGGAGCGTCGGCCGGTAGGTCGATTCGGCGGGCCAGCTCCTCGGCCGCGAGCAGCGACAGCGCCACCACCAGCGGTTGAGTCACTGCGGTGTCCTTGATCTCTTCGGCTTCCGCCGTAGTACCCAGCCGTGCTAGATCGAGCCCGGTCGCCGTCGACCACGTCGCAACGCGGGCCGCGGCGCCCTCCAGCGCAAGCCACGGCGTGAGCATGCCAGGGGACTGAGCACCTTGTCCGGGGGCAAGCAGCGCGATCACCAGCTCTACTGAACACCAGGTACGGAAACGGCGTGATGCTGACGTGCACGAAGTCCGGCCCACCCCTCTTGTGGAGTGTCTACAACGAGTTGGCGCGACCAGGCCCAATTAGGCGGTATGTCATTGTTCGTTACCACAGGCCGCGGGAACGGGCGAGCCGGCCGACCGCGAGGCCAACCCGCAGCACCAGTGCGTCTCGCGGGTTGCCCGGTACCCGCCCGGTGATGTCCGTGATCCGGCGCAACCGGTAGCGGACCGTATTGGGGTGGACGAACAGCTGCCGGGCGCAGCTCTCCAGGACCCCGCCGGCATCGAAGAAGGCATCGAGCGTCTCGATCAGGTTGCCGCTGGCCGCCACCAGCGGACGCATCACCTGATCGACCAGCAGCCGTTCGGCCTCCGGGTCGCCAGCCAGCGCGCGCTCGGGTAGCAGGTCGGCGGCCGGTACCGGGCGGGGCGCGGTGGGCCAGGCCGCTACGGCGCGCAATGCGGACAACGCGTCGGCGGCACTGCGATGCGCCTCGGCCAATGATGGCACCGTCGGTCCGATCACCACCGGGCCTTCGCCGAAGGCCTCCATCATCAGGTTGGAGTCCTCGGGTGCGTCGGGGCGGCCGCTGACGACCAGCACCAGGCGAGACCCTTGCACGCCAACGAGAATCCCCCGACCGGTGCGGATGGCCATACTGCGGATGTCGGACAGTAGCTCCGGCGGCTCGTCGGGGGGCGGATTGCCCACCAGGACCGTGGCCGGGGCCGCGGGTTCCAAACCCAGCGCGGCGGCGCGGGACAGGAGCCACTCCTCACCGTCCCCGCGCATGATGCCGTCGACCACCAGTGCTTCCAGCCGGGCGTCCCAAGCCCCTCGGGCCTCGGCGGCACCGGCGTAGGTGCTGGCGGCGGCGAATGCGACCTCGCGGCTGTAGCGCAGCGAGGCCTCGGTCAGTACGGTCCGTTCGGCGTCGTCGGCGGCAAGCTCGGGCAGCTGTTGTTCGAAGACCAGGGCGGCCACCCGGACCAGGTCCACGGTCTGCCGCAGGCTGACCCAGCGGGTGAGATCACGCGGGGCGGTGCGGAATGCGTCGATGGTGAGCTTGATGGAGTGCTGCGGGTCCTTGAGCCACTCGACGAAGTTCGCCACGCTGGCCTGAGTGACCAGCAAAACGCCGGCCCGGTGATCGGCGGGCAGCCGGCGGAACCACGGGTAGCGGCGCTCCATCTCGGCCACGCTGGCCGTGGCGAGCCCACCGGAGGCCCGTCCCAGCCGGCGCAGGGTGCTGGCTGGCAGCGGGTGGGTGCCGGCCTGGACGGTCATGGGGCCAGCATCGCACGGCGCTGCAGCGGCCACCTGGGTAGTGTTTGAATCGGCAGGATCATCGGCAATGAACCCCCGATGAACCGTCTGAGGAACGGCCCCTAATGAACGGACACTGAACAGTCCGGAGCCCAAGGAGAGACGATGGTCAGCTCGGCACTGAAGCTCGAACCCAAGGTCGACGTGCGCCGGGCGGATCAGCGCAAGCGCACCGATCTTGACTGGCTGGACTCTCGGCATTCCTTTTCCTTCGGGCGCCACTACGACCCGGCCAACACCCACTTCGGTCTGTTACTGGTGAGCAACGATGATGTTGTGAAGCCCGGGATGGGGTTCGAGACGCACCCGCACCGCGATATGGAGATCGTCACCTGGGTGCTGGAGGGGTCCTTGGTACACGAGGATTCCAAGGGCAACACCGGGGTGATCTATCCCGGGCTGGCGCAGCGCATGAGCGCCGGCACGGGAATCCAGCATTCTGAGAAGAATGACTCCTGGCGCTTGGACGATGAGCCGCACGATCAGGATGTGCATTTCGTGCAGATGTGGATGCCTCCGGACAGCCGTTCGATCGATCCCGGTTATGAGCAGCTGGACATCAACCGCGAATTGGGCCCAGTTGATGCGGGATCCGGCGATCTCGTGGTGGTGGCGTCCGGGATGGACGCTCACCGGGACCGTCGGGCGATCTTCATTCAGCAGCAGCATGCGGCGCTGTACGCCGCGCGGCTGCAAGCGGGCGCGAGCGTGGATTTGCCGGCTGCGGCGTTCGTGCACCTGTTCGTCGCCCGCGGCGCAGTGGACCTGGAGGGCACCGGCCTGCTTGACACCGGGGACGCGGCCCGAATGACCGCCGCCGGTGGCCAGCGAGTCACCGCTGGGGTCGGCGGTGCCGAGGTGCTCGTCTGGGAGATGGCCGCCCGCCTCACCGGCTAACCACCCCCGCCTGCCCTGCCCGTCCCGACATGGAGACATATCGGGGCAACCGCACCCTCAAATAACCCTGTCTCCATGTCGGGCAGCAATTAGGCCACCCCTGGGTCGGAGGTTTGGGGGCCGGCGGCTTGCGGGTCGTCGATGCGGTAGTGCCAGCTTGCCTCGGCGACGACGGACTGTTCCACTTCGCCGCGGCGGGCCAGTGCCACCAGCGCTGCCACAGTGATCGACTCAGCGTCGACGAGGAAATGCCGCCGTGCCGCCGGGCGAGTGTCGGAGAAGCCGAAGCCGTCCGTGCCGAGGGTGACCAGGTCGGTGGGGACCCAGGGACGGATGAGGTCGGGTACCGCGCGCATCCAGTCCGACACCGCAACCAGCGGACCTGCTGCACCTTGCAACGCCCAGGTCACGTGCGGCACCCGGGGCTCGGCCTCGGGATGCAGCAGGTTGTGCCGATCGACCTCGACGGCCTCGCGACGCAGCTCGGTCCAGGACGTCGCCGACCACACGTCGGCCTGCACACCCCACTCCTGGGCCAGCATCTCCTGGGCTCGTAGCGCCCACGGCAGCGCAACTCCGGAGGCGGCGAGCTGCACTGCCGGCTTGTCGCGGCCCAGCGCTGGTGCCGGTGCATAGCGGTACAGGCCGCGCAGCAAGGCCTCGACGTCGAGGCCCTCGGGCTCTGCTGGCTGGCGGTAGGGCTCGTTGTAGATGGTGAGGTAGTAGAAAACGTTCGGATCGCGCGCTCCATCGTCGCCATACATCCGGCGCAGCCCGTCGCGCACGATGTGAGCGATTTCGAAGCCCCACGCCGGGTCGTAGGCCACCACGGCGGGGTTGGACGCGGCGAGCAGCAAGGAATGCCCGTCGTTGTGCTGCAGACCCTCACCGACCAGCGTGGTGCGTCCGGCGGTCGCGCCGAGCAGGAACCCGCGGGCCATCTGGTCGCCGGCTGCCCACAGGCCGTCGCCGGTGCGCTGGAAACCGAACATCGAGTAGAAGATGTAGACCGGAATCATCGGCTCGTTGTGCGTGGCGTAGGAGGTGCCCGCTGCGGTGAACGACGCGGTGGAGCCTGCTTCGTTAATCCCCTCGTGCAGGATCTGGCCCTGCTCGCTTTCTCGGTAGGCCAGCATCAACTCGGCGTCCACCGAGGTGTAGAGCTGCCCGTGCGGGTTGTAGATCTTCTGTGTGGGAAACATCGAATCCATGCCGAAGGTGCGTGCCTCGTCCGGGATGATCGGCACGAACCGCGGTCCGATCTCGGGATCCTTGATCAGCTCGCGCAGCTGCCGGACGAACGCCATCGTGGTGGCGACCTCCTGCTTACCCGACCCGCGCCGCAACACGTCGTAGGCCTTGTCGCCGGGCAGCATCAGGGGCTTGGTCTTGGTGCGCCGTTCGGGCACGAACCCGCCCAGTGCCCGGCGCCGCTCGCACATGTACTGGATCTCCGGTGCGTCCGGTCCCGGGTGGTAGTACGGCGGCAGTGTGGGGTCTTCCTCGAGCTGCGCATCGGTAATCGGGATGCGCTGGGCGTCACGAAGCAGCTTGAGGTCCCCGAGGGAGATCTTCTTCATCTGGTGGGTGGCGTTGCGGCCCTCGAAGTGCGGGCCCAGGCCATAGCCCTTGATGGTCTTGGCCAGGATGACCGTGGGCTGGCCGTGGTGCTGGGTGGCGGCTTGGTAGGCGGCATAGACCTTGCGGTAGTCGTGCCCACCACGCTTGAGGTTCCAGATGTCGGCGTCGGACAGGTCTTTGACCAGCTCCTTGGTCCGCGGGTCACGGCCGAAGAAGTGATCCCGGACATAGCCGCCATCGTTGGCTTTGTAGGTCTGGTAGTCGCCATCGGGCGTGACATTCATCAGGTTCACCAGCGCGCCTTGCCGATCGGCGAAGAGCAGGGCGTCCCACTCGCGGCCCCAGATCACCTTGATCACATTCCAGCCGGCGCCACGGAAGAACGACTCCAGCTCCTGGATGATCTTGCCGTTGCCCCGGACCGGGCCGTCCAGGCGCTGCAGGTTGCAGTTCACCACGAAGGTGAGGTTGTCCAACCCCTCGGTGGCTGCGACCTGGATCTGCCCGCGGGACTCCGGCTCGTCCATCTCCCCGTCGCCGAGGAAGCACCATACGTGCTGGCCGGAGGTGTCCTTGAGGCCGCGGGCCTGCAGGTAGCGGTTGAACCGGGCCTGGAAGATCGCGTTGATCGCGCCCAGCCCCATGGAGACGGTGGGGAACTCCCAGAAATCCGGCATCAGCCGGGGGTGCGGGTAGGACGGCAGGCCGCCACCCGGACCGGCGTGGGAGAACTCCTGGCGGAACCCATCGAGCTGGTCGGCGGACAGCCGACCCTCCAGGAACGCCCGGGCGTAGATACCAGGTGACGCGTGACCCTGGATGTAGACATGATCTCCACCGCCGGGATGGTCCTTGCCCCGAAAGAAGTGGTTGAAGCCCACCTCATAGAGCGCGGCCGAGGAGGCGTAGGTGGAGATGTGCCCACCGACGCCGACACCCGGACGTTGCGCCCGGTGCACCATCATCGCCGCGTTCCACCGGATCCAGGCGCGGTAGCGCCGCTCGGTGTCCTCGTCACCGGGAAACCATGGCTCGTTCTCGGTGGGGATGGTGTTGACGTAGTCGGTGCTGGTCAACGACGGCACCCCGACGCCGGTCTCGCGGGCCCGTTCGAGCAGCCGCAGCATCAGGTAGCGTGCCCGCTGCTTGCCGCCGGACAGCACCGCGGAGTCGAAGGCCTCCAGCCACTCCGCGGTCTCATCCGGGTCAATATCTGGAAGGTGTGCCGCCACCCCGTCGCGGATGACCCGCACCCGGGCGGGGATGCGATCGTGCTGCGTGGCCAAGGGATCTCCTCGCCTCGAGTTGTCCGGAAAACCGCAAGTAACCGGCCTGCCGGTCGCGCGGGACCAGCCACCTGGGTCCATCGTGCTCCATGCTCGTCCGCCTCGCGCTCGGTGTCACTGCTACTCGCAGGTAACTCATACGAGCAAGCCAGCACCGGCGTGTCCTGGTACTGGCTGTTGCGCTCCGGCCGGACCGCAGTGTTCGCTGGTACGTCATCGAGTAGTAACACGTCCGGCGGTCGACGCCGGCCCGATGTTGTGGAGGGGTGAAACCGTGGTCGCCGCCGCGGCGGGAGACGCCGGCAAGCTCGGCGTTGCCGAGAGGCTCGGGATCCAATCGGACATGGTCGTACAGGAGCTCGGCTGGGACGTCGACGTCGATGACGACGTGCGCGCGGCCATCGAGGAGGTGCTTGGTGCCGAGCTGCTCGACGAAGACTCCGACGAAATCGTCGATGTGGTGCTGCTGTGGTGGCGCGACCAGGACGGTGATCTGTTTGACACCCTGGTGGACGCGCGGTCGCCGCTAGCCGAGAACGGGGTGATCTGGGTCTTCACGCCCAAGACTGGCCGCGACGGTCATGTCGACGCCTCGGACATCAACGAGGCGGCCAACACTGTCGGGTTGGCGCAAACGTCCAACATCAGCGTGAGTGACGACTGGGCAGCCACCAGGCTGGCCACCGCGAAGGCGGCCAAGTCCAAACGCTGAGCTGGGGCTCGGTTGCGGATAGTCTCGGTGGATGAGTCGAGGAAAGCTGCGCACATCGTTGATCGAGGTGGGAGACCAGGCCCCAAACTTCACGCTTAAGGATCAGAACAACCAGGTGTGGACGCTGTCGGGGTTCCACGGTGTCCGCAACGTGCTGGTGGTGTTCTACCCGTTCGCCTTCAGCAGGATCTGCACCGGCGAGCTGAACCAGCTCCGCGACAATTTGGCGGAGTTCGCCGACGTGCAGGTGCTGGCAGTGTCGGTGGACTCGGTGTTCACCCTCAAGGCGTGG
The DNA here is from genome assembly GCA_036389855.1 of Pseudonocardiaceae bacterium. GTDB lineage: Bacteria > Actinomycetota > Actinomycetes > Mycobacteriales > Pseudonocardiaceae. Next base: position 20,436 of record DASVWA010000388.1, read on the forward strand.
TCTGACCAGCAGGGCTATGATTTCCCACTACTGTCCGACTTCTGGCCGCACGGCAAGGCTGCGCAGGACTACGGGGTATTCAACGACAAGGCTGGCATGGCTAACCGGGGTACCTTCCTGGTGGATCCTGACGGTGTGGTCCGCTTCGCTGAGCTCAACCAGCCCGGGGAGGCCCGTGACCATACCGTCTGGAAGCAGGCCCTAGCTGCACTGCCAGCATGACACCGGGCCCCCAGGTTTTTCGGGGGGCCTTGGGGCGCATAGCTCAGCGGGAGAGCACTCGCCTTACAAGCGAGGGGTCGCAGGTTCGAACCCTGCTGCGCCCACCAGCACAAACAGTTCTGAACATGATCGACTACTTGGCCGAATGTAGCAACGTGCGCGTGGTAGGCGTCGGTGAGCACGGCGCCACGCTTGTCGCGGATCGCCTCGGCGATGCCGTAGTGGACGTGGGATGGGGTGTGCAGGCCCAGCCCGGAGTGGCGGTGCTCGTCGTTGTACCAGGGAAAGAAGATCTGGCAGTGCCGCCGGGCAGCCTCGATTGAGGGGAACCGGGCGGGGAAGTCGGGCCGGTACTTCAGCGTTTTGAACTGGGCCTCGCTGAACGGGTTGTCGTCGGAGACGTGTGGGCGGCTATGCGATTGGGTGATGCCGAGGTCGGCGAGCAGGAACGCGACCGGCTTGGAGGTCATCGAGCTGCCGCGGTCGGCGTGGATGGTCAGCTGGTCGCCGCCGATGCCCTGTTTGGTGCAGGTTTGGCGGATCAGGACCTCGGCCAGCGCTGCCGATTCACAGCTGGCGACCATCCAGCCGACGACGTAGCGGGAGAAGATGTCCAAGATCACGTATAGGTGGTAGTAGGTCCAATTCGCGGGGCCGCGCAACTTGGTGATGTCTCACGACCACACCGCGTTGGGGGTGGTCGCGACCAGCTCGGGTTTCACGGTGGCCGGGTGGGTGGCCTGCCGACGCCGCTCGCCGGTCTCGCCGGCGCGGCGCAGCAGCCGGTAAAACGTGGAGATCGAGTCGAGGTAGCGGCCCTCGTCGAGCAGGATGGCCCATGCCTCGGCCGGTGCCATGTCGGCGAACCGGTCGCTGTGCAGTTCGGTGCGGATCGCCTGCTGTTGGGCGTCGCTGAGCGCTCGGGGTTGCAGCCGGTCACGGTGCGAGACAGGCGTCGGCCGCGCCGGTGCCGGGCTGTGCCGGTGCCGGTGCCGGCGGTAGTAGCTGGCCTGCGCGGCGCCCAGCGCGTCGCATGCGGCCCGGACACCGATCGTCGGAGCGAGCTCGGCGACGGCGGCGTCGGTCACCTGCTCGACCCGTTCTCGGGCTCTGCGCCCTCGGAGATCATCTCCAAGAGCGCGTGCAGTTTTGCCTGGACTTCCACCACGAAGCGGGCCTTGGCCAGCTCCTGCTCCAGGTGCTGCTTGTCGGCCTCCAAGCGGGTGATCCGCTCCTGCTGCGGGTCACGCCGGCGCCGCCCGCGTGGCGCTGACAGGCCCGCCAGCGCACCGGCGTCGCGGGCCCGCCGCCACTTCCACGATGTGGCTCGAGTACAAGCCCTCGCGGCGCAGCAACGCACCCTTCTCGCCGTCCGGCGCGGCTTCATACGCGGCCAGGATCTCCAGCTTGTACTGCGCGGTGAA
>DASVWA010000389.1:0-12075 GCA_036389855.1 Pseudonocardiaceae bacterium
GCGGTGGTGGAGGATGCCCGGGCGATGCTGTCCGTCGCCCTGGATCGGCGCGCCGAGCTGGAACAAGCTGTCGCTGACGCTGAGCGGGCACACCTGGCGGCGGTGCGGGCCGTCGCAGATCGGCGGGTGGGGCTGGCCCGGCTCACCGGCCAGGTCGAGGCGCTGCGTTCCAAGTCAGGCGCTACCGCTGAGGAGATCGAGCGGCTGTCCAGCGCGCTGGCCGAGGCTCAGGAGCGGTCGGCAGCTGCCCAGCGGGAGTTCGATGAGCGGCAGCACGAAATTGACGCCCTCCATGCCGGGGAGGTGGTCCTCGACGAGCGGCACGAGGCGGCGGTGGCCGCCCATGCCACCGCCGCACAGCGCGCCGCTGAGCTCACAGCGGCACATCGGGAGGCCGAGCAGCAGTGGGCATCCTGGCGGGCCCGGGTGGAAGCCCTGTCGGTCGGCCTTGCCCGCAAGGACGGTTCACAGATGTTGCTGGCTGCTGGGCTGCCCGGTGTGGTGGGCTCGGTTGCCGGGCTACTCACCGTGGATGCCGGCGCGGAGGCCGCGGTGGCGGCCGCTTTAGGTGCCGCGGCAGATGCGCTCGCGGTCTTGGACCTGAATGCAGCAGCCGCTGCGCTGGACCGGTTGCGCGAACAGGACGCCGGCCGCGCCGGCCTGCTCGTCGGCAGCGCCCCGGCCACCGTCGACCGGTCGGCCTGGCCGCAGTTGCCAGCCGGTGCGCGGTGGGCGGTAGATCTGGTACAGGTTCCCGACGCGCTGCGTCCCGCAGTGCACCGGCTGCTTGAGCGCACCGCGGTGGTCGATGACCTGGGCGCCGCTCGGGCGCTGGTCGCCGCGACACCTAACACACGTGCGGTCACCGTCGACGGTGACGTGCTCGGCACCTACTGGGCACACGGTGGATCAGGCCGCAGCCAAAGCGCCATCGAGGTGCAGGCCGCCGTGGACGACGGTCAGGTACGGCTGGCCGAGTCGGAAAGCCGCGTGGAACAGCTGGCCGCTGAATTCGAGGCGGCACGTATCGAGGAGGCGGACCGCGCCGAGGACGCCGACAACACCCTGGCCGCTTTGCGCGAGTCAGATGCGCAACTGACCGCGGTGGCCGAGCAGCTGGCCCGGCTCGGCCAGGCGGCCCGTTCCGCATCCGCCGAAGCTGACCGGCTGCACCGCCAGCGTGACCAAGTGGAGCAGCGACGAGCAGGTGCGCTGATCGACGTGGTGGAGCTGGAGGAGCGGTTGCGGCTGGCCCAGGACGAGCCTGCGGACGCCGAACCGGATACGGCGGAACGTGACGAGGCCGCGGCTGCGCTGGCTACGGCGCGCAGCGAGGAGGTCGAGGCCCGGCTGGCGCTGCGCACAGCGGAGGAACGCGCCCGGGCACTGGCCGGTCGGGCCGAAGGGCTGCGGCGCAGCGCCCAGGCGGAGCGGACCGCCCGGCAGCGTGCGGCGGCCCTGGCGGCGGCCCGGCAGCGTGGCGCCGCGGTGGCCGCAGAGGTCGTGCAGGCTGGGGAATTCGCGCTGGGGTGCATCGAGACCTCACTGGATCGGGCCGTGGCCGAGCGAGACGCGGTGGTGATGGAGCGCACGCAGTGGGAACAGCAGCTCGGCGACGTGCGGGGAAGGGTTCGCGAGCTCGCCGAGGAGCTCGCCAAGCTGACCGACACGGTCCACCGCGACGAGGTGCTTCGTGCCCAGCAGCGACTGCGCATCGAGCAGCTTGAAATCAGGATCGCCGACGACTTCGGCATCGGCCTCGACGATCTCGTCGCCGAGTACGGGCCCACGATCCCGGTGCCACCACCGGCCAGCGAGATGGCCGAGTACGAGCTGGCGGCGCAGCGCGGTGAGCAGGTCAGTGCCCCGCAGCCGGTTCCCTACGACCGGGCCTCACAGACTCGCCGTGCCCAGCGGGCCGAGCGCGATCTGACTCTGCTCGGCAAGGTCAACCCGCTGGCGTTGGAGGAGTTCGCCGCGCTTGAAGAGCGCTACAAGTTCCTGTCCACCCAGCTCGAGGACCTCAAGGCCACCCGGCGTGACTTGCTCACCGTCGTCGCCGAGGTCGACGAGAAGATCCTCGAAGTCTTCACCGAGGCTTTCCACGATGTAGCGCGCGAGTTCGAGACGGTTTTCGCCGCCCTCTTCCCGGGTGGGGAGGGGCGGTTGGTGCTCACCGAGCCCGATGACCTGATCACGACTGGTATCGAGGTCGAGGCTCGCCCACCCGGCAAGAAGGTCAAGCGCCTGTCGCTGCTGTCCGGCGGGGAGAAGTCGCTCACCGCGGTCGCCATGCTGGTAGCGATCTTTCGCGCCCGACCGTCGCCGTTCTACGTACTCGACGAGGTCGAGGCGGCGCTGGATGACACCAACCTGAACCGCCTGATCGCGCTGTTCGAATTGCTCAGAGATCGCTCACAGCTGATCGTGATCACCCATCAGAAGGCAACCATGGAGGTTGCCGATGCGCTGTACGGGGTAAGCATGCGCGGCGACGGCATTACCACCGTCATCTCGCAGCGGCTGCGAGGCGTCACCGACTCTGCCGGCGCCGCCTGACGGCGAGTGACGTCAACGAGAGGATCGCACCGTGTCGTTGCCATCGACCATATTGGACGAATCGCTCTTGCTTCTGCAGGAGACGCGCGCGTCGTGGAATGTGCAGTTCGAGCTGGGCACTGACCATCGCCTGGATGAAGCCCGGCTTCGGCAGGCGGTGTTGACCTGCTGCCGGCGTCATCCGCTGGCCCGCTCTCGACTAACACCGTCACCGCAGGGCGACACCTCTTATCAGTGGGACATTGCCGATGAGGCGGATCTGGATCCATGTCGGGTGGTGGAGTGCCCTGACAGTGCCGTGCTGGATCGGCTGCGGACCGAGCTGTACACCCCGGCCATTTCGCTGGACACCTCCCCGGGGTTTCGCATTGTGCTAGCCCGGCGGCCTAGCGGGGATCTCGTGCTCCTGGCGGCGAGTCACATCCTCGCCGATGGAGTCGGTGCCCTGCGCCTGCTGCAGACGATCGCCCGGGCGTATCAGGGTGAGCCCGACCCGCCGGATCCAGTACCACTTGCCCAGGCCCGCGACCTGAACTCGTTCCTGCCGCCCAAGACCCGGAGCGAGAAGTGGGCGCGGTACTTGGAAGGGCTGCGGCGAATCCGGGAGGCCCTCGATCCACCAAGCCGGATCGCGGTGGTCGGCGGCACTGACCGCGACGACTTCGGATTCGTCTTTCGTACCCTCGACCTCGGCGAGACCACCACGCCGGGGCTCATGCAGCGGGCCCCCGGCACGACGGTCAACGACGTCCTGCTCGCCGCGCTGCACCTCACCGTGCAGGTATGGAACTCCAAGCACGGCGCCCCAACTGGCCGGATTGGGGTCCAAATGCCGGTCAATGTCCGCCCCGCTGACCGCGCGTGGGACGTCGTCAGCAACCTCACGTCGATGGTCAGTGTTTCGACCATGCCGGATGATCGGGTTGACCTGGCAACCGCGACTGCTGCTGTGGCCGAGCAGACCTCTGAGATTCGACGGAACAACCGTGCCTTTGGCTTGCATGACGTTCTGGACGTCACCAAGAAAGCGCCGCTGGCGGTCAAACGCGTGGTGCCAAAGTTGATACAACTGACCGGTGATCGGTTCGTCGACACCGCGATGCTGTCGAATCTGGGCCGCATCCCCGAGCCGCCCACCCTGACCGACAGGGGTGACTCTGAGCCGCCCGAGCTGTGGTTTTCCCCACCGTGTGATCCCGCCTGCAGCGTCGCCATCGGAGTCGCCACCGTCGAGCAGCGACTCACGCTGGTCGCCCGGTATCGCTATGACCAGTTCGATGCCGATGCCGCAGAAGAATTCACCGATCTCCTGATTGCCCAGGGGGTAAGTGGAGGTTAGCCCTCAGCAGCGGGTGAGCACCGCGGCCACTACCTTTTCGAGAATGACTCGAATGTATGCAGCGTGCTAAATGGAACCCGCTGTCTGTCCCTCGGTTGACAGTTCCCGTCCGGCCGCGCGATGTGACCGCATGCGCGAGGCCTGCGCTCACGTCGCCGTGCATAGCATGGACCTGGATGCCGACACCCGGGCATCTGGTGCTGCGATACGGAGGCACTGTGCGGGCACTGGAAACACGAGCCGCCGTGCCCGGTGGCGCCGCACCATAACGATGCTGAACGGGTTGAAGGCGAGGTGCGACTACGAACGCTTTTCGTCACTGAGCCGCATCTGGAGCCCGACGTTCGGCAACGTATCGAGGAAGCCTTGTTGAGGGGTCACCTCCACGACACGCACGGTGTGACGACCCGGTGGCAGCGGCTCAGCAGCGAGCCCAGCGCGGTCTCTGCGCGAGAAAAGGTACACGCTCACCGCCTCGACCAGAGCTGAGCCGTTGGTCGCCGAAGACTGTTGCGCTTGACTGACCGGCGCGTCCCACCCACGCGTGTGGATGCCAGGATGGTCGGGTGTCAAACGTGATCTGGATTTCCGTCGCTATTGCGGTGGTGTTGTTGATCGCGTTGGCCGTGGGTCTGCTGTTGGCCCGCCGCCGGCGGATCAGCATCACTGACAAGCCGGATGAAGAAGAGGTGGAAGCCCCCCCGGCCCCTCGCCGCTACCAGGCCGGGGGGCCGATCAGCTTCTCATCCGGCGGCGGTGGTCCACCGGCCCCGGCCCCGCCGCAGAGGCCAGCCGCCCCAGCTCCGCCACAGGCCTCAGCCCCGGCGCCACCGAAACCCCCTGCGCAGGCGCCGCCTAAACCGCCCGCGCAGGCGCCGCCTAAACCGCCCGCGCAGGCACCACCTAAACCGCCCGCGCAGGCACCACCCAAACCGCCCGCTGCACCCGTCGCGCCACAACCGGCAGCGCCGGCCCCGCCAGAAAGCACGGCTCCACCGGCGAGTGTCGCGCCGCCAGCGCCGCCCACCAAGCCGGTGCCTACCAAACCAGCGCCCGTAGAGTCAGCACCGGTCAAGCCGGCGCCCGTCGAACCCCTCCCTGCGCCTGTCGAGGCAATCGAGCCACCAACCGGGCGGTTGGTGCGGTTGCGCGGCCGGCTGTCCCGATCCCGCTCGGCGTTCGGCCAGAGCCTCCTGGGACTGCTCGGCGCAGGTGACCTGGATGAAGATTCCTGGACTGACGTCGAGGACACCTTGCTGCTCGCCGATCTCGGCACGGCCACTACCACCGAGATCGTCGACCGGCTGCGTGCTGAACTCGCTCAGCGCGGTGTCCGTACCGCCGAGCAGGCTCGCGCCGCGCTGCGAGACGTGCTGATCGAAGCGCTGCGCCCTGAGTTGGACCGTGCGGTGCGGGCGTTGCCACATCAGGACGGCAGCAATGGCGTCAGCACTCCCGGCGTGGTGCTGATCGCCGGAGTGAACGGCACTGGCAAGACGACCACCACCGGCAAGCTGGCCCGCGTGTTGGTGGCCGACGGCCGCCGGGTGCTGCTCGGTGCAGCCGACACTTTCCGGGCAGCCGCCGTGGACCAGTTGGTCACCTGGGGGCAGCGCGCTGGCGCAGAAGTTGTGCGGGGAGCTGAAGGTGCCGACCCGGCCAGCGTGGCATTCGAGGCGGTCAAGCGGGGCAGCGCCGACGGGGTGGACACCGTTTTGATCGACACCGCGGGCCGGCTGCATACTAAGACCGGCCTGATGGATGAGCTGGGCAAGGTCAAGCGCGTGGTGTCCAAGCAGGCCGAGGTGGACGAGGTGCTGCTGGTGCTGGACGCCACCACGGGCCAGAACGGTCTGATCCAGGCGAGGGTCTTCCGTGAGGTCGTCGATGTCACGGGCATCGTGTTGACCAAGTTGGATGGCACCGCCAAGGGCGGCATCGTCTTCCACGTGCAGCGCGAGCTCGGTGTGCCGGTCAAGCTGGTCGGTCTTGGCGAGGGTGTCGATGATCTTGCGCCATTCGAGCCGGCGGCCTTTGTCGACGCGTTACTGGACTGATTCGGCCAAACGGCCGCTACCACGCAGACATGCAGCCGATCTGAAATCTGGACGTTACACCACAAGCCCGACAGTTAACGCCGGTGAAACATGCCGCGTCCTTGATCGAAACACCGGCTGCTCAACCTGTCCTGCAACGCCACTCGATCGTGAGATGCAGAGGAGTGACCGTGTTAGACACCGGTGACACCGCCTGGATGCTCATCAGCTCCGCCCTGGTGCTGCTGATGACTCCAGGCTTGGCGTTCTTCTACGGCGGCATGGTCCGCTCCAAGAGCGTCTTGAACATGATGATGATGAGCTTGTCCGCGATGGGCGTTGTGAGCGTTCTCTGGGTGCTTTACGGCTACTCGATGGCGTTCGGTAACGACACCGGCCTTGGTTTGCTGGGCGACCCGGGGGAGTACGCGGGATTGAATGGTCTCTTCGGCGGTACGTACCTCGCCAGCGAGGGCTCTCCCATGTCGATCCCGCTGGTGGGGACCATCCCATCGACGGTGTTCGTCGCGTTCCAGGCCATGTTCGCGATCATCACGGTCGCCCTGATCTCGGGTTCGGTATCCGACCGGATGCGTTTTGTGCCGTGGCTGGTATTCGCCGCGCTGTGGGCGACGGTGGTGTACTTCCCGGTCGCGCACTGGGTGTTCTCCTTCGATGAGGTCACCGCGCCGGTTGGTGGCTGGATCGCCAACGACCTCGCAGCGATCGACTTCGCCGGTGGGACGGCGGTGCACATCAATGCGGGTGCCGCGGGCCTGGCGTTGTGTCTGGTGCTCGGCAGGCGCCGCGGCTGGCCGCGCGAGGCCATGCGGCCGCACAACCTGCCCTTCGTGATGCTCGGTGCGGGGCTGCTGTGGTTCGGGTGGTTCGGCTTCAACGCCGGATCGGCCGTCGCCGCCAACGGCATCGCCGGTCTCGCCTTCGTCAACACCATGGTGGCCACCGCCGCTGCAATGCTGGGCTGGCTGCTGGTCGAGCGGGTCCGCGACGGGCGGCCCACCAGCCTCGGCGCCGCCTCCGGCGTGGTGGCCGGTCTGGTCGCCATTACTCCAAGCTGCTCATCGGTTTCCCCGATCGGGGCGATTGTGGTGGGCGCGATCGCCGGTGCGGTATGCGCGCTTGCGGTCAGCATCAAGTTCCGGTTTGGTTTCGACGACTCGCTCGACGTGGTTGCTGTGCACCTCTTCGGCGGCCTGGTGGGCACGCTGGCCGTCGGTTTCCTGGCCACCGCCGTGGCACCCGCCGGGGTGGACGGCTTGTTCTACGGCGGCGGCACCGACCAGCTGTGGCGTCAGGCCGTGGCGGCGGGCGCCGTGCTCGCCTACTCGTTCATCGGAACCCTGATCATTGCGCTGGTGCTGAAGTACACCATCGGTCTGCGGCTCGGCAACGATGCCGAGCAAGCCGGTATCGACGAGACTGAGCATGCCGAGGCCGGGTACGAGCTCAGTACGATCTTCGCTGGCAGCGGAAACAGCCGGGTCACGCAGGCAGCCGTCCCCCGTAAGACCCCGGCCTCGGCCGGACAGGAAGGGTAAGGGCGCCATGAAGCTGGTGACCGCGATTGTCAAGCCGTTCACGCTGGAGGACATCAAGGGTGCCCTGGAACAGATCGGGGTACTCGGGATGACAGTCAGTGAAGTGCAGGGCTTCGGGCGGCAGAAAGGGCACACCGAGGTCTACCGGGGCGCGGAGTACTCCGTGGACTTCGTGCCCAAGATCCGAGTCGAGGTCGTGGTGGACGACATGCAGGTGGATAAGACCCTCGACGTGCTGGTCGAAGCCGCCCGAACCGGCAAGATCGGGGACGGGAAGGTATGGGTCACGCCAGTGGAAACCGTGATCCGGGTTCGAACCGGGGAACGGGGTGTGGACGCGCTGTGAATCACAGCAGCGGCTGACGCCGTGGGAAGCCAGCGCGGAGCCTGACATGTGGCGGGGCACCGGTGCACGTTGCCGGTGCCCCGCCAGATTTCGCAGGTAGGCCCCGAGGTAATTGATACCGCGGTCTGCTCGCAAACGGAGCGGTTTACTCCACTGAAACGTGGCGTTTCAGCAACCGAAACACATTTCGCGAAGCCTCTACAGCGAGGTCGGGGTGCAGTCGAGGGACCAGGTACCGCACGCCAGACTCGTACGACTTCTCGCCGCTGGGCGGCGCGACGACGCCAGTACGGAAAGGCGAAAGGCATATGACGCTGTCGGGGGCCCGGTCTCATGCTGGTGATCCGGACACCTCCGCAGAGGACCTGGTCCGGGCTCGTGCCGCACTGCTCGGTGCCAACCCGCGACGGCGCCAGCTGCCGGCGCACGCACTACGGGCGGCGCTGGTGGACCTCCACGAATTGTGGTTGACCTCCCGATGCACGTCATTGGGTTTTGGCCGCGGTACTGCGCTGGTGGCGGTTGGTGCACTGGGCCGCCGCGAGCTGGTCCCGTATTCCGATCTGGACCTGCTGTTGCTGCATGACGGCAAGCGCGACGTGAGGGAGCTCGCCGACTCGCTGTGGTATCCGCTGTGGGACGCTCGCATCGACCTTGATCACAGCGTACGAACCGTTGGGCAGGCCGTGCAGGTGGCGGCCACCGATCTGCGCGCTGCACTGGGCTTGCTGGATGCTCGCCTGATCATCGGGGACGGTGCGCTGTTCACCACCATGGACACCGCTGTGCGGCGGGCCTGGCGCACGGGCGTCCGCACCAGGCTCGAAGAACTTGCCGAGTCGGCGCAGCAACGCTGGCTGCGCAGCGGGGACATCGCGCACCGGGTGGAACCAGACCTCAAGAACGGCCATGGCGGGCTGCGAGATGTGCAGCTGCTCGATGCATTATCCGCAGGTCAGCTCCTGGATCGGACCGGACCAGAGGTGTGCGCCGCGCGCGATCTTCTCCTGGATGTGCGCACCGAGATGCATCGGCTCGCCGGCCGAGGTCGCGACGTGCTGCGGGCACAGGACGCTGACGAGGTCGCTATCGCCCTGGGTCTCGGTGACCGGTTCGACTTGGCCAGAAGCCTGTCCGGAGCGGCTCGGACCGTGGTCTATGCGATGGAGGTCGGGTTGCGCGCTGCCCGCGCCGCGCTGCCCCCGCGGGGCCGTGCCCGGCTGACTGGGTTGCGGACCCTGGGGCGGGGACCCGTACGCCGCCCGCTGGACGAGGGGGTGGTGGAACACGGCGGTGAGGTGGCGCTGGCTCGCGACACCCACCCAGCGCGGGATCCGGCTCTGGCGTTACGGGTTGCAGCGACCGCCGCGCGAACCGGTATGCCGGTCGCCACCGGCACCCTCACGACGCTTGCCGACACGGCGCCCGAGCTACGTCGACCCTGGCCACGCCCGGCGTTGGAGGGGTTGCTGTCGTTGCTGGGCGCCGGACAGTCGGCGGTAGATGTCATCGAGGCCATGGACCGGTCCGGGTTGTGGGGGCGACTGTTCCCGGAGTGGGGTGCGGTGCGTGATCTGCCGCCGCGCGATCGGGTGCACGTCTGGACCGTGGACCGGCACCTGGTGGAGACCGCGGCACAGGCGGCGCGGCTGACCACCACGGTCGCCCGCCCGGATCTGCTGCTACTCGGTGCGCTGCTGCACGACCTGGGCAAGGGCCGTGGTGGCGACCACTCCATCGTCGGCGCGGCGCTGGCCGAGCAGATCGGCCACCGGATCGGGCTACCGCCCTCGGACGTTGCAGTTCTTTGCGCGATGGTGCGCCACCATCTGCTGCTGCCCCATACCGCGACGCGCCGGGACCTCGACGATCCCACGACCGCGCGGCGGGTGGCCGAGACCCTCGGTGGGGATCTGACCCTGCTGGAGCTGCTGGTTGCCTTGGCCGAGGCTGACAGTTTGGCCACCGGTCCTGGAGTGTGGACTGAATGGCGCGCCGCGTTGATTTGCGACCTGGCCGAGCGTTGTCGCGCGGTACTGGCCGGTCGACCGGTGACAGCACTGGAGCCGCTCTCCGAGGAGCACCGCGCGCTGGCCGAGCAGGTTGCCACGAGCGGCTCGCTGCACGTGACGGCGAACACCGTTGCAGGACCGGGTGCGGCCACCACGATCACGGTGGTGACTCCTGGCCGTCCCAGCGTGCTCGCATTGGCCGCGGGGGTGCTCGCGCTGCACTCGCTGCAGGTCCATTCCGCGGACATCCGGGTCGTCGAACTCCCCACCGGAGGCTCCGCCGCGGTGGACACCTTTACCGTCTCGCCGCGCTTCGGGCGCTTGCCCGACGTCGCGCTGCTGCGCCAGGACCTGGTGCGGGCGCTGGACGGCTCGCTGAAATTGGCGGACCGGCTGGCCGCCAAGGAGCGTGATTATGGCGAGGTCCCACGGTGCGAGACCACAGCGTCCGGAACGGGATCCGCCGAAGTCGACACCAGGGTGCTGTGGTTCGACGACGAGGCCACCGCAGCGGTGATCCTCGAGCTTCGCACCACCAACCACCGCATCGGGTTGCTGTATCGGGTTGCCGCGGCATTGGAGAGCAGCGCGGTAACTGTTCGCTGGGCCCGGGTCGTCACGCTGGGCAGTTCGGTGGTGGACTCGTTCTGCATCACCGGCTCCGATGGTCGCAGCGTGTTGTCGCCGAAGGCGCGCCAGGGGGTGGAACGGGCGGTGCTCAGTGCTGCTCGGTGAGCGCCCAGCTACGATCCGGCCGCATGTACCGAACTCGCGATGAGGCCGTCCCGGTCAACCCGCCGTTCGAGATCGTGTTGCGAGGGTTCGACCGCCAGCAGGTCATTGATCACGTCGAAGCCCTCAAGACTCGTGTCGCGACGATCGGGGCCGAACGCGACGCTGCGCTGCAGCGGGCCGCCGACCTCAGCGAGCAATTCGAGAATCTGCGCCGCGAAGCGGTGGAGGCGACCACTCAGGTTGAGCGGCTACGTCGGGAAGCGGAGCAGGCAGCCACTCAGGTTGATCGTCTGGAGCGGTCCCCGCTGACCGCAGCGACTGCGCGGATCCAGCGCATGCTGCAGATGGCCGAGGACGAGGCCGCCGAACTACAGATCAGTGCCGAGCAGGAGACCACCTCGCTGCGCGAAAGCGCCCGCGCCGAGGCCGATGCACTGCTGCACGAGACCACCCAGCGATGCAAGCGCCTGGAGGCGGAATCGGAGCGTCGGCGTCAGACTGCAGAGGCCGAATCCGCAGCCCGCTGCCAGCAGGCGGAGCTGGACGCCGAACGTCACGCGTCGGCTACCGAGCAGCGATCCGAGCACAACCTCGCTCGTCGCCGCGCCGAGACGGAAGCGTGGATCACCGATTATCAGACCCGAAGCATTGCTGCGCTGCACTTGATCCTGCAGCTGGCGGTGCAGGGTTTGACCAACCGGATGGCCGAGGCCGAACGCCAGGCCAGCGCACTCAAGAACCTGCGATCCGAGATCACTGACCAGGTGTTCGCGGTGCACCGCTTGATGGTGGAGGCGGTCGGCCTGGTCGACCAGCCCACCGCAGCCGAGGACACCGATCCTATGGAATATGTGGAGTATGTGGATCAGCCCACAGCACGGTTCGGGCTGCATCCGTAGGTAGTTTCACTCAGTCGCGATCGCGGGGATTTACGCTAGCCGGCCATACCCGCCCTTGCCAGGCTAGCCGGGTGGCTCGGCAGCGGTCGGGCAGACGCGGGGCTGCCGCCCGTACTGCAAGTCGGGCGGCGGGTGTGTCGCTGGCGACCGCAACGGTCATACCGGACCGCCGGCAGCCTGGGGTGGGGCTCGGGCTGCCGGCGGTCCAGGCTCTTGTCCGTCGGCGGGCCGCTACGCTGGCAGTACTAAGCCAGCCTCCGGGGCCACCTGACCCCGCCGGACTCCAAGGGAGCGCGACCGGCGTGTTCGACACCCTCTCCGACCGGCTCACGTCAGCGCTGTCCGAGCTGCGGGGCAAAGGCCGGCTGTCCGAAGCTGACATCGACGCCACCGCCCGCGAGATCCGCATCGCGCTGCTTGAGGCCGATGTCGCGCTGCCGGTGGTCCGTCAGTTCGTCGCGCAGGTCAAGGAGCGGGCCAAGGGCGCCGAGGTCTCTGCCGCGCTGAACCCCGCCCAGCAGGTTATCAAGATCGTCAATGACGAGCTCATCGGCATTCTCGGCGGGCAGACCCGGCGTCTGGAACTGGCC
>DASVWA010000390.1:0-2763 GCA_036389855.1 Pseudonocardiaceae bacterium
GGCTGGCCCGGACCGGTGGGGCGAGGCTGCTGCCGGTGGCGATCCGCGGGACCCGGCGGCCGCCGCGGAGCAACCGGCGGTTCCGACCGCGCGTCGACGTCCTGGTCGGCGAGCCCTTCGCGGTGTCGCCAGGCTGGGGGCGAGCGGCGCTGGTCGCTGCCACCAAGGAAATGCGAGACCGGCTGGTGACGCTGGTCGCTGAGCTGGACCGGATCCGCGGCCTCGGCCTGCCCCGCGCGATACGGCCGAAGGGGGCGTGATGAGCAGTTCTGTGCGCGGTGATGGCACCTGGTCTGACGAAGCCGAGTGGGCGGCCCTGGGAGACGTCGAGGGCAGCGACGCCGAGCCGGATGTGGCACTCGAACAACCCGTGCTCGCGGTGGTGGGCCGCCCCAACGTGGGCAAGTCGACGCTGGTCAACCGGATCCTGGGACGCCGCGAGGCGGTGGTGCAAGACGTACCGGGGGTGACCAGGGATCGGGTGGCCTACGACGCGTTGTGGAATGGGCGCCGGTTCACCGTGGTGGACACCGGAGGATGGCAGCCCGACGCGCGTGGCCTGCAGGCCGCGGTGGCTGAGCAGGCCGAGCTGGCGATGCGTACTGCCGATGCGGTGCTGCTGGTGGTCGACGCCACGGTGGGAGCCACCGCCGCGGAGGAGGCGGTGGCTCGGGTGCTGCGCCGCTCGTCCACCCCTGTCGTGCTTGCCGCGACCAAGGTGGATGACGAGCGCGCGGTCGCCGACACCGCGGCACTGTGGTCGCTGGGGTTGGGCGAACCGCATCCGGTGAGCGGGTTGCACGGTCGCGGTACCGGCGATCTGCTCGACGCTGTGCTGGCGGCGTTGCCGTCCTCGCCGCGAGACGTCGCAGGCCGGGTGGCAGGGCCGCGCCGGGTCGCGCTGGTCGGTAAACCCAACGTGGGTAAGTCGAGCCTGCTCAACCGCTTGGTGGGCGAGCAGCGGTCAGTGGTGCACGAGGTGCCGGGCACCACTGTGGACCCGGTGGACTCGCTGGTGGAACTCGACGGCGAAGTGTGGCGGTTCGTGGATACCGCCGGGCTGCGCAAGCGGGTGCGCACGGCCAGCGGCACTGAGTACTTCGCCTCGCTGCGCACCCAGGCGGCGATCGAGGCCGCCGAGGTGGTGGTGATGCTCATCGACGCCAGCGAGCCGATCACCGAGCAGGACCAGCGGGTGATCGCCTCAGTGGCGGAGTCCGGGCGAGCGCTGGTGCTGGCCTTCAACAAGTGGGACCTGGTTGATTCGGATCGACGCCAGGAACTCGTACGGGAGCTGGATCGAGACCTGGCCCGGGTGCGCTGGGCGGAGCGAGTGAACATCTCCGCGCGCACCGGGAGGTCGGTGGGCAAGCTCGCGCCGTTCCTGCGCACCGCCCTGGAGTCCTGGGACCGGCGGGTGCCCACCGGGCAGCTCAACGCGTGGCTGTCGGAAGTGATCGCGGCGACGCCACCGCCGGTGCGCGGCGGTCGGGCACCGAAGGTCCTCTTCGCCACCCAGGCCAGCACCCGCCCGCCTACCTTCGTGCTGTTCACCACCGGGTTCCTCGAGGCTGGGTACCGGCGCTTCCTGGAGCGGCGACTGCGGGAGACCTTCGGCTTCACCGGCAGCCCGGTGCGGATCTCCGTCCGGGTCCGGGAACGCAAGTCTCGGTAGCTTTTGGGATCGCACGCGAACCACGGTGGCGTCGACGGGCGCCCGTCAAGGAGGTGCCGCAGGCCGTCGGGTCACTGGTGAGAACCTGATCACCGACGTGGTCAGCGAGGCAACGTGGGCGTCCCCGACGTCACACGTACGGCTGGTGCCCAGCAAGGCACCCAAGTGTTTCCCGGTGCCGAGGTCCAGCGGCGGTGCCGCCACGCCGGCCAGCACTCGGGCCCACTGCGCCTGATGGGCGCCATGGCGCCATAGCTGCGCCACTACGGCAGCACTGGTGCGTACCGGGATCAGTTCGTGCTGTGCGACGCACAGCAGGGCACCCACCGACGGTCCCGCGGTCGATCGCCAGCAGAGCTCCTGCTTCGCACGAGGCTCACGCGGCGTTCCCCCGCGATCCGCGGGGTACACCCAGCGTGGCGGCTGCGGCGTCGAGCTTCTCGTCACCGAATGCACCGTCCTCGGCTTCCCACGCGTCCAGTGCCGCCCCGAGCAGGTCATTGCGGAGCCGATCCGCCGCGGTTTGCGCAAGCCAATCCGACACGCTCAGCCCAGTCCGCCGGCGGCGTCCAGAACGGCTGCGCCGAGGTCAGGTTCCATCGTCACCGAAAGCGATCCACCTGCCGGATGCGTCGGGCCGGGCATGTCCTCTGCTGAAGGCCTGAACCGGTTGCTTAACGGCACACTGTCGTTCGGTAGTGGGGTTCGCGGCTACCGACGCAGCTCCGCTAGGCTGAGGGCGCGCCTGAGAGGGCGTGGCCGGGACGTGGCGCAGCTTGGTAGCGCACTTGACTGGGGGTCAAGGGGTCGCAGGTTCAAATCCTGTCGTCCCGACCAGTAAGAAGCCCGCTGATGCTGGATGAAATCCCAGTTCAGCGGGCTTTCTTCGTGTTCGGAGTTGATCTCGCTGGGTTGGGGACCATGCGCAGCTGGGGACCATTTGGGGACCGGCGGGCGTTCAGGAAGGCTGTCAGCGAGTCGCCTGCGGCCGCGATTGAGGCGGCGTCGGGGTGTAGGTAGCGCTGGGTCGTGGTGAGGGAGCCGTGTCCGGCGATCTTCCTCAGGACGTGCACGGGGACTCCGGCATC
>DASVWA010000391.1:0-5721 GCA_036389855.1 Pseudonocardiaceae bacterium
AACTGCTCGCGGCCGCGTCCCACGTCACTCATCTCAGATCCCTCCACCAATGACCGCCACGGGGTCGCTCTCTCCGGGAACCGCGCACTGTCATCCCGGGCTCACATCGTGTCCGGGGTGAAGCGCAACCGCCGGGACACCACATCATGGGCGACGTCGCCGAGCAACCGCTGCTCGACGAAAGCATAGGCCCGCATCCGGGCCAGAGCGTCGGTCGCGCTGACCCCAAGCTGGGCCACCACCATGCCGATGGCCTGATGAATCTCCGCGCGGCCGTGCAACGAGTGATCCAGCCACGCTCCGTCATCGGGATCGGTGCGCACTGCGAGGAACATCAACGCGGCCATGTCCGCAGCGCGCATCACATCCCGTAATTGCGCATCGCTCAGCGAGCCCGGAGCCGTCCGGTACAGGTCCAGCACACCGAGGTTGATCGTGTCCCACTGGAACGGCACCGCGAACAGCGCCCCGACGTCGGACTGCTCCTCCACAGCCGCGGCGAAGATCGGCCAACGGCTCACCTCGGTGGTGGTGTGGTGCAGGTCAGGGACCAGCACCGGGCGCCCGGTCAGCGCCGCCTCCACGCACGCGCCCTCCCCGAGACTGAACTGGAGATCTTCCAGCAACTCCGCCGTCGCATCAGTAGCGCACAACGTCTGGTGCGCGCTGCTCGCGGTCAGCAGCGAGATCGCCGCACCGTCGACGTCTAGGCCCGCTACATACGCCCGACAGACCTCCTCGGCCAGCGCGCGGTCACCCGCACCGTCATGGACGATCTCCAGCAACGCCCGCGTCACTGCGCCCTGCTCAGCCACCTAGACCAACCCTGCCGTACGGGCTCTCACCGAGCAGTCTCATGGCAGCCACCCCCGTCTGTCTAGATCAAGGTCCGACACGGAGCACACGGCTCGGTCAGCGTCGAGATATACACAGGGAAAGGGACCCGGCCGGGTGGTGGGTGGCCGGGTCCCTTTCGAGGGAATGAACTTGTCTTGATTCCGATGCACGCCAATACCTCGCGGCGACCACCTCCATCTCGACCGTTCCTCAACCTCTGTGTTCCCTTAGGTACTGCCCTTGCGCTGCCTCGTACGAGCGCTTGCTGGACTGCCCACTGTTATTGTCGGCGCATTTTTTAACACCCGCAGCCAGCGCTGTCAAGCCGAGCCACTGGCATCTCCCGCGCACCACAATCCGGTCATGTCCGTAGCGTCTCTGACGGATCCTGTGACTCCGGCCACCCAGACAAAGCGAGCTATGGCGCACCCAAGGGCTTCGTCGTGCCCGGCCCGCACGATCTCGGCGACATCCTCGCAATCCCGGTGGCCGGCCACGGCTTCGCCTGTCTCCGAGTCCTTACCCGGCTTTCTACCGGGCCTGGACCGACGAGTGCATCGGCCAGCGGCGCCGCCGGTGTAGCGGTCGATGGAGCGCTGGGCTGGTGGCCTGCGGTGTGCGTCCACCGAGCGGGTAAACCCATCCGGATCTGCGTGGGGCTGGGCTTGTCCATTATGGTTTTGTTGCACGTGGTGTTCATCTGGATGCGAGTGGTGGTGGATCCGAGACCGTAGCGGCCACCGGGCTCAGGGGCCTGAGAGACCCGGCCACTACACCAGGCGTGAGGTGACCCGATGCCGTTGATGCCCGCCGATGTTCGCAACGTCACGTTCAGCAAGCCGCCGCTGGGCAAGCGGGGCTATCATGAAGATGAGGTAGACGCCTTCCTCGACCTGGTTCAGGCCGAGCTGGCTCGGTTGATCGAGGAGAACACCAATCTCCGCAACCAGGTTGAGCAGCTCGATCAGCAACGGCGCGCGGCGCCGGTCGATACCGGAAATAACCTTCGACCGGTGGGGGCGCCTGCGCGGGCGATGAGCCCGATACGGCCGCCGATCACGGAACAGACCTCGTCAGATGATGACCACAATGTGCACGCCGTCAAGGTGCTGAGTCTGGCCCAGGCGATGGCTGAACGGTTGACTGGCGAGGCCAAGACCGAAGCGGACGGGATGTTGAGCAAGGCCCGCGCCACGTCCGCGCAGCTGCTCTCCGAGGCCAGGGCGAAGGCCGAGGGGATGGTCACCGAGGCCAGAACCCGGGTCGACACCATGCTCAACGACGCCCGTACCAAAGCCGAGGCCCTCGACCGGCAGTCTCGGGAGAAGGCCGCGTCGCTGGAGCGCGAGGCGGCGCGCAAGCACACGGAGCTCATCGGTTCGATCAGCCAGGAGAAGAGCGTCCTGGAGAAGAAGATCGACGAACTGCGCACGTTCGAGCGCGAGTACCGCACTCGACTGAAGACCTACCTGCAATCACAGCTCCGAGAGCTGGAGGGGAACAGATCCGCCGCACCCACAGACCCGATGCGCACCCAGCAGGACTTGGTGACCTCCGGATCCGACGCGCGCGCCGAAACCCCCAGTTGACCTCGGGCGCGCTCCCGCCGCCACCTGCGCTCAGGGTCAGGATCCGGGGAGAGGAAGAAGGGACGAACATCCCGGTAAACGGGCAGGTGGCCACAGAAACCGACTACGGCAGACCTACAGCCGCCGCGGCTACCGACCCTGGGAGTGCCCAGGCCAGCTGTTCGTCGTAGTGGGCTAGCCGGTGGTGCATCTGGCCGAACGGCTTGTAGGCCAGCTAGTCCTCGGCCAGCGGTCCCTTGTTAGTCGAGTGTTAGTCGAGGTAGCCCTGGAGTGCTTGGGAGTGCGGGGGTCGGCGCAGCTTGGCCATCGTCTTGGACTCGATCTGCCGGACCCGTTCTCGGGTGACCCCGTAGATGCGGCCGATCTGGTCCAGGGTGCGCGGCTGGCCGTCGGTGAGACCAAAGCGCAGCCGAACAACGTCGGCCTCCCGCTCGGACAGCGTGGCCAGCACCGATCGCAGCTCGTCTCGGAGCAGGGTGAATGACACCACGTCGACCGCGACCACGGCCTGGGAGTCCTCGATGAAGTCACCGAACGCGGAGTCGCCCTCCTCGCCGATGGCCTGATCCAGCGAGATGGGCTCCCGGAGGTAGTGCTGGAGCTCCAGCACCTTCTCCGAGGTGATGTCCATCTCGTTGGCCACCTCCTCCGGGGTGGGCTCACGACCCAGTTCCGGAAGCAGCTTGCGCTGGATAACGCCCAGTTTGTTGATTATCTCGGCCATGTGTAGCGGGATCCGGATGCTGTGGGCCTGATCAACCATCGACCGGGTGATGGCCTGTCGAATCCACCAGGTGGCGTAGGTGGAGAACTTAAATCCCTTGGTGTAGTCGAACTTCTCCACCGCGCGGATCAGGCCCAGGTTGCCCTCCTGGATCAGGTCCAGGAAGGGCACGCCGCGGCCGGTGTAGCGCTTGGCCAGCGACACGACCAGGCGAAGGTTGGCCTCCAGCAGATGGTTCTTCGCGCGCTCACCCTCGCGCACGATCCAGCGCAGGTCCCGGCGCAGCTGCGGGGAAAGCGTGTCGGTGACGTCCTCGGCCCTGGCCACCCGCTCAGCGGCGTAGAGCCCGGCCTCGATCTGCGTGGCGAGCCGCACCTCGTCCTCAGCGTTGAGCAGCGCGACCTTGCCGATCTGCTGGAGATAGACCCGCACCGAGTCAACCGAGACGGTGAACTCGGCGTCCTTGCGGGCTTGGCGCAGCACCTGGGACTCCTCCTCATCCCAAACGCCATCCCCGGACGGCTCAACGTGGTCCAATGGCTCCGCAGCGCCCCCAATAGCTAGCGGAACGTTGTCCTTCGACAGGTCCAAAGACACTGGACTAGACCTGCTGCGCTCGAATTCCACATCCTTGACCGGACACGCGACGCGCTGTCGGTTGATCACCGGCGCTGGGTGGGGATGTCGGTGCCCTGCGCCGGGCTGGTGATCAGCGCGGTCGCCTCAGCACGGAAAGTTTCGATGAGCACGGCGATGGCGCGCGCTGCCTCGTGCAGGGCCGTGTGGGTGTGGTAGGCGTGCCCGAGGGCGGCGGACGGTGGATCCTCATGGCCGGCGACGAGCCATCTCTCAAAGCTGTGCCGAGCCACCTTCATCGCCAGCTCAGCATCGTGCAACCGGGTGCTCGCTGCGATCCCGCGGGTGGTGCCCTGGCCCTGGGTCGGATGGTGCGGGGGGGAACCGTCCTGGTTCATGCCGTTGGCCCTTCCAGTGCGGCGGTTGTGGGGTCGGGTGTCAGTGGCCTCGGTCTGGAAGTGGGGCAGCAACACCACCCGCACTCGGGTGGCTGGTGGCGGGCCATTGGCAGTCGCCGCGGGTTGCAGCGCGCTCAGGGCCTGGTCTTGGGCCAGGTGTATCGCGGCCGGTGTGACACCCAGGGCGGCCACGATGCCCGGGATGGACACTCCGGCCACGACCCGCAACAGGACGATCTCGCGATCCGGGCTGGACAGCGTGGCGATCAGCGCGGGGAGCCGGGCGCAGTGCCGGGCATCGACTCGCCGCTGGCTAGGTGGGGGGCAATGTGTGGTCGCGGCGGGCACCGGCTCGAGAGGCGGGAGGATAGGCCGTGGCGCCACCAATGTCCCCTCACAGTGAGCGCCACCGCCGGGACCGGCCGCTGTGCTCATCCCCCGAACCCCCACCCCGGGTTGCGGCTGCCGGCCGCTGGAGCCGGTCGGGCCGTGGCCCACCGGAGTTTGTGCAGACCAGGCCACGAGCGCCCGCCACGCCGACCGGAACACTCGGCGCCAGCTCGGTGACGTAGGGGGGACGCCCGCGTGACGCGCGACCTCAGACGATCGCGGCGGTCCTGGAATGTAGATGGATACTCCCTGGCGGCTGGTGCTCGGCGCGAGTCGCCGGGCTTTCGTGACGCCAGGGTCCGGGGCGTGCGCACGAATCGTAGCCGGTCTCACCAAGTCAGGAAACCCGTGTGGGTAATCAAAGTGCGCGCAGGCATGTTCGACGGGCTGTGCGGCGGACAGCAGCGCGTCGAACAGCACGCCCAGCACACGTCGGCAGGGTGTCGGTCTACTGAGTGTTCATCGCAAGGTCTCCTCGGGGTCGCACGGCGAGGATCAGAACGGTGGGCCGTGCCACACGCGCGCCACAAGTAAGGGGTCAGCAACGGTCAACCGGGTCACCCATGACCACAGCTGGTCGCAGGTCAAGGCCCGGGCCAGGGCAGCACTATGGGGTTCCCAGCTCACGATCAACCGCAGGTGCCTCCGGCAGGCCTCGGCTCCGGGATCGCCCAGGGTTGGACCCGAAGGTGGTGGGTCACCAGCTGCGCGAGTATCCCGACACGTCGGCAGCGAAGGCGTAGCAGACCAGGGGCAGGGGTCCATGTCGTTCAGCCGCCGGGTGCTCCACATGGACCCCTGCCCCTGGCCCGCTCCAAGACAAGCCGCCGACGCGACGGGATACCCGCTTTCCCCCTCATATCCTGCGGCAGTGGCACACCTCGTGTGCCTGATGATCTTGGTTCGTCCACCTCGCGTGCCCGTTCCCACGGGGACTCACGGGCAACCACCGGCTCTGGTGGACACAAGCTCACTGACCGTGCATAAGAACACTTCCCTGCTCACACCACGTGATAGTCCAGACCTTTGCACGGCGGTACTCCGACGATGCAATCCGATCAGGGAGCCTCACTCGACCGTTGGCTCTCCGGCCTTCATTTTTCGAGCTGCGGCTTCGCGCTCTTCCCGTTGGGGGTCGTGAGATACGCCCTCATGGCGAGGGACGTCTGTCGCATCTTTGACGCCAAGCTGAATACGAACATGTACG
>DASVWA010000392.1:0-11211 GCA_036389855.1 Pseudonocardiaceae bacterium
CGTCAGGCGGTCTCCGCAGCGGTGACCAAGAATCCAAGACACCCCAGCAGGCCCAGCGCTGGGGCGGGCGAGCCGGCGAGGTCTTCGACCCGTGTTACCACACGTCCTGCGATCGGCTCGATAACGTCGACTCCACCGCGCTGGACCGTTACGCAGACGCAGTCGCCGGCACCGTGGCCCACTTCGCAATGTCGATCGACGGCCTCCCCAGGTGAGAAGCAGCGGCAGCAGACAGCCTCCACGGCTAGCGACGCCTCTTGGTATCAACTGACAAGGCTCCCCACCGCAAGCCGGAGCGCAGCGACATCAGGCAGTGCGATGCTCAGGAGTGACGACGGTCCGCACACAGGCACGGGAGGACAGGTGATCGAGCAAATCCTTCCCGGTGCTGTCGCCTGCGCCGAGGAGTTCGACGACCCACCCGATGCCGTGTTGTTTCCACAGGAAGAGGCGGTGCTCAGCCGAGCGGTGGACAAGCGGCGTCGGGAATTCCGCACGGTCCGCCACTGCGCCCGGCAGGCACTGCGCAAGCTCGGCTTGCCGCCCGTGGCGGTGCTGCCCGGCGAGCACCGCGAACCACTTTGGCCACCCGGTGTCGTGGGCAGCATGACGCATTGCAGTGGATACCGGGCGGCAGCGCTGGCCTGCAGTCGGGACATGCTCACCATCGGGATCGACGCCGAGCCGCACCAGCCGCTGCCACCCGACGTCCTGGGAGTCATCGCTCTGGCCGAGGAGAAGGCCCGGATCTCCGAGCTGACCGCGGCCCACGGCGCGTTGCATTGGGATCGGATCCTGTTCTGCGCCAAGGAAACGGTATATAAGGCGTGGTTCCCGTTGATGCAGCGCTGGCTGGGCTTCCACGACGCCAACCTCACGATCACCCCAAATCCTATAAATCCCACAGACGGCGCTTTTTCCGCTCACCTGCTGGTATCCGGTCCACCGATTGCAGGCCAAGCGCTGACCGAGTTCATCGGCCGCTGGCTCGTCCGTGATCACCTCGTGATCACCGCAATCGCGATACCTACAACCCATTCGAGTTACCCACACACGGGTGATAATCAGGAGCATAGGACGCTACCCGGGTAACCCCCGTATCGGACGATTCGACCCGGTCCGCGCGCCGCCGTAACCTTTCTACCTGCGACAAGGACGAATTCCCGAGTTGAGTTACGGAATGTGACAGTCTTCAGAGGCCGACTCGGCCCGACAGCACATCCTTGCATCGCCGACGGTGATCCGTACGGTCAATCTTCGTCCGGCACCATGGAGCCACTGTGGGGCAGGAATCCGGCCTCGACGCGCACCACCCTGTCCCTCGGGACCGGATACCCACATCCCACCCAGAATCGGGACAGGGACGAAGGCTGCTGATCGGTTCGGTGCGGGGCCCGAATCCCGCGCGACTGTGACGTCTTCAGTTGCGTGCGCGGTCATGGAGATTGCGTCATGACGAGGACCTCCCGATTATTCGCACGTACCGGTATCGCTGCCGTCGTGGTAACGGTTCCGCTGGTATTCGCGGCGCCCGCCCAGGCGGCCTCGCAGGATCAGTGGGATCGCTTGGCGCAGTGCGAGAGCAGCGGTAACTGGCGCGCCAATACCGGCAATGGCTATTACGGCGGTCTGCAATTCAGCCGCCAGACATGGCATGGGTTCGGTGGCGGGGCCTACGCAGCCACCCCGAACCATGCCAGCCGATCACAGCAGATCGCCATTGCCGAGAAAGTGGTCCGCGTGCAAGGTTGGAAGGCCTGGCCGGCCTGCTCCCGCAAGGCAGGGCTCCGCTGACGGCACGGCTCGTGCCCCCCGCCACACCCCCACGGCGGGGGGCACGAGCCCTCCCCACCGTCACGTGACGCTTGTAGCGGTTGCGCCAGTCACGCTGCGCCGCAGCTGCCTCGCCAGCGAGAACACTGGCAGGTCGGCACTGGACGCCGCCGCTTCAGTGCCGCTATCGCCGGTACTGGGGTGATGGCGGGGGTGACCACGGTGGGACGCACGGGGTCCACGTCCCGAATCTCCTGGGCTGGCCGGATCTCGTGGGCAGGATTGCCCTCCCACCATGCGTGCGGCGCGATCTCCTCGCCCTTCATGAGAAAGGCGTCCGCGTCGAGCACCGCACCATCACCCATGGTCACGCCGTAATGGATGAAGGCGTTGATCCCAACGGTGCACCCGGAGCCTATGGTGATGTGGTCGGACTTGAACGTGCCGTCCTCCAGCGAGTGGCTCTGGATCGTGCTCCCCGCGTTTAGCGTGCAGTCGTCGCCGATAGAGACGAGGCTGCGCTCGGTCAACCAGCAGCCGTCGTCGAAGACCCGGCGACCGATCCGCACGCCCAGCAGCCGCCAGATCGTGTTCTTGAACGGGGTGCCGTTGAACACCTGGACGTACATCATCGCGGGCACCTTCCAGAAACGCTCGTGACTCCAGAAGGGAAGATCGTAGATCGAGCAGAATTTCGGCTGCAGGGTCCGGAACGCCGTGACTGCGCGGTCGACGAAGACGAAGTAGCAGATGCTGAAAAGGAAGGTGAGGACCATGGCCGCCGCGATCGCCCACTCGCCGAGCCCGTGATACAGGTCCGCAGCGACCAGGCCGAGCAGGGTGACAGCAAAGAAGAAGATCCACCGCACGGCCAGGAACAACCCGATGGTGACCGCGTTGTGCCGGTTCTTCGCGTCCAGCCGGCGGCGGAGCTCGTCGCCGCTCTTCAGGGCGTCGAATGTGCCGTCGCGCTGCACCGACCGCGGGATCTCAAAGGGCGGGGATCCTAGGAGTCCGACACCCTCCCGGAGCGACCCGTCGATCGGGACCATGACCTTCGTCGCGAGGAGGCAGTTGTCACCCGTCCTGCCCTGGGAGGGATAGACGATGTTGTTGCCGAGAAAGCTGCGCGGTCCGATCGATGCTCGTGACACGCAGAAGGAAGTGCTGGAGAAGTGGGCATTGATGAACGAGAGCCCGTCGGAGACCATCGTGCCGCTACCGACGGAGCTCAGGTACGGCGTCTCGTGCTTGACTGCCATACCAAAGTTCGACCCGGTCTGCTCCACGCGGGAGAGGTCGTATCCGAGTGCACGCAAGTAGTGGACGATGGCGGAACTGTCGCCGAAGAGGAACGTGAAGAACCTGCTGTTGGTCGTGCGCGCGATCGTCCGCTGGACCCAGAAGTGGATGCCGTACAGCGGGTACACCGTGTCTGGTTTGAGGGCAAGGTTCAGTAAGCGCGGGACAGTGACCACATACCCGAGTCCGACGAGCACACCACCGAAGAACAGCACGAGAGAGATCACCAGCACGTCACGGTAGAACGCCCCGGTCATCAAGGCGTCCTGACCCGGACCGATCAGCGCGGCGAGCCAGGGAACGTCTTCGAGCAGTGTAACGGTGATCGCCATCGCCAGCGGCCCCGTGAGAACCACCGCGGTGACCAGCTGTGTCAGGCTGTAGAAGACCCTCCTGAAGGCCCCGCAATGGGTCGGATCGACCGCCCGGTAATCCACGTCGGACCGCTGCGCCGGGGTACCATGCCAGCGCTGGCCGTCGGGAACGGCTTGGCCGGCGTTGAGGGCCGACGCATGGCCGAGCTGGGCTTCGTCACCCATTGAGGTCCGGATGTCGACAACCGTCTCCTCGCCGACGAATACGCCCTTCCCGACCGTGACCGGGCCCGTCTCGATCCAGCCGGCGTCGGCTCGGTAGCAGGTGAACGACGAATCCTTGCGGATGACTGTCCGGTCGCCGATGGTGAGCAGATCGGTGCACACGGGCACAGTTCGGGAGAAGATCGCGACGCCGCGACCGATCTTTGCACCCAACGCCCTCAGGTAGAGCACATAGAGCGGCGACCCGACGAACAGCACCATGGGGTTCGACCGGATCAGCGCTTTGACCAGCCAGAATCGGACGTAGGCCACGCTCCAGATGGGGATCTTCTGGGGTTTCCAGCGACCGACAAGAACCCACTTCGCCAGTATCGGTAGCGCGCACAGCACCAGGAAGCTCACGGCGCTGAACACGAGCGAACGCTGCCAGGTGTCGGCCCACCCAGCGCCGCCAACGATCCACCTGAAGCCCCCGTCCAGCACCAGCGCACCGAGATACACCGATCCCAGGAACAGCAAGAGCTGCAGTGCCCCGCAGAGGACATACTGCGCATTGCTGCCGGCTGCCACCGCTGGCACTGCCGCCACCTGTGGCCGGGTTCCCGCGGGAAGTGCGTCCCCCAGGAAAGCAGCCAGACTCCGGATCGTCGGGTGCAGGTATACATCTCTCATGGACACCGGCGGTAGGTCCGTGCGCTTTCGGGCCTGCGCGCAGAACTGCGCCATGAGCAGCGAGTCGGCGCCCAGATCGTCGAAGAAGTGACTGTCAACCGACACTTGCTCTAGACGCAGGGAGTGGGCCAGCGCGTCGGCGAGACGTTTCTCCGTGTCGGTAGTCGGGCCGACGTAGGCGCGTTGTGCAGCCAAGCTGCGACGGCGGGGCCGCGGGAGGTTCTTGCGGTCGGCCTTATCGCTCGGAAGCATCGGGATGACCGCGAGCTCCTCGAGGTAGGCCGGGACCATGTACCTCGGGAGCCGGCCGCGCAGATGCTCGTAAACCTGTTGCGCTGTGACCTCAGCGGTGCCGCCGCGCCGGCTGTAGTAGGCGACCAGCTCCACGGTGCCGGGCTCGGGCTCATAGGTGTCGACCACTGCCTGGGCGATGCCTGGTACCTGTAGTAGCACCGATTCGATCTCGGTCAGTTCGATGCGGTAACCGCGAATCTTGACCTGGGTGTCGATCCGGCCGTGGTACTCGATCTCACCGCCGTCGTTGATCCGGCCCAGGTCCCCGGTGCGGTAGATCCGGCCGGACGGATTGTTCGGAATCCCGACGAAGTCGCGGATGAACGCCCGGTTGGTGAGGTCGTCACGGTTGAGATAGCCACGCGCGAGTCCGATCCCGGCGATGCCGATCTCACCCACCTCACCGCGCTGGAGCGCGGTGTCCTCGTCCGGATCGAGGATCACCGCGGAATAGGTGGGTAGCGGAACCCCGATCGTCACTGACCGGTCCGGGTGCACCGGTGTCCAGGTCGCGGTGACCGTGGCCTCCGTCGGGCCGTAGACGTTGAGGAACCTGCGGTCGGGCCGGTGCCACCGAGTGATCAGATCCTGCGGGCACGCCTCGCCGGACACCAGCAGGAAGCGCAGGCCGGGAAGATCCTCATCCAGCGTCGCCAGCAGGGTCGGGACGCAGCACAGCGCCGTGATCTGTTTCGCCTGGATGAATGCATGCAGCTCAGCACCCAGCAGGGTTGAGCCACTCGGTTTCGGGACCAGGGTTGCCCCGGCGATCAGTGGCACCCAGATTTCTTCGACCGAGAAGTCGAAGGCGATCGTCATGCCCTGGTACATCCGGTCCCGCGGCTGAATGCCGTACACCTCGGCCGCGACCCGAACGAAGTTGCAGATGCTGGCGTGCTCGACCGCCACCCCTTTGGGCCGGCCCGTGGAGCCCGAGGTGTAGATGACGTAGGCCAGCTCATCGACCGGGTCACCCTGCTCCCCGGCGGTGAGCCGGTGATCGCCGCGCGCCGAAATCTGCGCCGCGGCCTCATCCACACACAGCAGCGTGGCGGGAAGGTTCCCGACGCGATCCCGCAGGTGCGACAGCGACAGCACCATGCCGACATCGGCGTCGCCCACGATGAAGGACACCCGATCGGCCGGAAAACCGACGTCCAGCGGCACGTATGCGGCATTGATCTTGAGTACGGCCA
This sequence comes from Pseudonocardiaceae bacterium, assembly GCA_036389855.1. GTDB lineage: Bacteria > Actinomycetota > Actinomycetes > Mycobacteriales > Pseudonocardiaceae. Next base: position 5,777 of record DASVWA010000392.1, read on the forward strand.
ACATGCCGATGTAGGCGTGCACCGCGTTGTCGAACAGCAGTCCAATCCGATCACCGGGCCGGGCTCCTTGAGCCAGCAGGTGGCGCGCGAGCTGGTTGGCCCGGGCATCCAACTGGTTATGGGTCAGGGCGGTGTCATCGGCATCCACGGCGAGCCGGCCACAATGTAGGTCACCACGTTGCATGTCACCGTGTTGCATCCGGTCGCACAGATCCTCGAAGAGATGATGGAGACGCTCACCGGGTCGCCACCGGATCGTCTGCTCAGAGTGCTCCCAGATCAGGATGGGGTCAGCCGGCACGACCCCGCGCGACGCGAGATCGACAAGGTTGCCTACCTCCGTATTGATGTTGCCCCCTCGACTCAGCCAGCAGTGGGGTTATCGACGGTGCCGCGCGATATACCCGGTTCGATCAGTTGATTGGCATCAGCGGCCCCGGTGACCACGGAGTTGACGGGCAGCACTCCTGCAAGGCTTCGAAGAAGATCGAACACGCGGTGTCGATGATCTCGGCGGTCACGTTGAGCGGTGGCAACATCCGCACGACGCAGTCGTTGCGGCCGCCGAGCTCCAGAATCAACCCGCGTCGCAACGCCGCCGCCTGAACCCGCTGGGCCAACTCCCCGGCCGGCCGGCGGTCCAGTGGATCAGCGAGTTCAATGCCCCACATCAGACCCCGACCGCGCACTTCGCGCACCCACGGGTTGTTCCGCAGCCCAGCCAGCGTCCGGGTGATCTGCTCGCCGCGGCGCCGCACGTTGCCCAGCACATCATCACGACGGAAAATCCGGATCGTTTCAATCCCGGCCGCGAAGGCAAGCTGGTTGCCCCGGAAGGTCCCGGTGTGCGCGCCCGGAGCCCAGACGTCCAGGCGCTGGTCGTACAGAATCAGCGCCACCGGGGTCCCGATCCCACTCAACGCCTTCGACGCGATGATGACGTCGGGCTCGATGCCGTAGTGCTCGAAGGCGAACCAGGTGCCGGTGCGGCCGCAGCCGGTCTGCACCTCGTCCACCACCAGCGGGATGTCAAGTTCTCGGGTCAGCTCGCGGACCCGCCGGACGAAGTCGGGCTGGGCGGGCACCACACCGCCTTCACCTTGCACCATCTCCATCACCACTGCGGCCGGCAACGGTATGCCCCCGTTGGGGTCCTGCAGCGCCCGCTCCAGGTAGTGCACGCAGTTGGTGGTGCAGGTCTGCAGGGTCAGGCCCACCGGGCAGCTGCTGCACGAGGAATACGGGAAAAAGTGCACGCCGGGCACGCCGTTGGCCACCGGTGCCTTGTTGGCCACCAGCCCGGTCAGCGCCATCGCGGCATGGGTGGTGCCGTGGAAGCCACCCTGGAAGGAGATGATGTCACCGCGGCCGGTGGCGGTCTTACACAGCTTCAGCGCAGCATCCACCGCGTTGGCCCCAGTTGGTCCGCAGAAGTGCACCTTCATCCGGTCGCGCATGCCCGCCGGCAGCATGGACAGCTGCGCCTGGGTGAAGGCGTCCTTGGCCGGGGTCGGGAAGTCCAGACCGTGGGTCAACACCCCAAGCTGCTCAATCACCGCGTGAACCAGCTCTGGATGGTTATGTCCCAACGGCAACACACCAGCACCGTTGAGGAAGTCGATGAACACGTTGTCGTCGAGGTCGCGAACGAAGCAGCCAGCAGCGTCCGCTATGGCGACCGGTAGGTGCCGCGGGTACGTCCTGGCGTTGGACTCTCTGCGCTCCTGGTTGGCAAGGAGTTCGGCCGAACGGGGCCCCGGCAGCTCGCCGTGGACGTGCGGGTGCAACGTGTCTTGATGGATGGGCGCAGCCATAATGTCCCCCTGGGCGGCCCACTATCGTCGCCCGAATTGATACCTTTGTGCAGTGAGCCGCTTGCTTGACTCAGCAGTTGATTGTGATACCGAGTTAGTTCGATCCTCGCTCCCGTGCGGTTCAGCACGGCCGGCACTGCATTGCAGTGGGGCCATCACACGGGATCCCCGAGTCGGTGAAGATTGTCCGGATTACCTGGACACGGCATCTTCGATCCGAAGTTATGTCGCCGGATAACATCGTGGTGGTGTCTTTCTGCCTACTCCCTGCGCAGGATCGCGGCAAGCGGTTTATGGTGTACCCGCTTGATAGCCCGCCAAACATGCTCGACAGCCCGCTTCCGGTGGAGCCAGGGCGGTATCGCCTCGTAGTCAGCCGAGCTTGCCCGTGGCCAACCGGGCGATCATCGTTCGCCGCCTTCTCGATCTCGAGAACACGCGCTGGAAATTGGACCTCGATCCCGGCGGGCGCGACCTCGCCCTCGCGTAGGTGAGGATGACCACGCCGCTGTTGAGCGGCTGCGTATCAACGAGCTCGAACCCCGGGGTCGAATCCTGTGGAGAACAGCGAAATCCCGGCTCCGGCGACGACCGGGTAGAGCTTGACGACGAGTTCGTCGATCTCGGGCAATAGTGTCGCCGCCAGCTGGGAACCGCCGGCCAGATAGATGCCCAGATCACCCACCGCGGTCTTGAGCTCGCGGACCTTGGCGGTCGGATCGCCCGAGACGATCTCCATCTTCGGGTCCGGGCTGTCCGTATGCTCTTGGAGACGATGTACTGCCGCAGGTGGGCATACTGGCTGGTGATGCCCTCCTCCAGGGCGACGTCACAGCGCCGATCAGTGCCGCCACGCCGGTGCCCGTTACGTCATGTAGTTCTTACCCGTCTCGTCTATGGTCGATCTTCTCTCCTTGGGGGTGCAGTGAACCGATCCCGGCTGCTGGTTTCCGTGCTGGTGGCATTGATGTGGGTGGTGGCCGCCTGTGCGAGCGCACCACCGCCACCGGGATCAGGACTGCTACTACCCGGATACGACCGTCAGGTGCGCCCGCAGGACGACCTGTTCCGGTTCGCGAACGGCGAGTGGCTGCGCACCACCGAGATCCCGGCCGACCGGTCCCGGTACGGCGAGTTCGATGTGCTAGCCGACCAGTCTCGACAGCACCTGCGAGCGATCATCGAGGACAGCGCGGCCCGCGGCGGCGCGGCCGGCTCGGCAGATCAGCAGATCGGTGACTTCTACGCGAGCTTCATGGACACCGCACGACTCGAGGCGCTCGGGGCCACCCCGCTGAAGGAGCCACTGGACCGCATCGACGCTCTCGCCACCCCGGCCGACCTCGTCCGGTACTTCGCCGACAGCACCTCCAAGTCAGTTTCGAGTCCCATTGCACTGTATGTCAGCCAGGACGCCAAGAATGCGATGGCGTATATACCGGGTGTCTCGCAGGACGGGCTCACCCTGCCCGACCGGGACTACTACTTGAAGTCCGATCCACAGTTCGTGACGATTCGCGAGCAGTTGCGGATTTACGCTGCACGCGTACTGGGTCTGGCCGGCGTCGCCGATCCGGAAGGCGGAGCCAGCCGGATACTTGCCATGGAGAACCGGCTCGCCGAGGTCCAGTGGTCCGCCGCGCAGGAACGCGACGCGACGGCGACCTACAACAAGTTCACCGTCGCCGATGCCACTGCACAGACTCCAGGATTGGACTGGAAAATCTACCTCGACGCGGCGGGGGTGAATACCCCCGATTTCATCATCGCTGAGCCCAGCTACTTCACAGCGCTGGGTGGCGCGCTGACCTCCGTGCCGCTGGAGGACTGGAAGCCGTACCTGAAGTTCAAGCTCATCGACAGCCTCGCTGCCTACCTCAGCGATGCCTTCGTCACGGCGCGCTTCGACTTCCGCGGCCGGGATCTGGCTGGGCAGCAGGAGAATCGACCACGCTGGGAACGAGGTGTCGCCACGGTCGACGGCGTGCTGGGTGATCTGCTTGGCCAGCGATACGTGCAGCGGCACTTCCCGCCGGAGGCTAAACAGCAAATCGACGCTCTGGTCAGCAATCTGATCGGCGCATTCCGGTCATCCATCGACGGCTTGGACTGGATGGGCGACGCAACCAAAGCGCAGGCTCGGGACAAACTCAGCAAGCTGGCCGTCAACATTGGTTATCCGGAAAAGTGGAAGGACTACTCTAAGCTCAGGGTCGCCCGCGACGACCTGGTGGGAAACCTACTGCGCTCAGCCCAGCTCGAACACCAGCGGGAGCTCGACCGGCTCGGCAAGCCGGTGGACCGCGAGGAATGGTTCACCACGCCACAGACGGTCAACGCGTTCTACAGCTCACAGCGCAACGAGATCGTGTTCCCAGCCGCAATTCTGCAGCCGCCGTTCTTCGACGCGACCGCTGACGATGCCGTGAACTATGGCGCAATCGGCGGGGTGATCGGCCACGAGATCAGCCATGCGTTCGACGACCAGGGCCGCAAATACGACGGGACCGGGAATCTCCGTGACTGGTGGACGCCGCAGGACTTGGAGCGCTTCACCGAACGGACCGCAGCCTTGACCGCGCAGTATGCGGCGTACGAGCCGTTGCCCGGCGAGCACATCAACGGCGAGCTGACCCTGGGCGAGAACATCGCCGACCTGTCCGGCCTGACGGTGGCGATGCGCGCCTACCGGCTGTCGCTCGGCGATCGGCCGGCCGCCGTAATGGACGGTTTCACCGGCGAGCAACGCTTCTTCCTGGGATGGGCGCAGGCGTGGCGTGGCAAGGCGCGGGACAAGGCGCTGCGGGTGCAGCTGTTGAGCGATCCCCACAGCCCTAATGAGTTCCGCGCCAACGGCGTCGTCAGCAACCTGCCGGAATACTACGGCGCCTTCGGCGTGAAGGACGGTGACAAACTGTTCCGCCCACCGGACCAGCGCGTCAAGATCTGGTGACGGTCGAGAATCCGCGATCACGGCTGACTGGCACGATTCGGTGTGAGGAGGTGGCCGATGACGGTCGTGGACAATGCGGTGTACGCCGACGGTCGACGCTGCGGGGCGCCCAAGTCGCTGGAGACGACCTACGAGCTGTTGCGCGAACACTGCGCCGACGGCAGCCCGTGTCTGGCCTGGATCGGGCTCTACCGGCCCGACGAGCAGGAGATCGCCTCGGTCGCCGCCGAGTTCGGACTGCACGACCTGGCCGTCGAAGATGCAGTGCATGCCCATCAGCGACCGAAGCTGGAGCGCTATGGCAACACCCTGTTCGTGGTGCTGCGTCCGGCCCGCTATGTCGACCCGACCGAGGTCGTAGAGGTCGACGAGGTACACGTGTTCATCGGCGAGGACTTCGTCATCACGATCAGGCATGCCGACGAACCGGATCTGGCCGAAGTCCGCCAGCGCCTGGAGGCCGACGCAGACCTGCTCAAGCGGGGACCGCTGGCGGTGCTCTACGCAATCCTGGACCGGATCGTGGACGACTATTTACCTGTGCTATCCGGACTGCGCTATGACATCGATGAGATCGAGGATCAGGTGTTCCGCGGGGAGCCCAACGTGTCACGGCGGATATACCAGCTCTCCAGGGAAGTGATCGAGTTCCAGCGGGCCTGCGAGCC
>DASVWA010000393.1:0-2613 GCA_036389855.1 Pseudonocardiaceae bacterium
CCATGGCGCGCAAGACGTCGTGAGTGGCAATCAGTGCTATAGCACTGATTGCCACTCACGACGTCTTGCGCGCCATGGCGCGCAAGACGTACTGCAAGATTCCGCCGTGACGGTAGTACTCGGCCTCACCGGGGGTGTCGATACGCAGGACGGCGTCGAACTCCACCGGATCCTTCCCGTCGCCTGTGGCGACGACATGCACAGTGCGCGGGACGGAGCCGTTGTTGAGTGCGGTGATACCGGAGATGTCGAAAGTCTCAGTGCCATCCAGACCCAGCGACGAGGCCGACTCACCGGTCGGGAACTGCAAGGGAAGCACGCCCATTCCGATGAGGTTGGAACGGTGGATACGTTCGAATGACTCGACGATCACCGCACGGACTCCGAGCAGCCGGGTGCCCTTGGCAGCCCAGTCCCGCGAAGAGCCCGAACCGTATTCCTTGCCACCCAAGACCAGCAGCGGAATGCCGCGCTCGGCGTAACGCTGCGCCGCGTCGTAAATGGACACCGGTTGGCCACCATCGGATTCCACAGTGAAGTCGCGGGTGTAACCGCCACTGACCGGACTGTCGGAGATGGCGTCCAGCAGCAGGTTGCGCAACCGAATATTGCCGAAAGTGCCGCGGATCATCACCTCGTGATTACCCCGGCGAGATCCATAGGAATTGAAGTCCTTGCGAGCGACACCGTGCTCGGACAGGTACCGGCCGGCCGGGGAGTCTTCCTTGATTGCCCCGGCCGGAGAGATGTGGTCGGTCGTCACCGAGTCACCAAGCAGCGCCAGCACCCGGGCCCCGCCGATGTCGGCCACTGACGGCGGTTGCGCGGCCATGTCCTCGAAGTAAGGGGGCTTGCGGACGTAGGTCGACTCCGGGTCCCAGCTGAAGGTCTCACCTTGCGGGGTGGCTAAAGACTGCCAGCGAGAATCACCGGCGAAGACGTCAGCGTAGTCCTTGACGAACATCTCCTGGCTGATCGCGGACTCGATTACCTTCTGGATCTCCTCGGGGGCGGGCCAGACGTCTTTGAGGTAGACCTTGTTGCCGTCGCGGTCGAGCCCCAACGGTTCATGCTCGAAGTCGACGTCCATCGTTCCCGCCAGTGCGTAGGCGATCACCAGCGGCGGGGAGGCGAGATAGTTCATCGAGACGTCCGGGTTGATCCGGCCCTCGAAGTTACGGTTGCCCGACAGCACGCTGACCACGGCCAGGTCGGCGTCACGGACAGCATGTGCGACCTCTTCGGGCAGCGGACCCGAGTTGCCGATGCAGGTGGTGCAGCCGTAGCCGACCAGGTGATAGCCCAGTTTTTCCAGGTACGGCCACAGGCCGGCCTTCTCGTAGTAATCCGTGACAACTTGGGAGCCAGGAGCCATCGACGTCTTCACCCATGGCTTGACGGTCAGACCCGCCTCGACGGCATTGCGGGCCAGCAGCGCCGCGCCGATCATCACCGACGGGTTGGAGGTATTGGTGCAGGAGGTGATCGATGCGATCACCACCGCGCCGTGGTCGATCTCGTATCCGGCGCCCTCAGGGCTGCGCACGGGGGTGGGGCAGCGGGCACGGTCGTGCGTATCGGCCGCCGCTGAGATCGTCGTACTGCGAACACCCTCACCGTTACCGCCGCTCACCGCGGGCGCATCGCTGGCTGGGAAGGATTCCTCGCCTGCGTGGTCCACCTCGGACGTTCCTGCCTCCGCTGACTGCGCTACCGAAGCGTAACCAGCCAGCGCGCGGCGAAACGCGGTCTTGGCGTCGGACAGCGCGATACGGTCCTGCGGGCGCTTGGGCCCGGCGATGCAGGGCACCACGGTGGACAGATCCAGCTCGAGGTACTCCGAATAGGTAGCCTCCCGGCTCGGGTCATGCCACAGGGCCTGCTCCCTGGCGTAGGCCTCCACCAGCGCGAGCTGCTCATCAGAGCGGCCGGTGAACCTCAGGTAGCGCACTGTCTCCTCGTCGATCGGGAAGATCGCGCAGGTGGAACCGAACTCGGGACTCATGTTCCCGATAGTGGCCCGGTTGGCCAGCGGCACCGCCGCCACACCTTCCCCGTAGAACTCGACGAACTTCCCGACCACGCCGTGGCTGCGCAGCATCTCGGTCAAGGTGAGGACGACGTCGGTGGCGGTGGCACCGGAAGGGATGGAGCCGGTCAGCCTGCAACCGACCACGCGGGGAATGAGCATCGACACCGGCTGGCCGAGCATCGCAGCCTCAGCCTCGATGCCGCCCACGCCCCACCCCAGCACGCCCAGCCCATTGACCATCGTGGTGTGGCTGTCAGTGCCTACCACGGTATCCGGGTAGGCCTGGCCGTTTCGGGTCATCACGACACGGGCCAGGTGCTCGATGTTGACCTGGTGGACGATCCCGGTGCCCGGCGGGACCACCTTGAACTCGTCGAAGGCGCCCTGGCCCCAGCGCAGGAACTGGTAGCGCTCTCGGTTTCGCTGATATTCCAGATCGACATTGCGCTCGAAGGCATCCGGACGGCCAAACACGTCCGCGATCACCGAGTGGTCGATGACCAGTTCTGCAGGTGCCAGCGGATTCACCGCATCCGGGTCGCCGCCCAGGGCCGTGACCGCCTCGCGCATCGTGGCCAGAT
>DASVWA010000394.1:0-3864 GCA_036389855.1 Pseudonocardiaceae bacterium
AGGGCAGCGCGCGGATTTGACGGTGCATGCCGGGATGGTTGCGCTTGACCGTCAGCACGTAGTGCGCGCCACGACCGTGCAGGTAGTCGGCGTGACGATGCTGGGTGTGCAGCGCATCAGTGGGGATGATCGCGTCGGTGATGTCGATACGGTTCAGCAGTGGGGCAAACGCGGTGATCTCGTTGGACTTGCCCGGCGCGCTGAGCAGGATGATGTGGTCGAACTGCGCATGGAACTTCGCTTGATTCTCCTCGCAGCCAGCGACGAACAATAATTCCGCATCCTCGGTGCTCAGGAGGGGGTTGTTGCATCGGTGAGGACAAGCTCCCGGCAGGCTGGACCAGGCAGATCCGGGAGCACGCCATCACCGCCACCTCTAAACGCAACTGTGCGGGCGAGGAAACAACGCAAGTCCCACGACGGCCGCGCCGGCGCAGTCGGCACAGATCCCACAGGGTCGCTACCCGCCCACCGCGCGGAGGAGTTCTTCGACGCGCTGACCACCGTCGGCCTACTCCCACCCGGCTCCAGCTGAAGGAAGGTCATGAAGGCATACATCGCCGGTCCCTTGTTTTCCCAAGCGGAAAAGGAGTTCAACCTGCGCGTTGACGCCGTCGTACGGTCGTTGGGTCTGGACACGTTCTTGCCCCAGCGCGACGGTGGCGAGGCTGCCCGCCTGGTCCGCCAGGGTATGGATGAGCACACCGTGCGGCAGCGGCTGTTCGATCTAGACTGTGCCGCGATCGCCGACTGCATGTTGTTCGTGTTCATCCTGGACGGCCGGGTACCCGATGAGGGGGCGTGCGTCGAGCTCGGCATGGCCTTTGCCCGCGGCAAGCCGTGCTTTGGCCTGCAGACTGACAGCCGCCGTTTCAGTGGCACCGACTCCAACAACCTGATGATTGACTACGCGCTCACAGGCGGCATCACCGCGTCACTGGACGAGCTGGCTGACACCCTGCGGGCGTACCTGGCCGAACTCGCCGTCCGTTGAACCTCCATCTTCACTACCGATCGGAGGAGATGGGCACAGTTGCGTTGACTGAGTGCAAACGGCACTGTTGCGTGGACGAGGAGCAAGCCAGGCAGTCTGTACCGATGCGTCGTCGCCCTGGTCAACACTCTCCACCTCGGTCCGGGTTCGGTGGGTTCCGCTTTCCGCCGGAGGTGATCACCGTGACAGTCCGCTGGTAGTTGCGCTATGCCATGTCCTACCGCGACGTCGAAGAACTGCTGGCTGAACGCGGCATCCAGGTTGACCACGTGAGCGTGTATCGGTGGGTGCAGCGGTTCACCCCGCTGCTCATCGACGCGGCCCGTCCCTGCCGGCACATCCCTGGCGATCGGTGGTTTGTGGACGAGACGTATGTGAAGCTCGCCGGGCGGTGGGTGTATCTGTACCGGGCGATCGACCAGTTCGGCCAGGTCATCGACGTCCTTGTGTCCCAGAAACGGGATCTAGCGGCTACCCGCCGGTTCTTCACCCATGCACTCAAGTACGGCCCATCACCGACGGAGGTGACCACCGACCGGGCACCCGCCTACCCGCGCGTGCTCGACGAGCTGCTCCCCGCCGCCTGCCACGTCACCGAGCAGTACACAAACAACCCAATCGAAGCAGATCACGGCCGACTGAAATCCCGACTGCGGCCGATGCGCGGCCTCAAACGGCTGCGCTCAGCACGAGTCATCAGCGCGGGACACGCCTTCATCCAAAACCTTCGCCGAGGCCACTACGAGCTCGGTATGGACCTCGATCCAAGACACCGACTCCCCGGGGCCTTCGCCGAGCTGGCGCTCACCATCTAAACGCAGTACCGCCACAGCTGAGCCTGCCGACATTCGGTCAACGCAACACCGCCGTCTCGCCCACTGGGCAGCCGGCCCTGCCATACCGGCCGCTGGGGTCACTTCGCGCTCGGCTTCCATTGTCTGGACCAGCTCGGTCTGATGGCGTAGAGATGACTCACCGTCTCGGGATGAGCGGTGCGATTGTCTGGCTGAGCAGGTCGGGCTTGGCGGCGTCGCGCACGAGGTGTGGGTACCGCTCGCCGCCGTGGTAGTTGATCGGGTAGTTGGCATAAGTGCCCTCGTTGTTGACAAACAGTTGAATCGGCTCCTTGGACGTCTTTGCCGCACTCACCGCGTCACGCAGGGCTTCGGGCGAAAACGCCTTGCCGTCAACGGCGGCAACTGTCATGCCGGGGCTGAGTTTGGCTTCCCCCGCGGGCATCCCCGCAATCACGTCGGTGATGAGGCCGTCGGTATTCAACCGTAGGCCAATCGAGTAGCCCATCTCAACGCGTTTGCGTGCCGCTTGCGAATCCTTTATTCGCTGGCCCTGCTCGGCGTCGTAGGTGAGCCGCCAGCCGCCGCGCTCGATACCCCCGAGCGGGGCGTGGAAGTCGGTCGTGTGGAGGCGCTGGTTGAAAAACGTCCGCCAGTCATAGGGCGCGACCTCGTTGAGCGTCGCCACCACATCGTCGAAGGTGTACGGCTTGACTACCGGCGGTCCCGGCTGCCCGCCATGGAAGCGGCGGCAGAAGTCGTCAAGCGAGCGCTGTCCCGAAGTGAGCTGGCGGATGAGCGTGTCGGCATCGAGCCAGATGAGCCAGCCCTCATTGTAGAAATCGACGCCGCGCCGCTCGGCGCTCCACTCCTGGGGCGCGTGGTAGAGAAGTTGTGCTGCGACAGTTGTGTCGATCAACGGGCGCCAGAGGCGACCGGGCGTGTGGTCAAGGCTGGCGGCGGCTTGCGCCAGCGTGTCGCCATACTGTTCCGGCGTCCACAGCCCGCTGCGCGCCGCCAGCACGTTGCCGTAATACTGCGTCAGACCCTCATAGACCCAGAGCATCTCGCCTTGCATCGGCGTCTGGAAGTCAGGCGTCGCCAGCCCGATGGGGCGCCGGTACTTGCCGTTCCAGGAATGAACGTACTCGTGCGGGAGGACACCCAGCGCCAGCCGCCCCAGCGCCTCGTCGATCAGCGCCCGCTCAGCGACGCGGTTGTCGCTCGACTGGTGGTGTTCGAGCCCGAAGTGCGCCACGTGGTCGCTCAGAGCGAGGAGAAACTGATAGTCCTCGTAATGCTCGGCGCCAAAGAGCGCCTTCGCCTCTTCGACGAGCTTGCGCATGGCATCCGTGAACTGCGGGCTCGCTTCCAGCGCGGCCGGGCTGTCAGCGGCGATGTTCATCTCGACCGTCGGCTTCGCTGTTGACAGCGGGATGGCGCGGAAGTACTCGCCTGCCAGCACCGGCGAATCCACCAGCGTCGTCAGGCTCGCGGTTCGGAAACTCACCTCACCCTGCGACTCTTGCTCCATCGGCAGTCCCGTGCCGAACTCCCAGCCCGGCGGCAGGCGCAGGGAGGCATCGAACATCAGGTCGTCGGTGTGCGCGACCGGCGGGTAAAGCAGCATCCAATTCCACCAGAAGACGAAAAGGTGTGAGGTCGTCGAGGAATCCGAACTGAGGCTGCCCGCGAAGGTCGGCGCCAGGAACTCGAAGCTGGCCTCGACGGCGGTCGCACCCGGCGGCACATCGAGGTGGAAGGCATACATGTCAATGGGGTCGCGCCGCCACGGGATGGTGTTTCCACTCGCCGTGAACTTCAGCCCCGACAGGTTGATGATCGGCCCCGTCGGCCCATGCGTGCCCGGAATCCACTTCGGGTAGTAGAGCGTGAGCGGACCGGGGCTGACCGGTATCACCTCCCGGGCGCGAAAAAGCTTGCGCGAGGCCTCGGTCGCGTCGACCGTCAGCGTGACGGCCTGGGCGGCGTGGGCGCCGCTGTTGTGGGCGCCGCTCGCGTGAGCGAATCCGTCGGCGCTGTGCACCAGGACCGCGACGAGCATCAACAGGACCG
>DASVWA010000395.1:0-2476 GCA_036389855.1 Pseudonocardiaceae bacterium
TGCTGACCCGGCGCACTCGGATCTCGATCGAGTACCCGCACCGGGGCGAGGCGTGCGCTGCTGACGTCGCTGACCTGATGGGTGAGGTGCTGGGCTGGACGGCGGCTGCGCGGCATCGGGAGGTGGAGATCTACCTGGCACAGGTGGTCGCCGAGCGCGACTCGCAGCGCCAGCTCAACGACTCCAGCGCCGACGCCCGCCGCGCCGCCGCCCCCGAGGCCCGCCCGCAGCTCCTGGAGCCGGTCAGCTAACCGGCGTCGCGTTCTAACCTCCGGCGTGTCAGGCGCTGGCGCCCGGTGTGTCGCGTGCCGCGGCGCTGTCGGTCAACGGGGTCGCACGCAAGGAGGGTGCACGAGAGCCGGACACCGTGCACGAGAGCCGGACACGCCGGGGGTTAGGGCGTGATTTGGCAGAGGACGGCGCCTTGGGTGATCGAGGTGCCGGCTTGCGCCGTGAGCCCGGTGATGGTGCCAGCCTGGTGCGCGGTGACCGAGTTCTCCATCTTCATCGCCTCGAGCACCACGATGAGATCACCGGTGTCGACCGCGTCTCCCTCGGACACCGAAACCTTGACCACGGTGCCCTGCATGGGCGCAATGACCGCGTCGCCCGACACCGCGGCCGCCCGGCCACCGCCGCGCTTGCGGGGTTTGGCCCGGCCAGTATCACCGCCTCGAAGGGCCAGATCGCCCGGCAGCGTGACCTCCAGCCGCCGGCCACCGACCTCCACGACCATGGTCTGCCGCGGCGCCGGTAGCGGCGCTTGTTCGGTGGCACCGTAGGGCTGAAGCTGGGCAGAGAACTCGGTCTCGATCCACCGGGTGTGCACGGTGAAATGCTCGCCGTCAGTGGCGGCGAAAGCGGGATCATCCACCACCGCACGATGGAACGACAGAACAGTGGGCAAGCCCTCGACGACGAACTCGGCCAGCGCCCGCCGGGACCTCTCCAGCGCCTGCTCCCGATCCGCGCCGACGACGATGAGCTTGGCCAGCATCGAGTCGAACTGACCGCCGATCACGCTGCCGGCACGCACCCCGGCGTCCAACCGCACGCCGGGGCCCGACGGTGGCTCGAACACGGTCACGGTGCCGGGCACGGGCACGAAGCCCCGGGCCGGGTCCTCGGCGTTGATCCGGAACTCGATCGCGTGGCCGCGCGGCTGCGGATCGGAGGTGATGGTCAGCTTCTCGCCGGCTGCGATCCGGAACTGCTCGCGCACCAGGTCCAACCCGGTGATCTCCTCCGAGACCGGATGCTCCACCTGCAGCCGGGTGTTCACTTCGAGAAAGGAGATCGTGCCATCGAGGCCGACCAGGAACTCGACGGTACCGGCGCCCGTGTAACCCGCCTCGGCGCAGATCGCCCGGGCCGCCTCATGAATGGTGCGGCGCTGCTGATCGGACAGGAAAGGAGCCGGAGCCTCCTCGACCAGCTTCTGGTGCCGGCGCTGCAGTGAACAATCCCGGGTGCCAACGACGACGATGGTGCCGTGCTGGTCGGCCAGCACCTGTGCCTCGACATGGCGAGGCTTGTCCAAGTAGCGCTCTACGAAGCACTCGCCGCGGCCGAAGGCCGACATGGCCTCGCGCACCGCGGAGTCGAGCAGCTCAGGGATCTCCTCGAGGGTATGAACGACCTTCAGCCCGCGGCCACCGCCACCGAAGGCGGCCTTGATCGCCACTGGCAGGCCGTGCTCTAGCGCGAAGGCCACCACCTCGTCCGCCCCGGACACCGGATCCTTGGTACCCGGCACCAGCGGCGCGCCGGCCTTAGCGGCGAGTTGGCGGGCGTTGACCTTGTCGCCCAGGTCACGGATCGCCTGCGGCGACGGCCCGACCCAGGTCAATCCCGCGTCGATCACCGCCTGGGCGAAATCTGCGTGCTCGGCGAGAAAGCCGTAGCCGGGGTGTACCGAGTCCGCACCGGCCCGGGCCGCGACGGCGAGCAACTTGGCTTGGTCGAGGTAGCTGTCTGCGGGGGTCGCACCGCCCAGTGCGAACGCCTCGTCGGCCAGCCGCGCGAACGGCGCGTCGCGGTCGTCGTCGGCATAGACGGCGACGCTGTTCAGCCCGGCATCCCGGCAGGCCCGGATTACCCGGACGGCGATCTCACCGCGGTTGGCGATGAGCACTTTGCGCAGGGCTGTCGAGTCAAACCGAGGCACCGGTGCCTCCGCGGTGGTGAGGTCGTATTCGCCGCAGTCTAGGGCCGATGCGGTAGTCAGCCCTGCGCAGCGGCGGGGCCGGAGGTGAAGGTCAGCTCCTCGGGCAGGTATCGCAGCCCGATTCCATCCAGGTCCACGTCATAAAGGTCGTGCAGGTGCCCGAGTTCACCGGTGGGCAGGAGCACCCGATCGTCGCGGTTCGGATCGGCGCGAACCCAGGTGTCGAAGGCGGCCAAGTCAGTGTGTCCGGCCTGGAAGTACTTCACCAGACGGCGGTACAGCTTTGGAAACATGATCAATGTGGACAGG
>DASVWA010000396.1:0-3467 GCA_036389855.1 Pseudonocardiaceae bacterium
CCCCGGCCCACCCCATCTCGCTGGGCGGTGCCCGCGGGCAGGCACCATCGCCAGTAACCTCCGCGCCAGACGCGCCGACGCCAGCTATGACCAACTCGTCACCCGCGGCCAAAGCCGCGACGGCCACCATCTCATCACCGCCCTACCCGAGGGCTAGGACATCCGATCACCCACAGCAACGTCCATCCTCAAGGCGGAGGCCAGCGTGTGGTGTGGTGGTGCGCTTGGGCGTCCCGTGGTGGTAGATGACGGCTCCGCCGGGTAGCTCCGGGTAACCCGCCACCCACCGGGGCCGTATTCAGGCTGGTGAAGACCCTATAGTGCGACGCCCAGCGGGCTGCGGCGCGTCATCTCCCTGAGCTGTCGGTGAACGCGATGCTGACAGTGCGTCGCGTTGTACTGCCAGACAGTGAAGGCTGGCTACGGTGCGTGTTCATTTGAGTACGTAAAGTTACCGTTGAAATCGTCAACCAGGTGGCTTACGTTCGTGTGTGCGTTGACCACGGGGAGTAAGGGGGCCAGTTCGGATCGCCTGGGCTTGCTGAGGTGCGAAGGGACTGACGAGCTGCTGGTGTTGACGGCGGGGGCCAGTTCGCCAAGACGTTGGGTGGCGTCGAATATCGCGGACGCACTTGAGAGCAGAGATCTGACGACAGTAGAGCGCCTGCGCACTTAAGTTTCTTAGGCTGGTTCGGGGTCATTTGGGCTTGCGTTGCTCTTCCTCGACATGAAGGAGTGGCATGAGTATCGCGGGAATCTTCGCACTTGCTGGCGGCGGTTACGACAACAACGGCAGTAACGGTGACAGTAACTACAGCTTCGGTGGCTACTATGGGAGCAGGGGCCGGGGCGACTTCGGTGAGTACAACGGCTACAACGGTGGTGAGGAGAAGTGCTGCCGTGACGGCAACGGCGGGCTCCTAGGTTCCCTCCTCGGCTGAAGCAGGTTTTATTATCCGCTGGGCGCGTCGGCGGTGGTCTCCACGTAGAGGCCACCGCCGACGCCGTACCCGGGTTGAGATCCGCCTTCAGGCCCTTTGTAGAGTGAAATCATAAGCACCAGACCCCGATGAAATGGAGTGGCTGTGCGGGAGGTGGTGAGGTCGCTGTTTCGCCCGGCGTCGGGTGACGATGGGGGTTTGGTGGAGGCGGCTCCGGCGGCGAGTCTGCGGGAGGTTTTCCGGCGGTTCTGGCCTGATGCTCGGCCGTTTTGGCGGTGGTTGTGGCTGTCGTTGGTGTTGATCATCGTGGGGCCGGTGGTGGATGCTGGCGCGATCTTGTTGTTCAAGGTGTTGGTTGATGATGTGTTGGCTCCTCGGGATTTCGGGGCGTTCCCGATGGTGGCTGCGGCGTTTGTGGGTGTGACGCTGCTGGTGGGTCTTTTGGGCTTCGTCGGCCAGTATCTGGGGGCGTGGATCGCGGAGAATTTCCTGCATCGGATGCGGACGAGGGTGTTCGCTCATCTGCACACGTTGTCGGTGAGTTTTTTCGACCGCCGTCGTCTGGGTGACATCTTGAGCCGGCTGACCGGTGATGTGGCCGCGATTGAGGGTGTGGTGCTGTCGGGGGTCATCGGGATCATCGCGAATTTGATGAAGATCGTGGTGTTCACCGGGGTGCTGTTTTATCTGAACTGGCGCCTGGCGCTGGCGTCGCTGATCGCAGTCCCGGTGTTTTGGGCCGCGGCCCGCATCTTCGCCCGCCGTATCAAGGTGGCCTCCCGGGAGGTGAGGGCCCGCGCCGGGTCGATCACCGTGGTCGCTGAGGAAAGCCTCGGCAACGCCACCTTGATCCAGGCCTATGGTCGCCAAGACGCTGAGTCCGACCGCTTCGCGGCCCAAAGCATGGGTAGCGTGCACGCCCGGCTGGCCGCCACCCGGCTGGGGGCGATGTTTTCCCCGTTGGTGGACCTGATCCAGGTCGCCGGCGTGCTGAGCATCGTGGGAGTGGGCATCTGGGAGCTGTCCGCCGGGCGCCTGAGCTTGGGCGGGTTGCTGGCCTTTTTGGTGTTCCTGTCCCAGCTTTATGGCCCGGTCCAAGGGCTCGGGGCGATGTCGACTTCCCTGTTCGCGGCCGCCGCTGCCGCTGAGCGGATCATCGAGCTGCTCGATCAGCGCCCCACGGTGACCGCCCCGGCCCACCCCATCTCGCTGGGCCGCGCCCGTGGGCAGCTGCGCTTGGAACGGGTCAGCTTCACCTATCCCGACACCCAACGCGACGTCTTGGACCAGATCAGCTTCACCGCGCTACCCGGCCACACCACCGCCATCGTCGGCGCCAGCGGGGCAGGGAAAACCACCCTGCTCAAACTCCTGCTGCGGTTTTATGATCCCACTACCGGGCGGATCACGCTGGACGGTCATGACCTGCGCGAGCTAGACCCCGACCAACTACGCGCCAACATCGCCATCGTGTTGCAAGAAACCCTGCTGCTCGATGGCACCATCGCCGAGAACATCCGCGCCGGACGCCCCGACGCCAGCCACGAGCAACTCGTCACCGCCGCCAAAGCCGCCGACGCGGACCAGTTCATCACCGCGCTACCCGAGGGCTATGACACCCGCGTCGGTCAACGCGGCCGGCTGCTCTCGGGCGGGCAACGCCAACGCATCGCCATTGCCCGGGCCATGATCCGCGACGCCCCCATTCTGCTTCTGGACGAACCCACCACCGGCCTGGATGCCGAAGCCAGCCAGCGCATCCTGACCCCGCTGCGCCGACTCATCACCGGGCGCACCACCATCATCATCTCCCATAACCTGCTCACCGTCACCGACGCCGACCAGATCCTTTACCTCCACAACGGCCGCATCACCGAAACCGGCACCCACACCGAACTCCTGACCAAAAACAACCAGTACGCCCACCTCTACCACCTCCACCATCCGCCCACCCTCGCCGGCGCAACATCCCCTTCCTGACCGCCGTGTGCGCGATCACCCACAGCAACCGTCACCCCCGCGACGGACCGCCACGACGCGGTGCGAGCGCAGCGCGGTCCAGCGGCGTACAGCCGGTCATTCGGGCATCTGCCGACGTCTGTTCCCGCCTGCCGACAGCGGCCGCGAGCGAGTGTCTGAACCCGCTACCAGCCTGAACGCCGGTGTCGGACACTCCTGTGGCTTTCAATGCAGCGAAGAGCTTCCCGCACCCTCTTCACTCTAAGTAGTCAATTGTGTACTCGAAGTTACCGTTGAAATCCCTGGTGAGATAGCTTACGTTCGAGATGCATTCGACCACGGGGAGTAAGGAGGCCAGCTCAGACCACCTGGGTTCGCTGACTATGCGATGACGAGCTGCCGGTGTGACAACCGGGGGGCACTGCCCGCGTCGAGGTAGCAGCACTACGTCGTGAGAACACTTCTCCGGCACGTACCAGCGACGGATCAAATCTGGCTGACAGCAGATCGGCCGTGCGCTTTAGGTAGCTGCATGCATATTGCCCAGGCTGGTCCGAGTTTCAGCTT
>DASVWA010000397.1:0-1998 GCA_036389855.1 Pseudonocardiaceae bacterium
TCACCCGGCCACGCGCAACGATTCCTATCCGCGTTCAGCGGGGATATCACCACACTTCCGACCCCGCCGCCACCGGCTCAGCGCCGATGCCTACCACCGAGAAATGACATCTCGATTCGCCACCTGGAACGACGTAGTCGGCCTTCCACAGCTAGCTGACACAATCCCGATCAGGGCCACCCCGCACCCCGCGACACCCTCATCACGATCGCCACCCAACAACTTGATGCGATGAAAGGGGCGGGGCCTCCGCTCCTCGTGGGTTGCTTCCCGAGCGCAGGCTCGGGGGTGCTCATGCCAACCAGAACGGCTCGAGGAGGCCCCTTGTGGACGAATCGTACGCAGGGCAACAGGTAGTGGGTTTGGACCTTCATCGGCGGCGCACGGTGATGGTGCGGATGACCCCGGCGGGTGAGCGGTTGGAGGCGGTGCGGTTCGCCTCGGATCCGGCGGTGCTTGCCGAGCAGATCGCCAAGGCCGGCCCGTCGCCGGAGGTAGTCGTCGAGGCCACCTACAACTGGTATTGGGTGGCCGATGTGCTCGATGAAGCCGGGGCGCGGCTGCATCTGGCGCATCCGTTGGGGGTGAAGGGCTTTGCCTACCGGCGGGTGAAAAACGACTTTCGCGACGCCGCGGACCTGGCGGATCTGCTGCGGATGGGTCGACTGCCCGAGGCGTGGATCGCGCCCAAACACGTGCGGTGCCAGCGCGAGCTGGTGCGCCACCGGCACAAGCTGCGCCAGCTGTGTTCGGGGCTCAAGGCCGGCGCGCACGCGGTGCTGGCCAAAAACGCGCTGCTGATCCCTCGCTCGGACATGTTCGGTGTCGACGGGCGGCACCGACTGCGGAGATTGGCGCTGCCGGAGGCATATCGGGTGCGGTTGGACTCCCAGCTACACCTGATCGACGCCTTCCAGGCCGAGATCGAGGACCTCGATGGGCGCATCCGTGGACTGTTCGACGCCGATGCGGGTTACCGGGCGCTGCTGCGGGTTCCTGGTATCGGCCCGGTGTTCGCCGCGATCCTGCGGGCCGAGATCGGTGAGATCGGCCGGTTCCCCTCGCCACGCCAGCTCAACTCGTGGGCCGGGTTGACCCCGCGTCACCGCGAGTCCGACACCACCGTGCATCGTGGCGCGATCACCAAGCAAGGTTCACGGCTGGTGCGTTGGGCCGCGGTGGAGGCCGTGCAGCGCACCCGTGCGGGAACCCCGATGCGTGCCCGCTACGAGCAGGTGCTCACCCGGCGCGGGGCTACCGCCAAGCACGTGGCCAAGGTCGCCGCCGCCCGCGAGCTGCTCGACTGCGTGTTCTACGCCCTACGCGATGGACGCGTACGCCGCCTGGGACACACCGGCGCGGCATGACACACGTGCAGACCACCCCGGTGGGTGCGCGGCCCTGCTTTGTCTGGGCGCCTCGCCGCGCCCGTTAACTTGATTGGCCCCACCCACCGGGGACGCCGAAACACTCCATGCCGCCACCACGCGGCGAAGGGATGACCGGCAGCCCACCTTCAGGGCCTGCCCTACCCATGCGCGCACGCGCTGGAGACCCGACAGGCGTCCGCTCATCTAACCCCACCCACAGTCCAGGGAGACTCACCAGCTTTCTTCTCCGCCATCACAAGCCTGCGCCGAACGACGGCGTCGACGTCAAGGACCTGCGGCCGCTGACGCGGTCGGCCCTACCGGGCCGATCCTGGACCCCGACGCCGCAACCGGCGCTGCCCAAAAGCGGCGGAGGACGAAAGAAAAAAGATCAACCAGCCGTGGGGCGGCACAGCTTGACAGGTCCAGTCCTTTCAGGGATGACAGTGCCGTCGGCGCGGAGTTCACCGTGCTAGGGCCCCCAGCGATGCGCGAGCATCTGCGGGGCTGGGGGACGGGCGCTTCACCTGGGCCGTGACCGGTGACGCGGACGGCGAAACTCGGTGGAGCGCCGCCCGTCCCGAGCCCTAGCCTGAGCGAACACCCACCGCCACAACCCTTGGTCTCA
>DASVWA010000398.1:0-3687 GCA_036389855.1 Pseudonocardiaceae bacterium
TGGTGTCTACCAGGCAGATCGACTGCCAGGTACCCAAAGCAAGTTGCCCGCCCAGCACCGGGACGCTGGCGTAGGGCGGCAGTAATGCCGGGAGTAAGTGGTCCCTGCCGTGCCCCGGAGATCCATGCCGGTGGCGCCACCGCCCGTCCGCGGGCAGCAGCTCACGCAGCGCGGCGAGCAGATCGGTGTCGCTGTCTGCCCCGGTCTCGATCACCGCGAGGCCGGCGGTGGCATGCGGCACCCATACATGCAGCAGACCGTCGCGGGCGCTCACCTGGTGGAGGAACGCTCGGCATTCCGTGGTGAGGTCGCGCACCTGCTCCCGTGAGCCGGTCTGGATCTGGAATTCCTTGGTGTGCACGTCGACGACGGTACGTCGTTTCAGGGTGCGCCTGGAAACGGCACCGTCAGCGGGGTGATGCCCGCGACGGCGCGCCAGCGGGTCGCCCGGACGGCGGCCTGGGTCAGTGCGTCCAGCGCGCCGGTGCGCAGGACCGGATCGGCCGGGCTGCGCTCGAGTACCGAGCGCCAGGCTGCGGCCGCGTCGGTCTCCGCGGTGATCACCAGCCGTAGCGCTGATGCGGCGTCGGTGACCGGTTCTGGAGTGAGGTAACCCGGCTCGGCGGGCACCGGCTGCGCGCGTGCGTCGATCAGCGTCCGCTCGGTGGCATCGCGCCGAGCCTGGTGTGCGCCAGCGGCCGCGTGGAGCTGACCGGACAACTCATCCGGCAGGAACGCCCCGGCCAGCCCGTAAACCCATACCGCCGCATGCTCGGCCGCCAACGCGGCCTGCAGCGCATCCACCGGCACGTCCCTCATGATCGATCGAGCCCGATATGGAGACATATCGGGGTCAGGAGGGGCCTGAGCATCCCGATAAGTCTCCATATCGGGGGATGCGAGGCAGCGAGAGCACGGCGGGCGGTCATGGCAGGACCGCGGCGTGGCTTGCGCAGCAGGCGGCCACCGACGCCAGCAGCGCTGCGCGGTACCCGGGCAGCGTCACGACCAGCTGGGATGCCTCATCCTGGGCCGAATGCACCGCCTGAAGCAGAGCGGCGCGAGCGCTGGCCAGATCAGCAATAGCCGGTGGCGGCTCAGGTGGCGGCGGGGCTGATGGGGCGATGCTGCTGGACACCGTCGTCGGCCGCACCCGTCGCAGCTCGGTGCGAAGTGTGATCGCGTGCGCCATTCGATCTGCGGCGAGTGCCGTGGCCACCGTGGCCAATGCCTGACCGTCCACCTGGTTTGCGATCTCGGTTGCCGCCTGGGCTACTGCCTGTGCCAGAACCGAGTCGCTCTCGGCGCGCCGGGCTGGTTGCTCCAGCGGGTCCGGTTCCTCGGGCGCTGCCGGTGTTGGTCCGGTGCACCCGGCAAGCACGGTTGGACCGGCGACGAGCAGCGCGGCCCCGGCGCCCAGCATGCGGCGTCGACTGTGGCGAGGTCCGGGCACGATTGGCCATCCTGCCAGCCTCCTGGCCCGCCCGTGCGCAGCACCGTGATCCGTTTGGCGCAGATAGTTCCCGCGACGCGATACCCTGGGTGATCCCGACCGGGCGCGCCCCCGCGCTGGTCGTCGCCGCATCGCCACATCGACAGACAGACAGTCACTTCCAGGCAGGAGGCCATGGTGACCACTGAACCCGCGAGCTCCGACTCAGCGGTCGAGTCGGTGGTGCGCGACGCGGTGGTCGGCACCGGTTTTGAGCTCGAGGATCTGGAGAAGGTACGCGCAGGCCAGCGTTGGCTGGTTCGCGTGATCATTGATTCGGACGCGGGCGTCGGGCTGGACGACATCGCCACGGTCAGCCGTGCGGTATCCCAGACGCTGGACGGCTGCGACGAGCTGCTCGGGGGGCCCTACACCCTTGAGGTGACCTCACCAGGGGTGGATCGGCCGTTGACCCAGCCGCGGCACTGGCGGCGTAACCGGCTGCGGCTGGTCCGGGTCGTGCAGGCAGAGGGTGCGGAACTGGTCGGCCGGATCGGGGACTGCGACGACGAGGGCGTCACGCTGCTGGTGTCAGGAGCCCTTCGCCGAGTGCGCTATGCGCAGCTGCGCCGCGCGGTGGTGGAAGTGGAATTTCGCCCGCCGCCCGCCGCCGAGCTCGCTGCGCTCGACGGCGCGAGACGGCAGGATTTGGAGGAACGGTGAACGTCGACATCGCCGCGCTGCGCGCTATTGAACGGGACAAGGACATCTCCTTTGAGACGGTGCTCGAAGCCATTGAGACGGCATTGCTCACCGCGTACAAGCACACCGACGGTCATCAACCGCACGTGCGGATCGATGTCGACCGTAAGACCGGCCTGGTCCGGGTGCTGGCGCAGGAGCTCGATGACGACGGGAGTGTTCGCCACGAGTGGGACGACACCCCCGAGGGATTCGGCCGGATCGCGGCTACCACGGCGCGCCAGGTGATCCTGCAGCGGCTACGCGACGCCGAGCACGAGCGCACCTTCGGCGAGTTCTCAGCCAAGGAGGGTGAGATCGTCGCCGGCGTTGTGCAGCGCGACGCCAGGGCGAACGCCCGTGGTGTGGTGGTGGTCAAGATCGGCGACATCGAGGGTGTGATCCCGCCGGTGGAGCAGGCGCCGAGGGAGACCTACCGGCACGGCGAGCGGATCAAGTGCTACGTGGTAGGCGTGTCCCGGGGCATGCGCGGCCCGCAAATCACGTTGTCTCGCACGCATCCCAACCTGGTCCGCAGGCTGTTCGCGCTGGAGGTTCCAGAGATCGCTGACGGCACCGTGGAGATCCCCGCGGTGGCCAGGGAGGCAGGGCACCGCTCCAAGATCGCCGTGCGGTCGACCGTCCACGGAGTCAACGCCAAGGGAGCGTGCATCGGGCCGATGGGCCAGCGGGTCCGTAACGTGATGAGCGAGTTGGGCGGCGAGAAAATCGACATCATCGATTATTCGGATGATCCAGCGACGTTCGTGGGCAATGCCCTATCTCCGGCGAAGGTCATCTCTGTGCAGGTCGTGGACCTCCGAGCCAAAACGGCCCGGGTCGTCGTCCCCGACTTCCAGCTGTCACTGGCGATCGGTAAAGAAGGCCAGAACGCTCGACTGGCCGCCCGGCTGACCGGATGGAAGATCGACATTCGGAGTGATGCGGAGCCGGTGGTGTCCCCAACAGCCCGCGCCCAGCACCCGGCACCACACACCGAGGTACCGGTGACCAATGCCGGTTCTCCACCGGCCGCCGGTGCGCGCTAGAATTGTGATGGCCCGCCGTCGGGGGACGGTCTACGCCTGCCCGGACGACATCCGGCATCGCCGCCACGCGCGGCCCGCCGAGCCTATCCGGACCTGCGTAGGTTGCCGGACCACGGCGGCGGCTTCCGGATTGCTGCGCGTGGTGGCGGTGGACGAGACCCTGGTCCCGGACCCGCGGCGTCGGCATCCTGGTCGGGGCGCGTGGATGCACCCCGACATCGGGTGTCTGCGTCTCGCCGAGCGGCGCCGGGCTTTCCCGCGGGCCTTACGCGTGGGGACGCTCGACACCGCCGCGGTGCACGCCTATCTCACTCAGCCATCCGGACACGCCATCGGTCCTCGGTTCGCCGAGGGCACACCCGACTCCCGGAATCATCCGGGCGCCCGGTCAACGTAGAGAGCAGGTCGATCCGACATGTACCCGCAGCCGTGAAGCTCTGACAGCGATGGACATGCGTTAGTAAC
>DASVWA010000399.1:0-7178 GCA_036389855.1 Pseudonocardiaceae bacterium
GTCATCCGCTCATCTAGCCGCGCGCCACACTCGACTAGCCGCCACCTGCTCGTCGTGATCAGCCGCATCCCAGGGGGCGGTCTGCCCGGCTACCCAGCGCGGCGCTCACCCGAGCGCCCGCGTCCCTCAGGTCACATCCCCCGCGCCAGACCGCAAAGGCGGGCCGGGAGTAGGTACGCCTACTCCCCGGGTAGCAGAAGGGTGGACCGTGAGCCCTCCCCCGGAGGTGCGCAAGCGGCCTCTCAGCGCCGGACGCGCGCGAGGCTGCCGTGGCGAACCATTTACGCCATGGCCGATCCATTTGCCGCAAGGTCCCCGAGGAGCAACGCCGTGCCTACCATTGACCGAACCACCCGCCCAGGCTCGCTACGCGTCTCCGACGCCGAGCGGGAACAGGTCGCGGCCCGCATCCGCGATGCGGTCGCCGTCGGGATGCTCACCCTCGCTGAGGCAGACGAGCGTCAAGCCGCCGCCTACGCGGCTCAAATCCATGCCGACCTCGCCGAGCTCACCGACGACCTGCCCGCCGCGGCGGCCGAGCCCGACCTCTCCGTGCCGCTGGAGCCCCAGGTCCGGCGCCGGCTTGCCGTGCACGTGGCGGTCGTGGTGGTGCTCACCGCCGTGCTGGTCGTGCGGTGGGTGCTGGGCCCCGTTGCGTGGTTCTGGCCGGCCGGACCGATGTTCTGGCTGGCACTCAGCGTGGTGTTGCACTACCGCTGGGTCCGATCCCGGCGAGTGGCAAGGACACTCTGATGACCGCCAAGGCGCAGCTGTCCGGCCGACCGCGCAAGTTCGTCCGCGCGACGCACGTCGCCGTGTCGGCCGGATGGCTGGGCCTCGTCGTTGCGATGCTCACCCTGGGCATCAGCGCCGCAACTGCGTCGCACCCGACGTTCGTGCTCGCCTGCTACGCGATGATGGAACGCATCGGCGGCGCGGTCATCCCCTTCTTCGCGGTGGCGACGTTGCTGACCGGGATCGTCCTGTCGGTCGCGACCCCCTGGCAGCTGCTCCAGTATTGGTGGATCGTCGTCAAGCTGGTTCTTGCCGTCTCGGTCATCGTGACCTCAGTGGCGTTGACTGGCGATTGGGTGCAGCGGGCCGTGGCGCAGGCCGCGGAAGCGTCTCGTGTTGGCGTGAATGCAGGGTTGCCGGCGTGGCTGGTGGTCGCCGGATCGGCCGTCCACCTCCTGTTCCTGTGGGTCGCCACCATGATCTCTGTGGACAAGCCCTGGGGCAAGATCAAGCGGCGGCAATGCTCAGCGGTGCATCAGCGCGAGCCGGCGGGGGTCATCGGCCAGTACTAGCACGTCCACGGCGGTCGGGTGATGCTCGGCGTCGTAGCGGCGGTAGGCCGGCAGCGTCCAGTGCAGCTGCGGGTCCAGCCTGCGGGCCAGCGCGGCCGCGGAGAGCTGCAGGTGCACGGTGAGCTCGGCCGGCAGACCCCGCCCGAGCAGCAGCGACCCGGCAAGCAGCAAGACCCCATTGGTCGCCAGCTCCACCCGCTGCGCCCGATACGCACGATCCACCCGGCTGTCCCACAGCCGGGGTAGCACCTGGCCGGAACCGGTGGGGCCGGCCGGCTCGAGCACCTCGCGGCGTAGCCCGGCTACGTCCAACCACCCGTGCAGCAGCTCGTCGGGATCGGTGCGGCCGTGCTCCAGGCGCACCGAGGCCGGCCGGAGGAAGTCCGCCGCTGACACCCGCAGCACCGGCCGGCCGCGCAGCCGCAACACCTCGATCAGGGCGTCAGCCAGCGCGACCGGCTCGGTTGGCGGAGCACCGTCGACGATCACCCGGGCACGGCCGGGAAACTGCTGTGTTACCCGTTCGGCCAGCTCGTCAAGCAGTGCAAGCTCACGGATGGGTTGGACCCACATCCGCTCACAGTCCTCCCGGTTGCGTGTCGACTCAAGCGTGGTGGCAGGTGGCGCTGGCGTGATACTGCGCCGGTGAATGACACCGTGCGCTACCAGCTCGACGGCCATGTCGCGACGATCACGTATCACCGCCCGGAGCGGCTCAACGCAATCGATGGTGCGATGCGGCGCGGATTGAACGAGGCGTTCAGCCGGTTTCGCGACGACGAGGACGCGTGGGTGGGCATCGTCACCGGCGCGGGTCGGGCGTTCTGCGCAGGAGCGGACCTACGCGGCGAGGGGGACCCGACCGGCGAGTTCCCAGGCACGTTCTGGGAACGCCCGACGGTGAACTCGTTCGAGAGCGGCTGGGAGATCTTCAAGCCGGTCATCGCGGCGGTCAACGGGTTCTGCCTTGGCTACGGATTGACCCTGGTCACCTGGTGTGACTTCGTGATCGCCAGCGAGCGGGCGGAGTTCGGCTTCCCCGAGGTCCGGATCGGGGTGCCGACGATCGTCGGCGCGATCCGGCTACCCCGAAAGATCAACTGGCAGTATGCGATGGAGCTGCTGCTCACGGGGGAGCGCATCGACGCCGCACGGGCCCAGGAGATCGGCTTGGCCGGTTGGGTGGTGCCGCACGCGGAGTTGATGGACGCTGCCCGATCGCTGGCTGATCGGCTGGTGCGGGGTGCGCCGCTGGCTGCACGGGCGATCAAGGAGGTCGCGGTGCGCACCGCTGACTTGCCGATGACTGATGCCATCCGGTTCGGCGAGACCATGCGCCGGGTGGTCGCTGCAACTGAGGACGCCGCCGAGGGCCGGGCCGCCGTTCTGGAGCGGCGGGATCCGGTGTGGCGAGGCCACTAAGCCCCACCCCGTGTGTCCGTCTCTCATGCACGGTGTGTCAGGCGCTCATGCCCTACATGTCGCGCCGCCTACCGAGTCAGGGGTCAGGGCCGCCAGCCGGGACGGACCAGACCTGCCTCGTACGCGATCACCACCAGCTGCGCGCGGTCCCGGGCACCGAGCTTGACCATCGCGCGGCTGACATGAGTCTTGGCCGTTGCCGGGCTGACGAACAGCGTGCTGGCAATATCCTCATTGGACAGGCCTTGGGCGACCAGTGCCATCACCTCGCGTTCCCGATCGGTGAGCGCGCCCAGCGCCGCGGTGTCCACCGGCTGCTTGGCGCGGGTGGCAAACTCTGCGATCAGCCGCCGGGTGACGCCCGGGGACAGCAGCGCATCGCCACCGGCCACGGCGCGTACCCCACTGATCAGGTCGGCCGGTTCGGTGTCCTTGACGAGGAAGCCGCTGGCGCCGGTGCGCAGCGCCTCGAAGACGTACTCGTCGAGCTCGAAGGTGGTCAGGATGACCACGTGCACGCCCGTCAACCGGGGATCGGCGGCGATTTGCTTGGTCGCCGCGAGGCCGTCGGTGCCCGGCATCCTGATGTCCATCAGCACCACGTCCGGACGTAGCTCGACGGCCAGGGCGACGGCGGCAGCGCCGTCGCCGGCCTCCGCCACCACCTCGATATCGGGTTGAGCGTCGAGCAGCGCGCGGAAACCGGCACGGACCAGCGCCTGGTCGTCGGCGAGCAGCACGCTGATCACGTGACATTCTCCCTCGCCGGGGCCGTCAGCGGGAAACTGGCCTGCATCCGAAACTTGCGGCTGCCGGGCAGCGGGCCTGCGCTGAACTGGCCACCCAGCGCGGTGACCCGTTCCCGCATCCCGGCGATTCCGTTGCCGGTCCCCTCAACGCTCGGCGGTGGCGCATCCGCCATCTGATTGTCCACCTGCACTGTGAGGTTGTCGGGCTGGTAGGTGATCAGTGCGGTGGCTTGCGCCGCAGCGCCGTGCCGGGCGGCGTTGGTCAACGCCTCCTGCAGGATCCGGTAGGCCGCGACGTCCACGCTCGTCGGCAGCTGCACCGGATCGCCCCGGACCTCAGCGTGCAAGTCCAGCCCAGCGTCGCTGCTGCTGACCACCAGCTCGTCGAGCCGGGCCAGGCTTGGAGCCGGAACGCGTGGCGCGGCCTCGTCCACCGCACGCAGTACGCCTAACACCGACCGCATCTCGGTGAGCACGTCCTTGCTCGCCTGCTTGATGGTGGTCAGGGCACCACGCGCGGCGTCTGGCTGTTCGTCGAGCAGGTGTAGTGCCACCGACGCCTGGACGTTGATCAGCGAGATGTTGTGTGCGAGCACGTCGTGCAGGTCGCGGGCGATTTGCAGACGCTGCTCGGTGGCCCGGCGCCGTTCTTGTTCATCCCGGGATCGGGCGGCCTCGGCGCCGCGTTCGGCGCGGATCCGAAGCCCCTCACTGGCCAGCAGCACGACGAGCACCCAGGCCGCAATGCCGGCCGCCTGGGCGAAGCCGGGTGCGGGCGCGCCCCCGGGCAGCGCTTGCACCAACAGCAACGTGACATATGCCGAACCCGCGCCGATCCACGCGCCCAGCCGGTGACCTCGCAGCACGGCGCCGGCGAGAGCCAGCGCGACGCTGAGAAACGCGGGGCCGTAGGGATAGTCCAGTGCGTAGTAGGCCACCGTCACGGCGAGGACCCCGCCGAGTACCGGCACGGGGTAGCGCCGTCGAGCGAGCAGCGCGACGGGACCAGCGACAAGCAGCACGATGGCCAACGCATCCAACGGAGTGCGCTCAGGTTGGTGGATCGCGGCAAAGCGGGTTCCCTGGAACTGCGCCAAGGCGATCACCAGCGGCAGCACGAACACCGGCAGGCGCCGGAGCAGACCGGCACCGGCCGGTTTCCCCAGGGCTGCTTGTGCCACGGGACAACGGTAGCCAGCACTCCGTGCGGGGGCATCGATCAGCCGGCGTACCGGCCGATACCGCACCGGGAGTACCGCCTCTCCGTTGCCCGCATGTCCGCGTCTTGTGCCAGTGTGTGTGAACGCCTGTGGTCGACGAGGAACATGCGCAGCTAGTGCCACCGGGACGACGACAGTAAGAGCGTGCACCGGTAGCCGGACATGCGGCCATCTGTGCCGACACACGGACAGAGATGGGCATACCGGTCAGAAGAGACGACACGCTGGGTTAGAGGCGTTGGTAGAGGTCAAGGTGGCGCTGTGCCGCTGCTGGCCAGGTATAGCGCGCGGCGAGGGCCTGGCCGGCCTCCCGCGCACCCGGGTCTGGGTCGACGAGTCCGGTGAGCAGGTGCGCCGCCAGCTCTTCGGGGTCTTCGGTGAACCGGGCGGCACCAGAGAAGATCTCGGGTAGCACCGGCAGGTTCGACACAACCACTGGCACTCCCGCTGCCAATGCCTCCATGGCGGCCAGCCCGAACCCTTCCTTGGTGGAGGGGAAGGCGAAGACGCCCGCGCTGGCGACGAGTGCCGGAAGCTCATCGTGCGCTACCGGCCCGAGCACCACCGGTTCGACTCCGAGCGCTTCGACCTGTTGCTCCCAGCGGGCCCGATAGTCCCGGTAGCCGAACAAGGTTTCCCCACCCGGCGAGCAATTCAGCAGCCACGGCTGCGGACACGCAGACGTGAGCGTAAGGATCAGTGATGGCGCGCTCGTGGCAGGCGGTCAGCTCCGGTGTGCTGAAGTGGTCGAGGTGATGAACCGTGCGGATGCAATGGCCGGCGGCGTTGGCGCTGATGCAGTCCTGCGCGTGCACCACGTCGTAGCCCGCCGGGTCAAAGGCATCGACCAGTACTTGTATGGAGCGCAGGATGCGGGGACCGACTGCTTCGCCAGCGACGTCGGGAAACGGTGCGATCCGCACTTCCACCCTCGGGTCGACGGGCCGGAAGAACGCGCAGTCCCCGCCGCGGCCCAGTGTCCAGACAGTCACCCGGTGGCCCGCTTCGGCTAATGCCTCGGCCAGCGGTCATCATTCGAATCCTTCTACGTTAAGTGCCTGACAGCTCCGGTCTTACTGATCTCAGCTTTCGGGGTGCGAGGTATTCTTGCGGTCCAGTACAAAGCGCGATCATTTCCGGTTCGTTGCATCCGGAACATTGGCGTGTTGCAATAAAGGCCGAATGTAACAGGATTGTGGCGCGACCCGGCCGCGCTGAGCTCGAAGTGGACGGCCCAGAGCCCCGAGCCCTCTTTTACTCGTCGAGGACTTGGGATGAGGACACACCGTGCACCCGAGCGCGACACACCGGGCACAGAGAGCCGGGCACGCGCGGTTTAGGTGCGGCGGCGCAGGCCGATCCGGCGGGTGCGGCTGTCGCGGGGCACCTCGCCGTTTCTGTCCCCATTGCGTCTGCGGCGCACCGCCGCACCGGCCCGGGCGGCGGCACCGGCGACCCGCCGTCGTAGCGGCGGGCGCAACCCCAGGCGACGCATGCTGCGTGCGGTGCGGCGGATCGCCCGACGCTGACGGGGCGGGACCTCCCACGCCGAGGGATGCCGCGCCAACCAGCGGTAGCGGTAGCTGGCGTAGGGAATGTGGGCCATGTACAGCAGTATCGCCAGGCCCAGAGAGGCGAACGGGAAGGTGATCACCGCCGCGGCCAGGCCGGCGATCAGCACGAGCAGCGGCGCAACTGCCCGCGCCGGCACCCGGACCGTCTTCGCCGACAGCGTGGGTAGCCGGCTCACCATCGCCACAGCCACCAGGACCGTCCATATCGCCACGGTGACCGGCGCGGACCACCAGCCCCCACCGAACTGAAGGAAGACGGTGAGCGGAAGCAGCGCCAGAAGCGCACCTGCTGGAGACGGGACGCCGACGAAGAACTCTTTGACGAACGGCAGCGCCTCGGTGTCATCGAGCAGGGTGTTGAACCGGGCCAGCCGCAATATCACGCAGACCGTGAACACCAGAGCCACCGACCACCCGGCACGGGTGTCATCCAGCGCCCAGATGAACAGCACCACTGCCGGCACCACACCGAAGGAGATGCCGTCGGCGAGCGAGTCCAGCTCGGCGCCGATCCGGGAGGTGGCATCGAGCAGCCGGGCCAGCCGGCCATCGAGGGCGTCCAGCAGCGCGGCCAGTGAGATCGCGGCAAGTGCGCCGGCGTAGTTGCCGCCCAGGGCGAACTTCACCGCAGACAGACCCGAGCACAACGCCAGCACGGTGATCGCGTTGGGCAGCAGGCGAACCCCTGCACCGGGCACGGCTCAGGACTCCCCGGTGGCAGGAAGCCGAGCCAGCGGGGTCTCTCCACCCACGGTGCGCTGCCCAGGGCGAACCAGCACCGCACTGCCCGGTGGCAGGTAGAGGTCCACCCGGGATCCGAAGCGGATCAGGCCGTAGGTTGACCCGGCTGCCACCACATCGCCGGGACGAACCGAGCACACGATCCGACGCGCAACCAGCCCGGCG
>DASVWA010000400.1:0-4299 GCA_036389855.1 Pseudonocardiaceae bacterium
GCTGTTCGACCTGCTCGGCCTCCAGCTCTCCCCACGTATCCGGGACCTGGGCAAGATCACCCTCTACCGCACGGGACCACGGGCGAAAGTTGAGGCCGACTACCCGCACATAGGGCCGCTGCTGACCCGCAGGCTGAACACTGACCTGATCGCCGAGCACTACGACGATCTGCTCAGCCTGGCCGGGTCGCTGAAGTTCGGGCACGCCACCGCGTCGCTGCTGGTCGGCAAGCTCTCGACGTCGAGCAGGCACAACGCACTGGCCGCAGCCCTGAAGGAGTACGGGGCGCTGTGCCGCACCATCTACGCCGCCCGTTACCTGGCCGACCGGCCTACCGGCGCAAGATCTCCCGCCAGCTCAACAAAGGCGAATCCTTGCACGCGCTCAAACGCGACCTGCTCTACGCCCACGAGGGCACCGTCCGCCCGCCACCTCGAACAGCAGACCGAACAGGCGTGGTGTCTGACCCTAGTCACCAACGCCGTGGTGACGTGGACGACCGAGTATTACGGCCTGGCCGTGGACTCGTGCGCACCACCGGGCGGCGCATCGACGACGAGGTCCTGGTCCACATCTCCCCAGCGCACAGCGAGAACATCAACTTTTCGGCTCCATCGATGTTGACGTTGACGCAGAACTCGCCCAGCTCGGCCCCACTGGCTTCCGACCACGTAACTGGTCAGGTCATCACAGCGTGACTTGTTGATGTGCGGGTAGCCAGGGTCGGCTTTCGGCGAGCATGATGAGGGTGTCGAAGAAGTTCCGTCCGTGTTTGGCGGCGGTGGAGAGGTAGCTGCGGATTGCGCAGAAGTGTGTGGCTCCGGCGAGGGTGCGCAGGCAACCGGACACCTTTTGCCGGAGCTTGATCATGCGGATATCGCGTTCGGAGCCGTTGTTGTCGGGCGGTATTCGCCAATCGGTGGTGAAGCGGAGGTAGTCGTCTTGCCGGTCGAGCAGCCTGCGGGCGAGCGCGTTGTGCTTGCGCATCACCTTGTCGCTGCGGGCGGCGGTGGAGGTGATGCCGATCTGGACGGCGCAGCGGTAGAGCTGGACCTGCGTGTCCAGGGCGTCGGGGTCGACGGCGTCGGCACCGCTGGCGATCGCGTCGACGACGAGCTTTTGTATCGCAACGAGTGCGTCGCTGGCTTGGGTGGCCCAGCACCAGTCGGCGTCTGGCTCGGCGGTGTCGGCGACTGCGGCTAGCTCACGCAGGGCGTGAGCACAGCAGAGCTGATGTTCAACGTCGACGTGGCTGTCGTAGGGCGCCCACGCGTCGTGCACCGCCACCCCGCGAAACCGCGTCAAGACGCCGGCTGCGTCGATGCCCTCGTTGCCGCGCTTGGGGTGGCAGGTGATCAGGGTGTACTTGCCGGTGCGGGCGCAGTGCACCCAGTGCAGCCTGCCCGCTACCCGCAGGCCGGTCTCGTCGAATCCGGCCACCTCGGATCCGGCGATGCGGTCTGTGACCTCCTCGAGAAACCCCTCCAGCCCGTCGGCGGCACGTTTGGTCACGGTGGCCACGGTGCCTTCGGAGACCGAGGTGCCGAACAACTCGGCCAACGCCTGGGCGGTGCGCTTTTTGGACAGAAACTGCCCCACATACAAATAGAGGATGATCGCGGTGATCCGCGGCCCGTACTGCACTGGCGCCGTCACACCCTTCGGCGCGGTACCGCACGTGGTGGTCCCACAGGCGCAGCGGCGCGCGACGAGCTGATGCTCCGTGACCCGCACCGTCATCGGCGGCAGATCGAACACCTGCCGCCGCTCCATCCCGACTTCCGGGGCCTCCGCCAGGTCCGCGCCGCAGCCGGTGCACGGGCCAGGCTCGTGCCGCAGCCGCTCGTCGGGCTTATCGACCAGCGCCAACGTCGCCCCTGGATGTCCCGGCTGCCCGCCCGGTTTGCGGCCGCTCTTGCGGCGCAGCGACTTCGGAGCAGGCTTGGCAAACGGCGAGTCCGACGACGGCGGCTTCGACGAGTTCCGCGAGTCCTGCCCCAACTGCCGCTTCAGCTCGGCATTCTCGGCGCGCAGCTCCTCCACCATCACCCGCAGCTCCGACATCATCGCCCGAAGCTGCGCGTTCTCCGCAGCAAGCTCCTCATAGGACGGACGGCGATCAGCAGGCACCCAACCATCATCAACAAGACGATGGCAAGATCAACTCGACACGCCGAGGACCTGACCAGTCAGAGCGCCGGGATAAACCGGCATGGAGATGGAGATGAGAGAGCTCTACATCGAAGGGCTAGCGACCCACGGTGGCCCCGAACCATGCGTTGACGTCTGTGAGGGCGTTGGCGAAGCGTTGGCAGGGGTACGCGCAGGCCGGGCTATTGAGCCGCGAAATCAGGGAGTTCGGGGTGCCGACGCGGTTAACTGACGCGGAAGGCAACATCGCTGGTGGCGTTATGCGCGAGTCGCCAGGGGACCCCGCGCGGTCGGAGAACCAGGGCATGTGCGGAATCTTCATGCGCGAGAACCGGGAGATCCCACTCTCGCCCGCCGGAGTGATGGCCGGGTGGGCCGTCCAGGGAACGCTGAGGCGGTAAGCCTGGGATGAACGAGAGTGGGAAGTCAGACAGCCCCGTAGTACCTGCGAAGCCGTCGAACAAGACCGTGAGAGCGGTGGCGGAGATGGTGGAGGAAAGGGGGCTGGCCAAGGGAAACGCGACCAGGCCGACACGTCCCGGACACAGAGCCGGCCAAGGCGTGCCAAGCGGGCTGGATCGTGTGCGCGAGGTAGCACGAAGGGACAAGGAGGCACGGTTCACGGCGCTTTTGCACCATGTCGACCTGGATCGTCTGCGGGCGGCCTACTGGGCGATCCGCCCGCAGGCCGCGCCGGGGGTGGACGGGGTGACGTGGGAGGCCTACGGGCAGAACTTGGAGGTCAACCTCCAGGATCTGCACGCGCGGCTGCACGCGGGGCGCTACCGGGCAAGGCCGTCCCGCAGGGCGTACATCCCGAAGGCGGACGGGCGGCAGCGGCCGCTTGGCATCGCCACGCTGGAGGACAAGATCGTTCAGCGGGCCGTCGTCGAGGTGCTCAACGCTATCTACGAGGTGGACTTCCTGGGCTTTTCCTATGGGTTCCGGCCGGGACGCAGCCCGCATCACGCGCTGGATGCGCTGGCGGTCGGGATCGAACGCAAGAAGGTGAACTGGGTGCTCGACGCGGACATCCGCGAGTTCTTCACCAGCCTTGACCATCGCTGGCTGGCGAGGTTCCTGGAGCACCGGATCGCGGATCAACGGGTTCTGCGCCTGGTCGGTAAGTGGCTGAGCGCAGGGGTCATCGAGGACGGGAAGTGGTCGGAGACTTCGGGGGGCGCGCCGCAGGGGGCATCGGTATCACCGTTGCTCGCCAACGTGTACCTGCATTACGTCTTCGACCTGTGAGCCCAGTGGTGGAGGAGTCACTACGCGCGCGGAGATGTGATCATCGTGCGTTTCGCCGACGATTTCACCGCTGGCTTCGAGTATCAAGACGACGCGCAGCGGTTCCTCGCCGATCTCCGTGAGCGGTTCGCGAGGTTCGGGCTGGAACTGCATCCCGACAAGACCCGGCTAATCGAGTTCGGGCGGCATGCCGCCTGGCGGCGAGCGGCTCAGGGCCTCGGGAAGCCTGAAACGTTCGGTTTTCTCGGCTTCACGCACGTGTGTGCGGAAACCAAGACCGGGCGATTCTGGGTCAGGCGCATCACGATAGCGAAGCGAATGCGGGCAAAGTTGCATGAGGTCAAAGAACAACTCAAGCGACGCCGGCATCAGCCGATCCCGGAACAAGGGCAGTGGCTGAAAAGCGTGGTGCAAGGACACCTCGCCTACTACGCCGTACCCGGAAACACCGACGCGGTCGCAACCCTCCGCACCCAGGTGGGACGGCACTGGTACAAAGCGCTGCGGCGCCGCAGCCAGCGCACTCGCCTCAACTGGACACGGATGGACCGCATCACAAAACGATGGCTACCCCCCGCCCGCCCAAGGCACCCCTTCCCCGTCGTGCGCTTCAACGCCAGAACCCAAGGCAGGAGCCCAGTGCGGTAATCCCGCACGCTGGGATCTGTGCGGGGGGCCGCCCGCAAGGGCGGTCCCTACCGCGATCCGCCGTAGCACCGGTAGCCCAGTCGCCCAGCGCCTGGCAAGCGGCGCCGCGGTCATCCGAGCCACCGCGTCAGCGCGTCCCGAAGGGCAACGGCCTCACCCTCAGCCAGCGTCAGCACGCAGGCACCAGTGACGTGCGGATCGAGTTCGATCGTCCCGCCGCGCTTGCTCACGACAAGGTTGGCAAAACC
>DASVWA010000401.1:0-1964 GCA_036389855.1 Pseudonocardiaceae bacterium
CGCCGAGCTGCGGGCACGGTCCTGATCTTTTGAGCGGTCGGCATACCGCGCACCACGGCCGGACACACCGGACAAGGTGACGCGACACACCGGGCAGGCAAATCGGACACACTGGGGAAGGGAACTCGCGACATCGGGATCAGGAGGCTGGCATGGTGACTGCTTACGAGTACCGGGTGATCGAGCTTCGCGAGGGGCTGCTCGGCGGCAAGATGTCCGGTGGCAAGCTCGAAAAGATCCTCAACGAGCATGCGGACCAGGGATGGCAGCTCAAAGCCATCACCGCAGTCGAGGTGAAGGGACGGATCGGGCCTGGTGGTGTCGACGGCGTGCTCGTCACCTTCGAGCGTCCTCGCGGCTGAACTTCATGAAATCCATCCGCCTACAACCGGCGCCGCAACCGAGGATGAATGGGACACTGAGAACATGATGAAGATCATCGGCGTACTCCTCATCGTCTGGCTGGTCGTGGCGATCCTCGGCGCTGTCATCAAAGGTCTGTTCTGGCTGACCGTCCTCGGCGCCGTGCTGTTCGTGGCCACCGCCGCCTACGGGTTCCTCAAGCGACGATCAGGCCCGAAAGCGTTGCGCTGAGCATTACCACGCTGTTACCAGTGGGCAACACCTGCGGAGTTGTGCTTGGGGTTTGTCGACCCGGCGTGTGACTATCAATCGCATGGATACGCCGGCTTCGGATATCACCAGGATTCGGGCGGACTGAATCTGTGGCGCTTTGGTGGCGCCACTTTAGCCTCGCCTGATCGACGCTGGATGAGGGAAAGCCGATGACATCGACAGCCCGACAGGAGTCGAGCGCCGAACGGGGCAGGCGCCTTGACTCGGTGGCCGCCCACGCCGGTGTCAGGTCGGAGTCGCAGCATCTCGCGTTGCGAGCCGACATCCGCCTGCTGTCGACCTTGCTCGGTGAGACCTTGGTCCGGCAGGGCGGCGAGGAACTGCTCAAGTTGGTGGAAGAGGTACGAAGGCTGGCCCGGGCGACTCTGGCGGACGGTAGCGTGCAGATCAGGTCGCTACTGTCCACGCTGGATATCGGCACGGCCATCCAACTCGCCCGGGCATTTTCGATCTACTTCCAGCTCGCCAACGTGGCTGAGCAGCTGCACCGCTCGCGGGAGCAGCGCGCCCAGGTCGGCTGGCGGCACGGACCACTGCGCGCGGTAATGAACCGGCTGGCCCGCGACGTCGACCGGGCTGAAGTCGAGGCGGTGCTGGCGCGGATGGAGCTGCGGCCGGTATTCACCGCTCACCCGACCGAGGCGTCCCGTACTTCGGTGCAGGGCATCCTGCGCCGGGTCGCCGACGTCCTCGATCAGAACTTGCCCAAGACACAGTCGAAACGGCGGCTCGCGCGGCTGGTCGACCTGCTGTGGCAGACAGACGAGATCCGACCCGGCCAACCGACGGTGCTCGACGAGGCTCGAGCGGTCGCCTACTACCTCGAGCAGATCGGTACCCATGCGGTACCGGACTTGCTCGAAGACCTCGAAGACGAGCTCGCCCGCGTCGGGTTCACCCTGCCTGCGGGGTCACGGCCGCTGATACTGGGTTGCTGGGTCGGCGGTGACCGCGACGGCAACCCCAACGTCTCACCGCAGGTCACTCTCGACGTCTTGCGGCTCTACGCGGATCGGGCGCTGAACATTCACCTGACGCTGGTTGCTCAGCTCGTTCAAGAGCTGAGCGTGTCCACCCGGGTAGTCGGCGTCTCCGAGGCACTACGGTGCAGCCTCGCCCAGGATCGGCGTGTAATGCCCGAGGTCTATGACCGCTACCTGCGGCGCAATGCCGACGAGCCCTACCGCCTGAAATGTTCCTTCGTCCACGCCCGCCTGACCCGAACCCGACAGCGGATCCGGGATGACATGGGGCACCAGGAGGGACGGGATTACCTGGGGGCACAGTCCTACCTCGCCGACCTGGAGGTGATGGACACCTCGCTGCGC
>DASVWA010000402.1:0-8531 GCA_036389855.1 Pseudonocardiaceae bacterium
GGCGTGACGGCGCTCTACTTCAACCCGATCTTCCAGTCCGCCTCGAACCACCGTTATCACACGCATGACTATTACAAGATCGATCCGCTGCTCGGCGGAGACGAGGCGTTCGACGCGCTGCTGGCCGAATGTCAACGGCGCGGCGTGCGGATCGTGCTTGACGGAGTGTTCAACCACGCCAGTCGAGGATTCTTCCAATTCAATGACGTACTCGAGAACGGCAAGGCGTCACCATGGCTTGACTGGTTCACCTTCCACAGCCATCCGGCCAACTCCTACGACCCTGGCCGACCGCCCGGCTACGAGGCCTGGGCTGGGCTGCACGCCCTACCGAAACTCAACACCGACAACCCGCAGGTTCGGGAATACTTGATGCGCGTCGGCGAGTACTGGCTTCGCAAGGGGATCGACGGCTGGCGGCTCGATGTCCCGTCCGAAATCCGCTCGGACGGCTTCTGGCAGGAGTTCCGCCAGCGAATAAAGGCGATCAACCCCGAGGCGTACATCGTCGGTGAGGTCTGGGGAGACAGCCGGCAATGGCTCCGAGGTGACCAATTCGACGGCGTCATGAACTATCTCTTCGCGGCAGCGGCGATCGCCTTCAGCGCCGGCCACCGGGTGCGGCCTGAGACCGTTGAAGGTCGCTCATACGCTCCGTGGCCCGGCATCGATGGCCGCGCCTACGCGGCCAAGATCGATCATCTCCTGGGCCTGTATCCCTGGCCTGTCCAGCTCACCCAGCTCAACCTGCTCGACAGCCACGACACCTCTCGCTTCGTGACCATCGCCGGCGACGACCGGGCCAGCGTCCGGCTCGGCACGCTGCTGCTGTTCACCTTCCCCGGCGCCCCCTCGATCTACTACGGCGACGAGATCGGCATGGGCGGGGCACTGCCGGACCACTGGGCGCGCAAATCCTTTCCGTGGGACCACCCGCAGCGTTGGGATCTCGACGCGCTCACCTTTCATAAGGCGGTCATCGCGCTGCGCCGGTCCAACCCCGCCCTTCAGAGCGGCGACTACATCCCCCTCTATGCCGATACGGACGTCTACGCCTTCGCCCGGACCCTGCAGGGCAGCACAATAATCACTGCCGTCAATGTCTCCGGGGCGTCGCGTCAGTTCACGATTTCGCTGAGCAGCACGCTACCGGCGCAACCAGGCATGGTCAGGTGTCTGTTGACGACCGACGGCTCACCGACCGCCGAGCTAGCCCCCGGCACGGTGACGCTGACTGTCCCCTCACGCAGCGGCGCGGTCTTCGACACCTCGCCCGACTCCCGCAACCGCGCCTGAGCACGACCTGGGCCCCGATCCGGGCGGGATCATCAGCCGGCGGGGTGAAGATCTCGCAGTTCTGTTGATCGCTAACCTTTCACCGTCGAGTCGGCACCTCGGCTCGGCCCGTGGTCGTTTTCGGTGATGAGCACATCCGGGGCTGCCGACGCCCATCGGCTGATTGCGCACGTCACTCACGGGAAAAACGCACGCCTTGGCGCTTGGAAGGCTGCGCCCGCACTCCCAGCTCCCTTGCGGTACCGGGTGTGTTGGTTAGGTGAGCATGGACGGACGGCAGTCGCATCAGGAGGGCGAGGATGAGTGTGAACGTGTCCCAGGACGCGGCGAGCTTCGCTGATCTGGCGCTGCGGCCTGAGCTGCTGCGGGTGCTGTCTGGGCTTGGGTATGAGGAGCCCACGCCGATCCAGCGCGAGGCGATTCCACCGTTGGTGCAGGGGCGTGACTTGCTCGGCCAGGCCGCGACGGGGACGGGAAAAACGGCTGCGTTCGCGTTGCCGTTGTTGCAGCGGATGGCCGGTGACGGGCGAGGTGCGGGGCCGGTGGCGCTGGTGCTGGTACCCACCCGTGAGCTGGCTATGCAGGTCTCCCAAGCGTTCCACCGCTACGGCCGCGATCTTGGGGTTCGCGTTCTTCCGATCTATGGGGGGCAGCCGATCGGCCGGCAGCTGCAGGCGCTCGAACGTGGGGTCGACGTCGTGGTTGCCACGCCTGGCCGCGCGATTGACCACATCGGTCGTGGGACGCTTCGCCTGCGCGATGTGGAGACGGTCGTGCTGGATGAGGCGGACGAGATGCTCGATATGGGGTTCGCTGAGGACATCGAGGCGATCCTCGACGGCACCCCCGAGGATCGGCAGACTGTGCTGTTCTCCGCCACCATGCCCTCTCGTGTCGACGGGATCGCTCGCCGGCACCTGCGTGACCCGGTAAGGATCGAGATGGGCCGCGCGGCGCCGGCCGCTGGTACGGTCCCGCTGGTGCGGCAGAGCGCGTACGTGGTCGCTCGTGCGCAAAAGCCTGCTGCTCTTGGACGGGTGCTGGATGTGGAAGCGCCGTCGGCCGCGATCGTCTTTTGCCGGACCCGGGAAGAGGTCGATCAGCTCACTGAGACCTTGAACGGTCGTGGCTACCGCGCCGAGGCGTTGCACGGGGGGATGGGCCAAGAGCAACGCGACCGGGTAATGGGGCGCCTGCGCAGTGGGACCGCGGAACTGCTCATCGCCACCGATCTGGCCGCTCGCGGGCTCGACATCGAGCAGCTGACCCACGTGGTCAACTACGACGTTCCGTCGGCGCCCGATGCGTACGTGCACCGCATCGGGCGGGTAGGTCGTGCTGGCCGCGAGGGTGTGGCAATCACGTTGGCGGAGCCGCGCGAGCACCGGATGCTCAAGGTGATCGAGCGGGTGACGAAGCAGCGGATCACAGTGGAAAAGGTGCCCACGATCGCCGATCTGCGTGCGCGACGTCTCGAGCTGACCCGTGCCGCGCTGCAGGAAAGCCTGCTCACCGACGACCTGGACCGCTTCCGTGTCGTGGTCGAGACGCTCGCTGACGAGTTCGATGTCATGGATGTGGCCCTCGCTGCGGTGAAGTTGGCTCACGAGTCCAGCGGGCGCGAAGCCGACGAAGAGGAGATCCCGGAGGTCGTCGATGCCACGGTGCGCAAGAGACCGGACATCCGTGGTGCCGATGGGCGCGAACGGCGGCGCGGCTGTGCCGAGACAGGGGGGATGACGCGTGTCTTTCTCGGTGTTGGCCGCAGCGTCGGGATCCGGCCGCAGGACCTGGTCGGCGCGATCACTGGGGAGTCCCATCTCGGTGGCCGCGACATTGGAGCGATCGAGATCGCCGATCGCTTCTCACTGGTGGAGGTGCCCGAGTCCGCGGCCGACGAGGTGATCGCCGCTCTGCGGCACACCACGATCAAGGGAAAAAAGCCGACTGTTCGCCGCGAGCGTGCCACGACGAGTAGGGCCGGCGGTAAGAGAACTGTCACTCCGGGCAAGCGCGGATGAGCGGGTACTCGGCGCCGCTGGCCGGTCCGTCACTCAGAACGGGCCGGTGGGGGACACGGGGTTACCTCGTTCGCGTCTGCAGGTAGTTTGCCCGTTCATGACCACTTCGACACGAACCCGCACAGTCCTGTTCCGCGCTGGTCTGGTCCTGGCCACGACGGGAGCGTTGGCGTTCTCCTCAGCGTGCAACGAGTCGTCCCCATTGGAGGGTGGCACCGGAGGCAACCAGGAACAGGAAGAGGACGACAGCGGTGGCAACGAGCAGGACGACGACTGAGTCTCAGTGGTAGCGACTGGGTGGCATAGCGACGTCGACAGGCGCGCTAGCTTCGTCACCCGCCTCCGCCGCCGCAGCTGCCTCCACCACGGTATGGCGGCCAATGGATACCACGCTCGTCGAGCACAGGGTGCCTTGACCTCGTATAGCAATGGCGCCCCAGCCAGACGGTGCAGACACACCAGCCTTGGCTGCGAGGCGTCGTAGCACTGCTCTCGCCCTCCGCAGTCCACGTGGTAGCGGCGGCACCTTGCAGCTGCACCTCCTGTCAACCCGCAAGAGCAGGGGAAGGGCGTGAAGTCCGCAGTCCTCATCCTGACGTGCCCTTTGCACGGTGATCAGCAGGCCGTCCGAGCGGTTCGCCGCGGTCTGGTCCGGGCTCATGGTGGACTCGGGCTCGTGGTGGAGGAACTGCCCGAATGCCGCGTCCTGCCGGCGGCCGATGCTCCCACCGAGCTCACCGGCGAACCGTGTGGCTTTCAGCTAACGGCAGTCAACTGCTCAAGTGCGCCTCTGTGCGTAGTAAGCGCATTGCCCGGTGATGAGGTAGCACTCGGATGCAGCGGGTATCGCGGGAGCTCACCGAGGGACAGCACCTCTGAGCGCGATCGCGCTCACCACGTCGCGGGAGCCGCCTGGCCGCTAGTCGGCCAGGCGGCTAGGCGTTGCGGACGTCTCTGGCCGAGTGGGGGTGGGGCGCCGTGTTGCTGGCCCAGCGACTGCCGGTTGGTCGATACCCGGGCGTATCCGAGAACTGCCCGCGATCACTCGCCAAATCTGAGTGATCCGATGGGTGCACAGTCCTCGCAGAGCAGCACCATACCGGTCACCTTGTGCAAGGCCATGTACTTCTCGGCCGTCATGAAGGTGTCACCCTCGCGAGGTAGCTGCACTTCTCGTTGGCATCCGCACTTCTCACACGCCAGCGGCAGCCATTGGAGAGGTTCAGAGCTTGTCGTCATGCCCGCATCATCTCAGCCTGCTGCGGCCTACTCGTTTGGCCGTATCGGTCAGCTACCTGGGAGCTGGAGGGATCACCGAGGCTGATCACGCAGGCTCGAACGGGCCGCGCGACCCGGCGACACCCGCGCCGGTCGTGGGATCTGCACAAGCTGGCACGGAGGTACGAACGCCTGGAATCACTATGGCCTCGGCACGGGAACTGCGCCGCCGGCTGGGTCCTTAGTTGGTGGAGCAGGCGACGCGAGGAAGCGAATATGCATGGCCAGCTTGTCCCCCTAGGCCGTCAGAGTCCTCGTCCTCGGCCGTGGTCTCATGATGGGGTCAGTTGCTATTAGAGGGGCAGTCGTATCCGGCGTTGGCGAGGTTGTCGCATAGGCGTCTGGCGCCTTCATCGATCTTTCGGTGCATGTCGGCACGTTCGCTATCGGACGGAATGCGCACTGCGTGCGGTGGCCGGCCATTGGTTACTATTTCACATTGTCCACCTTGCGCTCGATACTTAGCGCAATCTTCCTCGGCTATCTGCTGGTGCTGGTCCCAGGTGCATCGGATCGAGTGGTCGGATTCACAAGGATAAGGCGTCCGTGGCGTCGTAGCTACACCGTTAGGTTCGGCATCATGCGGCGCGGCCGTCTCGGAACGAGGCGTTAACGCCAACGCGACCGCAATGATACCTACCGCGATCAGAATATCCTTTATTTTCATCTAGCGCTCCTTGGCTATGCCTGATGCGAACGTTAGGATTCGATCGACCTCGCGTAGCCCTTCTGGATAGTTCTCATGCATTAGCAGTGGTCCAACTAGGTCAGTTCCGCACGCGCATGGACGAAGCATCCACGCCAAGCTTTCGCTGAATTCATCCTGTACCACGGCGCAGCTCCCACCGGAATTGATCAAGCAGCCTGGCGTCATCTGGTGTGCGAGGGCCGCGAACCCCACCAGCGCCGTTCACACCATCTCCACCACCTCAGCGCGATGCTGCGCACACACGAGAACGTCTTAACTTCGGGTAGGCCAAGATAGGGGATGTCATGCTCGGTCACTCCCGGACCCGGCTTATCTCTCCAGCCGTCCGTGCGCACCTGGCCAGACCGGGCACCGCAGTCCCCGTGGGAGCCATCAAGCCTGGCGTGGCCTTGCGCCGCGGCGCCCGATATCCCTTATTGCAGAGGGTGGTTCCGGATCAACCGCGTCAGCGCCGAGCACACCAGGCGCTGGGGAAGCAGACACCGGAGCAGATGGGCACCCCGCCTGCGGGAGATCGCGGAGGATCGACACCGCCCCGTGGAATTACGGACGCGCACGTCCTCGCCGACATCATGTGCCCTGATCTCCACATCCGCCGGCCACTCGGGCGGCCCTGCCCCATGCCGCCTGGACCGTTCGGCGCACGGTGGACCTGATGGCCGACACCGGATGCCGCTCGCGGTGGTTTTGCGCGGAGTCAACGCAAAGACTGTGAAGGGCCTGCGCCTCGTTGCCCAGGACCTGGACCGGACGCACGGCGAGGGATTCAACGTGTACGGCAGCGTCGA
This sequence comes from Pseudonocardiaceae bacterium, assembly GCA_036389855.1. Lineage (GTDB taxonomy): Bacteria > Actinomycetota > Actinomycetes > Mycobacteriales > Pseudonocardiaceae. The sequence goes on from DASVWA010000402.1 coordinate 6,093, forward strand.
GGCACTACTACTGGCGGCGATTCGGGCGCGACTACGCGCAGGAGCTGATGCACCGTATGTATCACGCTCGATGCACCCAGCGTTGAGCTACCAGCACGCCACTAATGCCGGTGACCGCAGCATCGCGGACGCGATGAGCGCGCTGGTCGAATCCGGTCGGGCAGAGAGGCTGGGGCGTGGTGACAAAGTGACGGGCCGCCATCTTGGCTAGTGAGGCGATGGAGCGGAGTGCCGCCGCCGCGTCGACCACCGCGACTTCCTGGTTACGCCGTCAGGACGCCGCGCCTTTCGACAGCCCTTCACGCAGCTGCCGCCGCGCTGACCGCCGACGACGGCGCGACGCTGCTCGCCGCTTCGGTTCAACTCGAACGCATCGCACTCTGCTGCTGGCCGCCGCCGCCCGCGCACCGGCTGGCGCAGGCCTGCGAAGGCGCCCGCACGCCGGCTCTGGCCGCGCTGGCCGCCCCGCTGCCGCTGACCCGCCGGGAGCGCGAGATCGTCACCCTGGCCGCCGGTGGGCTGTCCAACCGCCAGATCGCTGACCGGTTGGTCGTGTCGGTCCGTACCGTCGAGGGCCACCTCTACCGGGCTTGTGCCAAACTCGGTGTCTCTGACCCCAGCGAACTCGCCCCCTTGCTGCACGGCGACTAACCCCTGCCGCCTACCCGCCGCGCTGAAATCCGAGTAGTCGACTACCCGCATCGCCGTCCCGCACTGCGTGCATCATCAACTCACCGGCATCAGTCCCCCGGAGCACCTGCTCTGGGCGTCACCGGCGAGGAGAACAGTGATGACTAGCGGCACGTCGGCGGTAATGGAAGAGCGTATTGAGGTGGCCGCGCCCGCAGCTGAGGTGTTTGCTGCGGTGGCGGACGTCCACCGCATGGCCCGCCGGAGCCCGGAATGCTTTGCGGTATGGGTATGGCGAAAGCACAATGGCAGGCCAGCCCGGTTCATCGGATGGAACAGACACGGGCTGCACGTCTGGTTTTCTAGCTGCCGCGTGCAGGTGGCGGATCCGGGCTCGGAGTTTGCGTTCGACGTGTCCGCGCTCGGGTTCCCGGTAGCTCGGTGGGGGTATCGGTTCACTCCTACCTCGGGCGGCACCGAGGTCACGGAGTACTGGATCGACAAACGTACTCGAGGGGCCCATGTGTTAGGGCGGATCTTCATCGGCAAGGCATCGAATATACGCGAGGAGATCAACCGAGACGGTATGCGCCAAACCCTGCTCCGCCTCAAATCTGAGCTGGAATCCGGGCATCAGAGCTGATGGGGCGGAACTCATCATGAACAAAGGCGATCGGTGACCGCGTCGCCATGCTCGACGCCAGCATGGCCGGCCTGCTGACCGCGCGTGGTTGGCTCGCAGCACCGACCGTGACATGAGCAACGAAGTAGTGACCGCCCGGCAATTGGAGCGCGCCGAGGCGATACGCCACTTGCCGGACATCTACTCGTTGGCTTTGTGTCTGCGTGACGCAGGCCTGACCGACGAACTCATCGCGGAATGCCTGGCCGTGGAAAGGGAGGCGCTGGATCTGTTGCTCATGCGTCTTAACGTCGGCGCGTGTATCGCATTGTAGGGCATGATCTCCCAGTACAATCATTACAACAGCATCGACGACGAGCTGCGCTGGGTGCCCCGTACCACATCATGCAGCTCGTGATGCAACGCGCGAGCATCCACAGCTATCTGGTCCTTGACCACGCGAACCGCTTCGGTGAAGCGAGCAAGTACCTTGCGGGCCTAATCGCCAAGGGCAAGCTCACCTACCACGAGACCATTATCGACTGCCTTGAAAACGCCATCGAAGCTCACAACCTGCTCTACTCCGGCGGCAACACTGGGAAGCTACTGCTCAAGGTGGCCGAGGCCGCCGACTAGGTCGACGAGGACCGTGACAACGGTGTGGCTCCGGTGGCCCTAATGGCACAAACGGTGACGGCGGGCCCTTCCCATGATCGTGAGTGGCACCGTTTCGGCTGGTAAATGATGTGGAGCGGGCGACGGGAATGGAATCCGCATGGCCAACTTGAAGATTGGCAGTGATCAAAACCCCGGACTGCGCAAATGCTGGCCTCCAGGTACTGGATGATAGGTGACATGAGTGACCGCTGTTGACCCCGCATGACCCTGAGCAGGGGACGCGGGGGCACGCCGGTGGCCGCGTTGTAGGTTTCAGTCCTCGGCGCGAGCGCTGGGAACTCAACACTCATAGAGCTCGGGAATCTGTCTACTGTGCCTGGTGATGCCCGCAGACCTGTGGATGGCCTCACCTCGGTGCGCTGTAGGTGACCGGCTTGGCCACAACTGCCGACGTGGTCAGCCGCCCACGTGAACCACGGGGCGGCGGGCTAGGTCCTCCTCCGCTTCGCGGAGTACTTCCCGGGTGACCGGAGCGGTTTCCCCCTGCCCGAGCAGGATGTACCGCATAA
>DASVWA010000403.1:0-8028 GCA_036389855.1 Pseudonocardiaceae bacterium
CTGGTAGGTGGCGGAGGATGCGGGATTTGAACCCGCGAGGGTTTTAACACCCAACACGATTTCCAATCGTGCGCCCTAGGCCACTAGGCGAATCCTCCACTCCGGAGGTTACCGCGCGCATCGATTACCGGCCAAAACGGCAGGTAGACGGCCCGTCGTCAGGGGGTGCGCGACTGGCAGGCAGTGCAGCAGGCGCGGACGGTGCGCGGCCCCTCGTCTGGTGACCCGGCTGCGATAGCCCCCACCCAGTCGGTGGCGCCAGCGCCGCGCCGTGAGATGCCTACGTCACGGAGTGGATCGCTAGGGTGGTTAGTCGCCGAGCGGTGCGCGAGCACGCTCATAGCTCGATGGCGGAAGGTGGACCGTAAACGTGAACCAGGATGGTGTGGAGGTCCAGGGCGGCGCGGATAACCGGCGGGAGCTGGAGCGACTGCGAGCGCGGATGGCCGAGATCAAGCAAGAACTGGCCACCGACGTGGACCAAAAGTGGGGATCACCGTTTCGAACTCAGGAGCTGTTCGATCTCAAGGTGAAAACGAGGCTGTCGAGTAACGACGAGTACCGGTCGTTGCAGGGCCGTGTTCGAGAGGCCGAGGCTGCTCTTGCCGCGGAGCCGGATACTGCTACGGACGCCGGCTCGGTGAGTTAGGTCGCCTTCCACTCAGCTCTCCAGTTGTCAAGGCGGCGAGTCGAGCAGAGCAACCTGCTTGAGTTGAAGCGGCAGGTACACGGCGCCCTGTCAGGCCTGCCGTGTGCTCGCGAAGGGTAGCCCTTAGACTGGGCAACGGACCCCGCGTGGCGTCCATCTTGCGAACTCCCCCAGGGTCGGAAGGCAGCAAGGGTCAGCAGGCTCTGACGGGTGCGCGGGGTCCCCTCATCCGTCACCTGACTGTGCTGCCGTCACCCGCTCCGTGGTGATCTCATGGCTGGCGCGGTCGCGAACCCGACGTCAGAGCCTCTGATCATCTAGGCTGGGATAGCCGACAGCGGCGCACAGAGCACGCTCATGGCTGTAATGGTGGAAGGCGGACCGTAAACGTGAACCAGGATGGTGCGGAGGTCCAGGGCGTGGATGCCGTGCGGCAGGAATTGGTGGAGATGCGCGCGCGGATGGCTGTGATCAAGGAAGAGGCCGCCGCCGAGGTGGACCGTAAGTGGGTATCGCCGTGGCGAACCCCGGCCACCTTCGATCTCAAGGTGAAAACCCGACTGACGAGCAATGAGGAGTACCGGTCGCTGCAGGGTCGGGTGAAGGACGCCGTGGCTACCCTTGCCGCGGAGCCGGACGCTGCCACGGAGGCCGGCTCCGCCAGGTAGTCGCCTTCCAGGCCAACCATCCTGGACTGGGCGCAACCGAGTCCAGAACGGAGGCCGATGCCAGCTAAGGGCGTAGCGCGCGGGCGTGCCAGCACTGTCGCTACGGTGGCGTCGGTGCAGGCCCTCACTCCTCGGATGACGAGGATCCGGCTCCTGGATGAGAGCCTCAATGGCTTGGACGCCATTCCCGGGCAGACGTTGAAGATCTACGTGCCGGACTTGTGCAGCGGGCTTGCGGTGTCACGTGATTACACAGTGCGCGACTACAACGCCGCGCAACCGTGCCTGGACATCGATTTCGTGCTGCACGGCGACGGCCCAGCAGCCAACTGGGCGCAGCGGGTGCGGCCCGGAGAGACCCTGGAATTCGTCGGGCCGAGCGGGCGCTACCGGCCCGACCCCCATGCCGACTGGTACCTGTTCGCCGGGGATGAGACCGCGCTGCCGGCGATCCAGGCTTATGTCGAAATGTTGCCGGCCGGCGCCTGTGCATCCCTCTTCATAGAGGTCCCTGACGCCTCCGAACAGCAGCCGATACCGGGATCGGCCCGCCCGACGGTGCACTGGCTACACCGTGGCAGCCGTGCGGCAGGCACAACCACGGTGCTCGAGGACACGTTGCGCGCCGAGCCGCTGCCACCTGGCCAGGGCCAGATCTGGATCGCGGGGCACACCCCGACGGTGCGACGTATCCGGGCGCATCTGCTCAACCAGCGCGGCGTCGACCGGCGCGTACTGTACGTCAAGGGTTACTGGGATCGCTAAGGGACCGAGAGGCCGGGTGTACTTTGGCGCAGCCTACGACGTGCACTATGTCGCGCTGGCCGAACGCTTTCGAGTGCCGCTGCGGTCCGCGACCGGTGGCTGGCCAAAAGATTGGGCAGGGACAGCTAGAAGTGCACCTCGTGCCGTGAGCACTGTCCTGCCGGCGCGGTAGCCTCGCCGCCGTGGCACTGGCCCTTTACCGCAAGTACCGCCCCGCGACATTCGCCGAGGTGGTCGGCCAGGAGCACGTCACCGAACCGTTGCGGATCGCTCTCACGGCTGGACGGATCAACCACGCTTACCTGTTCTCGGGCCCGCGGGGCTGCGGGAAAACGTCCAGCGCACGCATCCTGGCCCGTTCCCTGAACTGCGTGCAGGGCCCGACGCCGGATCCGTGTGGGGTCTGCTCGTCCTGCGTCGCGCTGGCTCCCGAGGGTCCCGGGTCCATCGATGTCGTCGAGCTCGACGCAGCCAGCCACGGCGGCGTGGACGACGCGCGCGACCTGCGGGATCGCGCGTTCTACGCCCCGGCTGAATCCCGGTACCGGGTGTTCATCATCGACGAGGCCCACATGGTCACCACGCAAGGTTTCAACGCCTTGCTCAAGATCGTGGAGGAACCTCCGGAGCACCTCGTTTTCGTCTTCGCCACCACCGAGCCGGAGAAGGTGCTGGCGACCATCCGTTCCCGCACCCACCACTACCCGTTCCGGCTCTTACCGCCCAGCATCATGCGCGGTCTGCTGGAACAGGTGTGTGCCGCAGAGGCGGTGACCATCGAGTCCGCCGTCTACCCGCTGGTGATTCGCGCCGGCGGCGGGTCCGCCCGGGACTCGCTGTCCGTGCTGGACCAGCTGCTCGCTGGGGCAGGCGCCGAGGGCATCACCTACCGGCGGGCGGTGGCACTGCTCGGGGTCACCGATGTGGCGCTGATCGATGACATGGTCTCTGCGCTTGCGGCCCAGGACGGGGCTGCGGTATTCGCTACCATTGATCGGCTGGTCGAGGCGGGGCATGATCCCCGCCGCTTCGCCTCCGACCTGCTGCAGCGCTTCCGCGACCTGGTGCTGTTGCGAGTCGCCGCGGAGCCGGCCCGACGTGGATTGGTCGACGCTCCGGAGGATCAGCTCGCGACGATGACCACCCAAGCCGAAGCTTTGGGCGTGGGAAGTCTCACCCGGTTCGCCGAGATCACGCACAACGGGCTCACCGAGATGCGCGGGGCCACCGCCCCCCGGTTGCTGCTGGAGCTGCTGTGCGCTCGAATGCTGCTGCCGGCCGCCGCCGAGGGGGACGCAGCGGTGCTGCACCGGCTGGAACGGCTGGAACGGCGGCTGACCATCGCCCCACCCGAGCCCGAGGCCGACAACGGACACTCACCGGCCCCGGCTGAGGTCGCCGAAACCCCGGCCTCTCCGCAACCATCGAGCCGACCTAACCCTTCGGCCGACCCTCCGGTCGCCCCATCACCGGCTGCGCAATCATCGGCCGCCGAGGCGCAGCGTGACGTCGCGCCCGAGCAGCTCGATGCGGCCGCGGTACGCCGGGTGTGGCCGGCCCTGTTGGACGCGGTGCGCGAGCAGAGCCGAACCACCCAAGTCCTGCTCAGCAATGCCACCGCAAACACAGTGCAGGGCTCGACCCTGGTGCTGAACCTGCCTAATGCCCCGCTGGCCCGCCGGCTCGGTGAGGACCGCAACGTGGATCTGATCAAGACAGCGCTGCGCACCGTGCTGGGGGTTGACTGGCAGGTGCGTTGCGAGCACGTCGGTGGCGACGTGGGTATCCCCAGCGTCCAGGTACAGCCCCAGAAACAGCCACAGCGCACCCGTCCACCGGAGCGTCCCACCAGCCGCCGCCCAGCGGTACAGGGACTTGACGACGGTGTTCCCCCGCCTCCGGAACCACCGGCGGATGACGACGAGGCGATGCTCGCCGAGGCTGCCGGTATGAGCCAGGAGCATTCCACCCGTCGGGATCCCGAGGAGGTTGCGCTGGCGTTGCTCGCCGAGCAGCTTGGCGCTCGGCGCATCGATGAAGGCTGACCGGCCACCTCGTGCGTGAGTGTGTAACAGTGTGAGGACACTGTTACACACTCACGAATACCACCATGGGCGTAGCGGCACGTGGGAGTTGCCGGTGCTGTCCGGGCGCACCGCCAAGACCTGGTGCAGCTGGATACCGTTGCGCTCGAAGGACAGTCGAGAACCGGCCATGTACAGCCCCCACACTCGGGCGGTGGCCTCGCCCACCTCGGCCACGCACTCGTCCCAGTGCGCGACGAGATTGGCGCACCACTCTTTAAGCGTCAGTGCGTAGTGCTCCCGCAGATTTTCCACATGGCGTACTTCCAAACCGGCGTCCTGCACCTCGCTGATGATCTTGCCAGCACCGGCAAGCTCCCCGTCAGGAAATACGTAGCGGTCAATGAACAGCTCCGTCTGAGCTGGGGTCCGGTTGTGCGGATGGGTGATGCAGTGGTTGAGCAGCCGCCCCCCGGGGCGCAGCTTGGCCAGCAACAGCCCGAAATAGGACGGGTAGGATCGCACCCCGACGTGCTCGGTGAGGCCGATTGAGCTGACCGCGTCGTAGTCGCGGCCAGGGGCGTCCCGATAGTCCAAGTGACGCACTTCGGCAATCTTGGTCAGACCCTCCCGGACGATCGCCTGTTGGGCCCAACTGGCCTGTTGGGCAGACAGCGTGACGCCGAGCACTCGAACCCCGCGCCGGGCGGCGTAGCGCACCATGGCGCCCCAGCCACAGCCGACGTCGAGCAGCCGCATCCCGGCCTGCAGCCCCAATTTGTCGGCAATCAACTCGTGCTTGCGCTCCTGCGCTTGCTCCAGACTCGTGTCTGAGTGATCGAAAACAGCACAGGTGTACGTCATCGACGCGCCGAGCACCAGCTCGTAGAAACGGTTGGAGACGTCGTAGTGGTGCTGCACCGCCTCGGAATCGCGGTACCGGGAATGGGCCAGTCCTTCAATGACTCGCCGCCACCGTGGCCGCGACTCCTGAGGTGGCGGCGACACCGGATGCAGCACCTCCCAGCCCAGCGAGCGGACGATCAACGCGAGCTCCGCCATGGTCGGGCGCCGGAAATGCACCTCATTGGCCATCAGCTGCATCGCCTGGTACGGATCCCCCGGGTGCACTCCGGAAGCTCGCAGATCACCGGCGATGTAAGCCCGCGCCATACCGAGGTCGCCCGGCGCAGTGAACAGGTAGCTAGCGCCACGCGGAGTGGCCAGATGCACGCTGATTTCGGAGTCGGGCGGACCGGTAGCGCTACCGTCGTAGGCGGTGAACCGGACCGGGAAGCGGCCATCGGTGAGGAGCTCCACGATCCCCGCCAGTGACAACCGGTCCGACGTCGCTGTGGCTGTCGCACTAGAGCGCCGGAAGGTTGTCATCGATATCGCACCGCCTTCGCGTAGAGGTCCGCCAGCCGCCGGTCCGGGTCATAGCGCTCCTTGAGCGCCGCGTAATGCTCACCGCCATAGCGAGCGTCGAAGTCCTCCCGCGAGTAGAACGAGTCTGAGTACAGCCCCTTGTGTCCGCCGACCGCGTCAACCTGGTGCTCGATGGCCCGGTTGACATCACTGCCGGTTCCGCCGGGTGCGACCGGCACGGTCGACCAGAAACCCACATTGACGTAGTTCCGGCCGGGTTTCAGCGGATACAGCGGCCAGTCGCGGTCGCCGCGCAGCCGCAACGGGCACAGCCACACGGGCTTGATGCCGACGTGCTCGGCAAACCAGCGCAAGAACTCCGCGGTGCGTTCGACGGGAATCTCGACGTCTTGGATCACGCGTTCCCGGCGTGGCCGGCCGCGCCACACCTCGAAACGGTTCTCCAGGTCGAAACGGTTGACCAGCGCAACGATCTTCCAGTACACGTCGCTGCGGCGTAACCGAGCCGGCCAGAGCCGCCGGATCACCGGGTGCTGGACACCGAAGGCACCCGAGCACCAGAACCAGTCGGTGTCCCAGCGCCATAGGTAGTCGTGCGTGCTGAGCACGTCGTCATCGCGCTGCTGGATCGAGCGGTAGTAGACCTGCGCCCCGGTGTAATCGCTGGCCGGCCCTCGATGCTCGATGCGCCGACCAAGTGTCAGGTAGGACTCGGTGGGGGAGAACATCACACCGTCGAGGTAATCGACGTCCGCGCCTTCCCACGCCCGGGTCGTCATGATCTGCGCCACTCCGGCGCACAGCTCATCAAGGTCGTCGAACCGGACGTGCCGCAGTCCGACGTGAGAATGCACCGGTTCCAGCTCGATGCGCAGCCGGGTCGCGTAACCCAGCGTGCCGTAGGAGTTGGGAAAGCCGGCGAACAGGTCATCACCCGCCGTTGCGGTGACGATCTCACCAGCGCCCGTGAGCACGTCCAGCTCCAGGACGGACTCGTGCGGCAAGCCGTTGCGAAATGATGCTGCCTCGATGCCCAACCCGCTCACCGCGCCGCCCAGAGTGATTGTCTTGAGCTGCGGCACGACCAGGGGGGTCAGCCCGTGCGGCAGGGTGGCGACGACAAGGTTTTCGTAGGTGCACATCCCTGCGACCTCAGCGGTGCGGGTGGCCGGGTCGACGTGTAGTACCCCGGTAAGGCCGGAGACGTCCAGGCCCGGACTGCCTGTTGCGGCGCGCGACCGGAACAGGTTCGACGTTCGCTTGGCCAGCCGTACCGGCGATCCCGCTGGGATCGCCCGGTAACTGGCTCGTAGCCGCTGCACAGCATCGCGATGGCTACGCTGCACCCCGGTGAGCTGCACGCTCTTTACGCTACGGCCAAACTGGGCTCGACCGCACGATTTCGTCGGCGCAGACGTGGCTACCCTGTGACATCACTACTCTGTGACGTTAGCAGTCCGAGCCACACGGGTCGTGCGCTTTGCCCCGCAGGCCCGAATCGACGAGAGGAGCCGCAGTGCAACCCGGTGGAGCGCCCGATATGAACATAATTCTGCAGCAGGCTCAGCAGATGCAGCAGCAGCTGATGAGTGCGCAAGCAGAACTCGCCGAGGCGGAGGTCACCGGTCAGGCTGGTGGTGACCTGGTCCTGGTCACGCTGGCTGGCTCCGGCGAGGTTCTCAGCGTGACCATCGATCCCAAGGTGGTTGACCCCGACGACGTGGAGACCCTGCAGGATCTCGTGGTCGGAGCAATGGCTGACGCCCACCATGCCTTGCAGGACCTCACCCAGCAGAAGATGGGTCCGCTGGCCAGCGCGCTCGGTGGGCCTGGCGGCGGTCTGGGCCTGCCTGGGGTGTAATAACTCTTCGGCGCGCTTCGTCCCGCAGAGACGGAATCATGCCCGCCGACGCACGTCGTCCCGCGGAGGCGCATCATGACTGTGTACGAGGGCGTCGTCCAGGACCTCATCGACGAGTTGGGACGGTTGCCCGGTGTCGGCCCCAAGAGCGCGCAACGGATGGCCTTCTATCTCCTGGCTGCTGACCCGGCGGACGTAACCCGGCTGCAGGATGCGCTGCAGCGGGTCAAGGATGGGGTGGTCTTCTGCGCTGTCTGCGGGACGGTCTCGGAGAAGGAGACCTGCCGGATCTGCGCTGACCCACGTCGCGATCCCACAGTGGTCTGTGTGGTCGAGGAACCCAAGGATGTGCTCGCGGTGGAGCGCACTCGTGAGTTCACCGGCCGCTATCACGTGCTGGGTGGCGCGCTTGATCCACTGTCCGGCGTCGGCCCCGATCAGCTGCGGATCCGGGAGTTGCTGACGCGGATAGGTGCCGACGACGTAACCGAAGTGATCATCGCGACGGATCCAAACACCGAAGGCGAGGCCACTGCCACCTACCTGGCGCGGATGCTGCGAGATTTCCCCGGCCTGACAGTGACCCGGCTCGCCTCCGGCCTACCAATGGGCGGTGACCTGGAGTTCGCCGATGAGCTCACCCTCGGACGGGCCATGTCCGGACGCCGCGCC
>DASVWA010000404.1:0-1964 GCA_036389855.1 Pseudonocardiaceae bacterium
CAGCACCGCACTGCCCGGTGGCAGGTAGAGGTCCACCCGGGATCCGAAGCGGATCAGGCCGTAGGTTGACCCGGCTGCCACCACATCGCCGGGACGAACCGAGCACACGATCCGACGCGCAACCAGCCCGGCGATCTGTACTACAGCAAGGTCGTGCCCGGTGGCCGAGCGCAGCAGCACACTGGCGCGTTCGTTGGCCTCGCTGGCCTTGTCCAGATCGGCAGACAGGAACATCCCTGGGCGATAAGCGACATGGCGCACCTCCCCGTCCACCGGAATGCGTTGAACGTGCACGTCGAACACGGAAAGAAACACGCTGACCCGCGGCCGCGCCTGATCGTCGAGCCCCAACTCAGGGGGCGCCGCTGCAAGTGCCACGCTGCTCACCGTGCCGTCGGCGGGGGCCACTGCGAGTATTGGATCCTGCGGCGGGACCCGCCGTGGCTCGCGGAAGAACGCTGCGCAGCACGCGGTCGCGACGGCGCCGAGGGTCGCTGCGGTCGGGGACAGCCGGCGTAGCAGCAGCGTGGCGACTGCACCTCCTGCCACGAACGGTCTGCCCGCAGGATGCATCGGTGGGAGCGTCTCGCGAGATAGATCCACCAGGTGCCGCAATGTCGCGGGCAAGCGAGGGCAGGCCATGCGGTTGTGAAGTCCTCGGGTCGTATGACGGGCGGGTCAATGGGCGCCAGGTGCGCTCACCGTACGCGGGTGGCGGGTAATGAAAGACGCCGGGGATCCACCGTCCCCCGACGGCAGATCCCCGGCGCCCATTAGAAACCGTTCGACCGCTCCCCAGCTTTCCGAACGGTTTCTTCCCAGCGCCCCTGCGCCCCCCGACGGCGCAGGAACACTGCGCCTCTGGGATGCAACAGCTCGCCGAGCAATTGCTTACTGTTAGTGTGCTTCGGCTCACCCTCGATCACAAGGCCATGCTGGACGGTTGTGGTTTTCTCATACCCGTAGATGTGACTGATCACGTGCCGCTGGTGCGCAATACGACTACCTCGTCTCCTGCCGCGAGATGCGTCATGGCCTCCGGGATGTCGATCAGGCAGTTGGACCGGGCCAGCGCGCCAAGCAGGTGCGAGCCGGGGCCACCGACCGGAGCGACAGTGCCTGACGTAGCGTCCAGCGCGCCGCGACGAAACTGCCGAAGGTCGGCAGGCGAGTCCAGTGCCTCGGTCAGCCGCGCGGTGACCCGGGGCCGCTGCGCAGGCAGGCCCATCGCGGCCCGCAGCGCGGGGCGGACGAACAGCTCGAAAGACACTGAGGAACTCACCGGGTTGCCGGGCAGCGTCGCCACCGGCACCCCACGATAACGGCCGGCACCTTGCGGACCGCCGGGCTGCATGGCCACCTTGCCGAACTCCACGCCGTGCCCGGTCATGGCGTCCTTGACCACCTCATAGGCCCCGGCGCTGACCCCGCCGGAGGTCACCAGCAGGTCGATCCCGTCCAGCCGAGCGGCCAGCGCGGCCTCCAACTCGGCGACGTCGTCGGGAACGAAGTGCATCAGCTGAGCCTCGCCACCGGCCTCCCGGACCGCGGCGGCCAGCATCGTGCTGTTCGACTCGTAGATCTGACCGTGCTGTAGCGGTGTGCCTGGCTTCACCAGCTCTGAGCCGGTGGCCAGCACCAACACCCGGGCCCGGCGATGGACCGGGAGCTCGGCCTGGCCGATCGCGGCCGCGACGCCGAGCTGCGCCGGACCCAATACCGTGCCGGCCGCTAGCACCTCGTCCCCGGCCGCCACGTCGTCCCCGGCCCGGCGCACACTCTGGCCGGCGGACCGGGGGGCGAAGATCCGCACCTGGTGCAATCCGGCGTCGGTGAGCTCCACCGGCACGACGGCGTCCGCGCCGGGTGGCATCGGAGCGCCGGTCATGATCCGGTGTGCGGTGCCCGGCCGCAGGGTCGGCGAGTCGGTACGCCCGGCGGGGATGTCCTCGGGGACTGGAAGC
>DASVWA010000405.1:0-1845 GCA_036389855.1 Pseudonocardiaceae bacterium
ACCCGGCCAGGTATGCAGGACGGGAGGTGCGACCCAACCGGGCAAGCTGGGTGTATTCGGTCGAAGGCGGCGGTTGGGCTGCGCCGGACGTAGTCGAGCTTGACTGCTTCCCGTTCAGACTGGTCATGAGACGGTCTCCGATCGGTTGTTGGCAGTGTTGGGTTTCGTTTCTGTAGGTCGGTCTGGAACCGCCCCCGAGGTGCGACAGGCGGTGATCGTCATCTCGGTGCCGCGCGGCCCGCTGTGCGTCGCCGAACCCAGGCGGCTGCGGCAACGGTGAGGACCATGCCGAGGAGACCGCTGGCCATCCCCGCATTCATGGCTGCCGCTGAGAAGCCCTGGAGCCCGAACAGCACGCCGGCCACAGCGGCGGTCGCCGCGGTCGCGAGGCTGACGCCGGCCAGGACGCGGCCGGCGCGCCGAGCTTCCCACAGCACCACGGCGAAGGCCAGAGTGGTCATGGCCAGACCGAGGCTGAACACGGCGTCCATTCCGATCTCGACCTGCCGGACGGCCTGCGCGGCCGCGAACAGGGCGGAACGGTCTGCGGCGGAGGCATGCGCCCACATGTCGACGATCGCTTTGAGCGCGACACCGTCAACTGCCTGCAGGACCGCGGTCACGGCAATCGCAGCGGCCCCGGTGACCTCGGTCAGCCGAGCCCACAATCGTCCCGTCCCGGTCGTTGCGACTGCCCGGGACAGCAGCACCATCGCGAGCACCATGCCGGTGATCCCGACCAGCGGCAGCAGGTGGGCGGCCAGCCACACCGAGCGGCTCACCTCGGCGTAGACGCCGAACGCAACCGCGGCATCGTTCCCGTCGGCCGGGACCGGGTGCAGAGCCGTCCCGAGCATCAGGAACACCACTCCCAGGACGCCGCTTGCTGCGCCGACACTGTAGTAGCGCCGGGTCGCCGGGGGCGCGATTGCCGACGCGGCGCTCGGGCTCGAGGTCAGCGGGACCACCGCGGAGCACGTCGGCGAGGTCGCCTTCATTCGTTCCTCCTCTGGTCGTGAGTCGGTTCGTGTCTGCGGACGGTCAATCGACGTCGCTACGGACGAGGCGCACGCCGGTCGCAAGCAGCCACACGAGCCAGGCGGCCAAGCCGGACACCCCGACGAACAGGATCGCCGAGCCGTCCGCGATCGCGAGGTTGGCCGTCCCGGCGGCAAGCAGCAGGCCTCCCCCACCCACGCCGAGCAGCAACTGCCACGGTGGCGTCAGCCGGCTCGTATGCGTCGCCAGCGCAGCGCCGATGAAGGTGGTGCCGAGCGCCGGCAGCGACCACGCGAACGCTGCTGCATGCATTTGCCAGGCGAGCTCCAACACCGGGCTCGGCTCGGTGAGATCGCCGGCGGCCAGCACGACGCCGTCCCACAGAACGGCGTAGAACGCCATCACCGCCGAGAAGCTCGCACCTGCGGCCATCGCGAGGCGCGACCAGTGCGCGCCCGCACCCCCGCGGCGCCCGACGAGTCCGTGGAGACCGGTCAAGAACAAGAGCAGCAGCGGCACGTTCAGCGCCTCCAGGCCGACAGCGGTCGCGACCGCGCCCGGGTGGTCTGCGTGGAAGGCGAGCACCTCCTTCATCGGGGCTGCGTAGGTGGGCGAGTTGACCCAGCCCACCACCACGTTGTCGATCAAGACCGCCGCTGCCGACGCGATCGCCGTCGCGCCGACAACCCGGCCTCGAACGAACCGACTGCGGGCGTTCTCCCTGGTTGCCCCTTCCACGCTCATCCCAACTCCTCTCGCTCGTCGTCTGGCCCTGCAACTGCTGCAACAACTCTTCCGATGTTTTTAATTGTATTCACCTTTCTTTCCTTTCCAAGTAGCCTGGCT
>DASVWA010000406.1:0-2886 GCA_036389855.1 Pseudonocardiaceae bacterium
GAACTCGCCCATCTCGTCTTGCACGGCGAGCAAATCTGGGGGATTAAGGAGGTCGAGTCCCAAGCACATCGGTTCGCGGCCGCCTTCCTGTTGCCAGCCGATGAGATCCGCGACCAACTGCCTGCAACCGTCGATTGGCCCAGATTGTTCGAGTTGAAGCAATATTGGCAGGTGTCTCTGGCTGCCCTGCTCATGCGTGCCCGCATCCTGAAGCGGATGAGCGAAAGTACCTATCTGACCGCCATCAAGGCGGCCTCGGCCAGGGGCTGGCGGCGCCTCGAACCTGTACCGCTCGGCGCACCCGAACAACCCAAGAACCTGCTGGATTTCCTTGGCTCGCCCGTGAGCCAGTCAGCCCGTGCGTACCTGCCCGCGAACATAGTCAACGACATCGCGGCCGCGTCCATCGCCGCCTGAGAGATCGGCTCGCTGCTCCATCGACGCTATCCGTAGGCCGAGCGCCAGGTGACGACGGGGAAGCGACCTCGGACCTAACGTCCTCACATGCCGCTGATCGCTCGTTCACGCCAACGCGCTGACATGCCGATGAGCGCGCCTTCATTCCATGCATGCCTGCGGGGGATCTGCAACCAGGGCAGGGGCCCGCAGTTGGCGGTGCAGGCGGGGCTGGTCGGCTTCACGGTGAGCACGTAGTGCGCCCCGCGGCTTTGCAGGTAGTCGGCGTCACGGTGCTGGGTGTGCAGCGCATCCGCGGTGATGATCGCGCTGGTGATGTCGATGCGGTCCAGCACCGGGTGAAGGCGTTGATCTCGTTGGTCTTGCCATCCACCACGGTGCCCAGGATGACCCCGCTGTCGTGGTCGAGCGCTGCGAGAAGTGTATCGCGCGGCCATCGGGCCCGCGGGCCCCGCGGGCGGTCTTCCCGTCGATGGCGATCACTCGGACCGCCGGTGTTGGCGCTGGGCGGGCCGTTGGTATCGCAGCTGGTGGCGTGGAGCGGGTCATTAGCCAGGCCGAGACTGTTCGGTCAAGGGCCTCGACGTCGGTGGTCTGCAACGTGCGGCGGATCGGGTTGGTGGCGCTGAGTCGAGGGTGGTACGGACTGTGTCGAGGCGAGCCGCGATCAGCTGGCGGCGCTGTGCGTGGACTGCCATCGGATGCTTGGCTACGACGGGCATCGCAAGGGCAAAGTCTTGTGTTGGCGGGTGACCTGAGCGATCAGCAGATCGGTGAATTCTTCCGCGGCGCTGGCGTCGAATTGCTCGTAGCGGTAACGAGTGACCAGTGCGAGTCGTTGCCCGCTGGTGGCAACGCCGATAGCGACACTGCAGGCGGGATCACACGGCGGGGAAAACCACAGCTCGGATGGTTCAGAGTCTGGCCTGGTAGTGAAGGTGGGTGACTCGGGAATGCGGCCCAGGTTTGACAGCATGGCGGTGTCGACGAACCGATCACCGGTCAGGTGTATCAGCTTAGCCACCGCGCGCTTGACCGCCAGCGGTGCTCTCTTGGTGCCTTCGAGAAGATCATACAAGCCATAGGCACGGTCGTTTCGCCGTCTCCGATAGGTTTGCCTGGCCACAGCCGCAGTCGCGGTTGCCAGATCGACTCGATCGTCCAGGGCCGTGGAAACGCTGACCATCGACGTGAGGTTGCTCACGACGTCCCACAAGCGATCAGCGGGACGGACATTGACTGGCATCTGGACCCCGACCCGACCAGTTAAGACGCCGTGCTTGGTGTTCCAGGACTGCACCGTGAGGTGCAGCGCAGCGAGCAGGACATCATTGACCGTCGTGCCCGGGGGCCGCTTCATGAGCCCCGGCGTTGTGGTCTGGCCGAGGTCGAGGGTACGAAAGACGAATCCGAAACCGTCGCGGTCGGTGCCGCCAACGACCGCGATCCGACTCGGCGGATTGAGCGCCTCGCGAATTCGCCGTAGCCCTTCCAGCCGCCGCGCCCACTTCTCGCTGCGGGTCTTCGGGGCCAAAAACGCGCCTAGCGCCCGGGCCTTGGCCAGGGATAAGGGGTCCGGCGGGTCCGGCTCGTCGCGGTAGGCCCGGTGGATGGTCTGCATCAGGCGTAGCGCACCGACTCCATCGGCGACGAGGTGGCTGGCCGACAGCAGTATCAGATCCCCGCTGGGCCGCCGGGCCAGGACCAGACGAAACCCTGGGGTGGTGTCCACGGCGATGGGCGGGCTGTACAGCTCGGTCCGCAGCCGGTCCAGCGCGGCACTGTCAGGACACTCCACCACCCGCAGCGGATCCAAATCCACCTCATCGGCAAAGTCCCACCGATAAGAGGTCTCGCCCTGCGGTGACCGTGTGAGTCGAGCGCGGGCCAGCGGGTGACGTTGGCAGCAGGACAGCACCGCCTGCCGCAGCCGGGCCTCGTCCAGATGATGGTCAGTGCCCAGCTCGAACTGAACGTTCCACGATGCGCGGGTCTCCTGCAGCAGCAACAGCGATTCGTCCAACATGGTCAATGGCAGCGACTCGCCATCGCGACGCCCAGCGGCCCAGACGTCCCCCGGATCCGGCACGGTAGTCGCGGCGGTGCTGGTAGCTGCCTGCGCGGCGGTGGACCTCGTCCCCACGTCGTAGATCATTATTAGTGCCTTCGCGGTCTTAATTCCGGTGGTCAATAACACCCCTGGTCATGACCACGTCTGGCGTGGAGACGTTCGCCGCCGGTGGCGTCGTGGATCGGGTCATCGCCGGAACGGTGGGCTATGTCACGCATCAGACACTGCTGGGCCAGGACTTCTAAGCCTGTCGGCTTGGATGCCTGACTCGGTGATGCCCGGCTGGCCCGAGGTTGAGCCCCACCTGCGATGGTTGCGGGCTTGCCGGTCATCAGTCGACAGGGGGTGTACCGGAGTCGTCTCTTGTTAGATCCGGGGGAAGAGAGGCTGGGTGGTAG
>DASVWA010000407.1:0-2050 GCA_036389855.1 Pseudonocardiaceae bacterium
CATGTCAGCGGTGGGTGGCCCGGGGCAGCAGGCCCAGTACCGGTGACACGGGCGCGATGCGTTGTGATTCGCGCTCGATTTGTGCGAGTACCTCGGCGATCGCGTCTGCGCGCGGTCCCAGTGGTCCCAGGCTGGTGTGCAGCGATACCAGCCGGTCACCGACCGTTGACAAGCCCGTGTCGAGGGAGGTGACCGTGCCGCCCAGGTCGCGAGCGGCATTTGTCGCGTCGTTCGCGTGGCCGGCGATTCGGGTGATGAGCGCCGGCAGGGGGCGGGAGACGTCGACAACGTGGGCGATTCCCCGGTTGGCGTCGCCGGCCAAGGGGGTCAACTCACCGGCGTGATCGACCACCTCGTCCAGTGAACCGGCCACGGTGGTCAGGACGCTGATCCGGCGGGTGAGCTCGGCCTGCTTGGGCACTAACACGGTGGTGACCCGGTCCAACCCGGCCGATGAGGAGACGATCGAGTCGGTCAAGGTCGCGGGCCTGCCCAGTGGGTCCAGCAGATCCTCGGTGCTGGGCACGTAGCGGAAGACCGCGGCGAGCAGCACCGAGGCTCCGCCTCCGAGGATGGTGACGACGAGCCACCACGAACGTGCGCTGATCACGGTTCACCGCCCTCCGGGGCTCAGGAGCAGGGGCGGATGGGCCCCGGTGTCCGGGGGAATCGGCACAGCGGGTAGCAGGGCCAGCTTGTGCTGGATCTGGGCGAGTTGGTCGTTGAGCTCGTCGATGCGCTGGTTGGCCAGCACCACCTGCCGGTTCGCCGCTGACGCGGTGCTGTCCGCGTTTCCGGAGATCGTGTGCAGGTCCTTGCCCGCGTCGCGCAGGCTCTTCGCCACCGGGACAAGTTGCTGAGCGATAGCGACGTCGCCCTGCCCGGCCAGTTTCAGGCGTTGGACATCGGGCAGGGTCGAGGCGAGGAGGTCAACGTCACCGGCTGAGGTGGTGTCGAGGTCGCTCAATATCGCGTTCAGTGTCTGCAGTTGCTGGCGTGCCCTGGCCGGGGCCGCGAAGTTCGCCCGGTCGTCGAAGTAGCCGTTGAGGGCACGGAAGGCGGCGGTGGTCGCCTGACCGGCGAGCTTCGTCTCCCGCCCGTGGTGGATGGCCACGACGACCAGGGCCAAGAGCACCACGGCCGCGACGGCGCACAACCTGGCCAGGTATTCCAACGCGATAGCTGACCAGCTCGAACCGGGCAGCTCGCCCGCCGGGATATCGGTGCGTCGTTTCACGGGTGTGTCCTCGTCTTATTCAGAGGTGGTTGCGCCTCAGCCGGGTAACGGCAGCGCGTTGTTGATCCGTCGCGCGGCGTCGATGCTGGTTTCGAGGTCGTCGTTGACGCCTTGCAGGATGTCGAGCAGCTGGGTGCCCTGGTCACCGAAGGCCGCCGCTGAGGGCACCAGCGGCAGCACCTGCTGGCGTAGTTGGACCACGATCTGCTGGATCCGGCGCAAATCGGTGTGGGTGGTCTCGCCGCCGGCGCGGGCCACGGCGATGGAGTCGGCCGCTGGACGTGTCGCATCGCGCAGTTGAACCAGCAGCGGTTGCAGTGCCCGGGTGTCATCGAGAGCTAGCTGCGCGGTGTCGGTGAGCCGGGTGAGTTGGGCCAACCGGGTGGTCAGCCGGTCGGTGACCGCTACCGCCGCCTCGGCGTTGCGCTGGGATTCCTGGTTGATCGCCGCTTGCGCGGCGAGGTTCTGGCCCAGCCGGGCGAAGGTGACGATTAGCACGGACAGCACGACCAGCGCGACCGCCGCGAGGACCGCTTTGACCGGCCCGGACCGCCTTCCGAAGATCATCCAGCTCCTATCGGTTGGGTCCGGCGACGTTGTCGGCACCCGAGCGTGCCGACTCGCGCGCCCGGCGTACGTCATCGGCGATGTGCTGCGCCCGGGTCAGGATGCGGGCGAGTTCCTCCCGGTCCCCGGCGACCGTGTGCCTGATGTCGGCAACCGGATCGGTCAGGCTGGTCAGCTGCGCCTGTAGGTCATCAAGTGCACCGAGCAGCTCATCGACCTGGCCGTTGGTCTGGTTCAGGACGGGTT
>DASVWA010000408.1:0-11130 GCA_036389855.1 Pseudonocardiaceae bacterium
CGCGCTGACCTTGGCGCGTAGTGAACTGTTCACAGAAAATTTCCTCGTCCCGGTGGCGGCGGTAGTGGCCAAGGCTGCGCCGCTGCTGTCACTCGGACGACTGTGGACAGCGACAATGGTAACCAATCTGGCGGGCGGATGGGTGGTCACCGCCATCGTGATGGCCGGCTTCCCGGCACTGCGTTCCACTGCGGTGGAGGCCGGAACGAACTATATCGAATTGGGTATCACCTGGAAAGCCTTTGCGCTGGCGCTTATCGGCGGCATGCTCATCACGTTGATGACCTACCTCCAGCACTCCACGGAGTCCGACGGCCTGCGTCTGGTGCCTGCAATTGTCATGGGCTTCTTGCTGGGCGCCGGCCAGGTAAACCACGCGATTGTGGCCTCGCTGGTCTGTTTTGCCGCGCTGGAAGCCGGCGCTCCGTTCGGTTACGCCGACTGGTTGGGGTTATTCGCCTTTGCGGCTCTGGGAAATATGGTCGGTGGGCTGGGACTGGTCACTGTGCTGCGACTGCTGCAAGTCCCGCACAAGGTGCTGGCGGAACGCCACGACAACGCCGGCCACACCAGTGGGCGGAAAGTTTCATAGTCGCTGGCGATCAGACCTCGCCGTCGACGTCATACACCGCCACCGCAGGGCTTCCCAGCAACCGGTTGGCCATCTCCTGCTTCAGAACAGCCAGATGGCTCTCCTCCTCCGCAGTTCGCTCCTCCTGGCGGACCAGCGCAAGGAAATCCGCCGTCACGTATCCCTCGCGCAGAATGGCCGTCACGCTATGCCCTCGGTAAGCGAGCTGAAAAACGAAGCGCTCGCGTGTCGGACCCAGTTCGGGACGCGCCAACGCATCGTCGACGACATAACGGTCCTCGGTCACGGCACGGGTGACCATTTCGAAGGCATCGCGGGCACCTGGACCGGCGAAGGCTGTGCGCACGACGATCTCGCGTCGCTCCAGTAACCCGGCCGGCTCAAGGAGCGGTAGCACGCGTTCCATCACCTTGAACGCATGTGCCACGCCCCCGGGAGAACCTGGACCGTGATAGCGCATCAGGTCTTCGAACGTATACGCCAGGGGAATCCCCTGTTCGGCAACCTCAATCGTGCTGATCACTTCGAACTCCCTCAGCCGCTGAACTCGGTTCAGGTCGGCAACGATACGTGACGATCAAGTTCGCCAGCGGCTTGGCGGCAGGGAGTACGGCACCGGCCGGCATTCCTGCGCTACCCGGTCGACCCCTGGGTTGCAGACCCTGGGGATTCCCCGGATCCAGACAGGGGTGAAAGTTTCTATCGTCATGGACATCGTACGCCTCGACGTACGAGGTACATACCAGCGGGAACGGCTGGAGGTCCACGACCGTGACGACGACCGAACTACCCACCCCGAGCGCCACCTGGGCCAGCCTCGAAACCGACCTGACAGACCTTGTCACTGCAGCTCAAGGGGGCTGCGCGACGAGCTGGCGAGAGATTGTCAACCGGTTCGACGACCGCCTTCAGCGCGTGGCCAGAGCCCGAGGCCTTGACGGCCCCACCGCCAAGGACGTGGTGCAACAGACCTGGCTGGCCGCGGTCACGAACATCGAGACGCTGCGAAGCGCACAGGCGCTCGGCGGCTGGCTGCGCAGCATCCTGCATCGCGAATGTCTCAAGGCGCTGAGCCTTCGTCAACGAGAGGCCCCTCGCATGGACGACACCCAGCTGATCGGGGGTACGAAAGGCCAAACCGTCGTGATGCGCACCGAGCCACGGTCGCCCGAGGAGGAGACACTCCAGCGCGAGCAACGGATGCTGATGCAAACGGCACAGCGCCGGCTGTCACGCCGCGACCAGGATCTGCTCACCCTCCTCGTCATCGAACCGCCACTGCCCTACATCGAGATCTCGCGGCGGCTCGGCATGCCGATCGGGAGTATCGGGCCCACCCGGGCCAGGTGCTTCGCCAGACTGCGCCGCGAGCTGGCCGCGCTGGACGTCAACGGTGGGTACGGCGCCGGCCGCGACCGCCGAGGCTCTGTCGCGGGCCGCCCAGCTATAGTCTGACTGCTGCAGACCGCACACAATCGCACACAATGCGAAACGGACTGCTTTCAGTGCAGAAGATTGTCATCGAAAAGCTGTCCGTATCGGCTCTACAGCCGCGTTAGGCTCCACTCATGCTGGTTGGGCGCGATCACGAGTGTGAGCGGCTTCGGATCGTGCTGGCCAATGCCGTGCAGGGCAATCCCGGAGTTCTGGTCATCCGCGGTGACCCTGGTATGGGAAAGACTCGGCTACTTTCCGCCGCTGCGGAAAGTGCGAACGATCTGCGGATCATCCGCGTCGACGGGCACGAGGCCGAGACCGATATCCCGTACGCCGCGTTGTCCATGCTTCTCGGGCCGCTCATCCACGGGTTGCCGAGGCTTCCGGGTGCGCAAGCCACGGCGTTGAAGGCTGCCCTGGACCTGGGTCCGGCGGTGCACGGTGACCGGCTGGGCGTGGCTGCGGCCACCCTGACCCTGCTGGCGAACTCCGCCGACGACCAACCGCTGTTCATTGCGGTGGATGACGCACACCTGCTCGATATTCCGTCACTGGAGGCCTTGGTCTTCTCGATCCGCCGGATGCGCGCCGAGCGCATAGCGGTGGTGCTCACAGCCCGCTATGCCGTCGACGTCTCACCGGCTGCGGAGCGGTGGCTGGCCGCGCTTCCGGAGATGGCCCTCAACGGCCTGGACTTCGCTGCGGCCAAGCAGCTGGTGGCCAACCGGGGTGCGCTGTCCAGCACGATATGGGAGGCGACCGCCGGCAACCCGCTCGCCCTGTTGGACCTGCCGACCACCTGGTCACCGACGTTGCCGGTCGAGCCGGTGCACCTCAGCAGGCGGCTGGTTCGTGCCTACGAGCGGCGGATGGCCGGCCTGCCGGAGAACACCCGCCGGGCCGTCCTGCTGATCGCGGTCGCGGGCTCGGCGGACGACGCAGTGGACGACGCGCTGACCCAGCAGGGCCTCGGTCGATGGGACTTGGAGGCGGCCGAGGATGCGGGCCTGCTCGTGCAGGACACCAGTGGTGTCCGCTTCCGGCACCCACTCGTTCGTAGCGCGATCTACCATGCGGCGCCTGCGGGGCGAAAGCGCACCGCACACCGGGCACTGGCCGCCGTCTACGCGCGGCGACGCAGCCCCGGATCGGCGGAGCGGCGCGCCTTCCATCTCGCGGCTGCGACCTCGAGTCCTGACGAGGACATCGCCAGCGAGCTGGCCGCCGCGGCCCGGCAGGCCGCAGGTCGGCAAAGCCACGTTACAGCTCTTGCACTGTTCGAACGAGCGGCGCGATTGAGCCCGGTCGGCCCGGCACGAGCCCAGCGGCTGCTGGACGCGGCATTGATGAGCCAGGCCGCCGGATGCCCCGGAGCGGCCGTGCCGCTGCTCGAACTGGCGTTGGGCGAAACGGACGATCAGCAATTGATCACCACCGTGCAGCAGTTGCAGTGCCGCGTTCAGATGTGGTGCGGTCAACCAATCGAGGCACGTGACGAGCTCCTTGCCCTCGCTGATCGAACCGAGATCACCGAACCCGTGTGGTCAGCCCGCATGCGCAGCCAGGCGGCTCTGACGAGCGCCAACCTCGGCGATCAGCGCCTGGCCGTGGAAATGGCGGGCCGGGCAGCTCGCCTCGTGCAGCACCTGCCGGCTATGGCTCGCCTGCCGGTGATCGTGATCGAGGCCCTCACTCTGGCCATCGACGGCGCGAGCACACCGGCGCGCGATCTGCTCGCCTGGTGCGAGGAACACCTGGCCGAGTACGACCCCCTGTCAATCGACCAGCTCCTCGTCGTCGCCGCCAACGCCTACGCGTCGGTGGAGGACTCCGCGGCGGCGCGCCGGTGGCTCGAGTTCGCAGTCCGGATGACGCGGTCGGCGGGCGGGGTCGGTCTGCTGCCCTTCCAGCTGTCGTGGCTGGCCAGCGCGTGCTGGCGCGACGGCGACTGGGCGGCCGGGCTGGCCCACGCGCACGCCGCAGTGAGCCTTACCGAGGAGACCGGCTGGTTAACCGAACTGCCGCACGCCTTGATCGTCCTGGCCACCTTCGAAGCGACCCTCGGCGACGCGGCCGGCTGCCGGGAACACGCCGCCAGGGCCGTTGAGCTGGCCGCGCCGTCCGGGGCTCGGATCTTCGATGCTTATGCCGCCCGGGCATTAGGCCTGCTTGAGCTAGGTGAGGGTCGTCCAGGCCTCGCCGCCGAACACCTCTCCACCATCGCCGAGTTCGCCTACGCGCGCGGGATGGGCAATCCGGTGCTGTTCAGTTGGGCAGGCGACCTGGTCGAGGCGCATGTCCGCGCGGGGCAACCGCACCGGGCCCAGCACGCCTTCGACGTGCTGGGCCAGGAAGCCGAAAGGACCGGCCGGCCGACCGAACACGCAGTCGCCGCCCGCTGCCGCGGCCTGCTGTACGCCGATGACGAGCAGGGGCACGGCGCTTTCACCGAGGCTTTGCAGTGGCACGAGCGGGGGCGGCAGCCCTTCGAGCAGGCCCGCAGCCAGCTGTGCTTCGGGGAGTTCCTGCGTCGCCACCGTCGCCCGACCGAGGCCCGGCAGGTGCTCGGCGACGCGCTGAGCACCTTCACCCGGCTCGGCGCGAAATTGTGGGCCCAACGGACCGAGGCGGAGCTCCGCGCGACCGGAATCGCGTCCCGACCTCGCCGCGAAGGGTCCACAACGCAGCTCACCCCGCAGGAGATGCAGGTCGCGCTGGTCGTCGCGGACGGAGCCACCAACGTGGAGGCCGCCGCACAGCTGTTCCTCTCCGCCAAGACGATCGAGTTCCATCTGTCGAACACCTATCGCAAGCTAGGGATTCGATCGCGCGCTCAGCTCGTCCGGGAGATCTTCGCCAGCACCTCGGGGCCGCTTGCCGGTAACGAGGCTCGCGACGGCGTCTCGCTTACCGCCAGGTAAGGCCGCTGCGCAGGATCGAAGTACTTTGCCAGATCAGCCGCCGTGATGTTCGCCGCGCACCGGGTGAAAATGCTGCCGGTTCGTTCCAGCGCGCTAGCGACGAGGCCCGAGCACACGTACTGACCGTCTATGAAGAACATCAGCTTGCTGCCGGTGAGCATCGACAGAGCGATACTGATGATCGTCAGCGGTCCGTACTTGGCCTTGTTGTCCAGCACCGATCTGGCGAACGCGACTGCCTCCGCACGGTTCTCGTCCGAGGCCTCGATGCGGAAGATCTGGTAGTGGCGCCCGGTGTAGTAATCAAGTGGCTTTTCCCGGACGCCGGTGCCCACCGCCTCGATCAGGGTGCCGTCATGGTCCACGATCAGCGCAGCGTGCGCCCAGTCCACATATTTCCGATCAGTCCCATGGATCCGCAGCTTCTGGCCGAATGTGATCAGCCAACCTTGGACGCCGTGTCCCTTGACGAGAATGAAGTCACCCGGAGTGAACCGTGTCGCGGCCTGGCCCGGCTCAAAGTGTTCCGGCGGGAGGGTGGCCACGGGTTGCGCGGCGGAGAAGTCAGGATGCTTGGTGCGGAAGTCAGAAGTCTTCACCTTTGCCCTTTCGCCGACCTATCGTTCGGAGGAATAGAGGGGGTGTGGCGACGCACAGATACCCTCTGGAGCAAACGACGAGAACACCACCCGTTCAGCCGACTCAGTTTTAGCTTCAGCTATGAGGTGTCATCGACCAGCTTCACGGGTACGTCCACGGGGCAGATCACCAAGACCGATGACGAGAGGTGCTGCGCCATGCCGGGACGCGATGAGTTGCCCAGCACGCTGGAACGCTCCGATGACAAGGCGAAGCGGACGTGGATCAAAGCCCACGACTCTGCGGTGGACAGTTACGGCGAGGGTGAGCGGGCGCACCGCACCGCGTTCGCCGCCGTGAAGCACACCCACGAGAAGGTCGGCGACCACTGGGAGCCCAAGGAGCAATCAGGCCCATCGGACAAGCAGGCCGCCGGTGGGGCCGCCAGCAGCGACCGTCCGACCGCCGGTGGCGTCGATGCCAACGCTAGCAAGAAGCACCTCGAGCAGGTGGCCCGGCGGCTCAAGATTTCCGGTCGCTCGCGGATGACCAAGGATCAGCTGGTCGATGCGATTCGCAAGGCCAATGACCGCAAGACCGCCCAAGCCCGCGGCGACTGAACAGACCCGGTCCGTCAGCTGCGGAGCAGCCGGATCACCGCCGCCTCAATCGCGGTTCGGAGACCCTCGTCGGACAGGTCGGTTGAACTCGGCGCGGTGCCGTTGAGTCGATGCAAGGCGGGCAATACGGTGCGACCCTGCTCGAACCGCTCGATCAGTATGGGGTCCACATAGGATGCCCGGGCCACCGCTGGGGTGTTGCCCAAGTGGTCGGCCACTTCACGCATCGCGGCTGCCACCAGTCTCGCCTGCCCGCGCTGTGTGTCCGGTATCCCCTCGACGGCCTGCGTGGCCAGCGCCACGGCGGCCAGCACGGTGGCGTTCCAGGTCCGCAGGTCCTTGCAGGTGTAGCGGCGCCCGGCGAGTTCCTTGACGGCGTCATTGAGGTCCGATGTGCGCACGTCGCGCCAGCTGCGCCCGTCCCGGTAGGCGAGCAGCTCGTCTCCCCCGCCGCGCCGGCGCAGTAGCGACCCCGCCACCCGGTGCAGGGATGGATCCCGCAACTCGAGCGTGCGCGAGATACCGCCCTTCGCGACGTAGTCGATCAAAATTGCACCGCGGTTCAGCCGGACGTGTTCCCGGCGCAGCGTCGCCAGCCCGAAGCTGCCCTCATCGTCGTCGCGGCTTGGGGCGTACTGCTCGCCGCCGGCGCGGAACACCCCGATGTCCAGCATCCGTACCGCCGCAGCGAGCACCCGGCGCTGCCCGAGCCCTGGTTCGGACAGCCGGCGCGCCACTTCGAGACGCACCTTGGGCATGCGCCGTCCCAGCGAGAGAACCCGCTGATATTTCGCGGCGTCCCGAGCCCGCCGCCACTGGTCGTGATAGCGATACTGGCGCCGACCGGCGTCGTCGGTGCCGACCGCCTGGATGTGCCCGTCCTCCAGCGGCGAGATCCACACGTCACGCCAAGCCGGCGGGATCGCCAGCGCGCGAATCCGGTCCAGCGCCTCAGGGTTGGTTAGCGGCCGTCCCCGCTCATCGTGGTAGCTGAACCCGCGGCCACGCCGGCGCCTACTCCATCCAGGAGCGGCGGGGTCAACCCGGGCCAGGTCATCGACGAGGTCGACCGGGGAATCGGCGGCGGCGGACACGCGAGCTAAATACCCGAGGAAGGATCCGGCCTAACGCTGGATGTTCTGCATTCCGCCCGACTCAGCTTGGGTAGCCACGTCGGAACGGAGAGGAAGTGATCTCATGCGCATCGCGTGAGGGGCGGCGCTGGGCGACGACCCGGCAGTCAAGGAGATCGTCGGCGTCGCCCGCCGTCGCCCCGCGAGCACCAGTGTGGGAATAAGGTCTGCGCGGCCCGACGCATCCGGCGGCGTGACACGCCCGTACCAGTGAAGGGCAGTCTGACATGGGGACTCGTCACAAGCGGCTCGTGTGGCCACTTGCTGCCGTCGTGGTTGCCAGCGCGTTCGCTATCAGCCTGCCGGCCAGGCCCGCGCCGCCGTCGCCCCCGTTGGCCCGGGCAGCACCTGGTCAAGACCCCTGCCCACCCGAGCTCGCCGCCCCCAAGCGGCAACTGCGTGCTATGTGGATCTCCAGCGTCGTCAACATCGACTGGCCCAGCCGGCCAGGTCTTTCCGCTGAGACCGTTCAGGCGGAGTACCGCGCCTGGCTAGATCTCGCCCAGCGCCACCACCACAACGCGGTGGTCGTGCAGGTACGGCCCACCGCAGACGCATTTTGGCCGTCACCCCATGAGCCGTGGTCGGAGTGGCTGACCGGCCGCCGCGACGGTGCGAGCCCGGGCTGGGACCCTCTTGCGTTTCTCGTCGCCGAGGCCCATCGGCGCAATCTGGAGTTCCACGCTTGGTTCAACCCTTATCGGGTCAGCATGCCCGGCGGCGCTGGGCCGGACATCGGCAAGCTTGCGCCCAACCATCCGGCTCGCCAGCGCCCCGAGTGGGCCGTGGCCTACCCGGTCAACGCCGCCGGTAGCCGCCTCTACTACGACCCCGGTAACCCGGAGGTACGCCGGTTCGTCGAAGATGCAATCCTCGACGCGGTCGCCCGCTACGACATCGACGGTGTCCACTTCGACGACTACTTCTACCCTTACCCTGCCGCCGGGCAGGACTTTGCCGACGACGCCACTTACGCCAGCTACGGCGCTGAGTTCGCCAACAAAGCCGACTGGCGCCGCAACAACGTCAATCTCCTGATTCAAGAACTCGGCCAGCGCATCAAGGGTCTCAAGCCGTGGGTGAAATTCGGCGTCAGCCCGTTCGCGATCTGGCGAAACAGCGCCACCGACCCACTCGGCTCACGAACCAGCGGGTCGCAAAGTAGCTACGACGCGCTCTATGCCGACACACGGCTGTGGGTAAAGCAGCAGTGGATCGACTACATCGTGCCCCAGGTGTACTGGAACGTCGGTTTCGGGCCGGCGGACTACGCCGTCGTCATCCCGTGGTGGTCCGACGTCGTGTCCGGCACTCGGGTACAGCTCTACATCGGCCAAGCCGACTACAAGATCGGCACCATCGGGGCTTGGCTAGACCCCGCCGAGATGAGTCGTCACCTGACCTTCAATCGCGACCATCCAGAGGTGCTCGGTGACATGCACTTCAGCGCCAAGGACGTGCACGCCGACCCGATCGGTGGCGTCAGCCGCTACGTCGCCGACCACTACATCCGGCCAGCACTCGTCCCACGCATGGCGCACCTGCCGTCCCAGCCGCTACTCGCCCCGCTCGTCACTGCTGCGACCCGCGACGCCGGTACCGGCGCGGTAACCCTCGCCTGGCTAGCCGCGAATCAGAGCCCACCGGCCGGCACGGCCACCTCGTATGCCATCTACCGCTTCGACGGTCCAGCCCCGCCCAATCCGTGCCGCTTCGCTGACGCTGCGCACCTACTGACCACCCAACGAGTGACAGACGGGATGCGACAGACCTACACGGACTCAACCGCGCAGCCCGGCCATGCATACATTTATTACGTCACTGCACTCGACCGGACCTGGAACGAAAGCAACCCCAGTCCACCCGCATTCATCGAATAGACCAATGCTCTGCCCACAGTGATATGCGGCGCCGAGGCAGACTTGACCTACCGCTGGCCGGTGTACTGCGCCGACGCGAGGACCCGAGCTGGCGCTACGGTCGTTGCAACCTCTTGCCAAGTGGTGGAGACCAACGTCTTCCGGACCGCTACCCCGGCATATGCGGCGCAGCCTCACTCGTGCCCGCACCAAGCCGGTGCCAGGGTGGAGCTCGGGCGTGTGAGATGCGCGGGGAAGACCCGGTGGGGACCTCGGCGGATCGCCCCGGTGAGCCTTCGGGAGTAAAATCGGCGCCCGTGACAGCATCGAAAGAAGAGGGCGAACGGGTGGTCCTGGGTCGGCGTGACAAGTTCAGCACCATGGTGCCGTTCCGCTGGTCCGACGAGGCGCCGCCCGGTCTCAATGACGTGGAGTGGGCCGAGGAGCTGGGCGCCAGGTGGGAGCGCGACGAGCTGGTCACCTACGACTACCCGTCGTTCACCGGCCTCCTCGAGTACTACGAGAAGGGCGAGTACCTGCCGGATAACGACTGATACGCCGCGTCGGGCGCCGGCGGCTAGCTCGTAGCCCGGCCGCTGGGCCAGCACTTCGGTGAGCCAACGGTCAACGTCGACGGGCAGGTAGCGCGGCAGCAATTGTGGAAGTTTGGGGTTGTCGTCGCGGAACACCAGCTTGCGCGGTGGTGCTTCCGGCACTCCCACTTGGTGATATCAGTAAGGAATCCCGTCAGCGCAAGCACCCGCCGGGACTGGTCCCTGGCAAGGTTTGATGGAGTCGCAGGCGCGGTGAGAAGCCTGGTGGTGTTGATCCCGCTGCGATGCGGGTTCCAAAGTTGCGGCGGTGCCTTGGAGGTCCAAGCATCCGGTAGCCCACCCGTAATGCGGGCCGAATGTGGCGTAGGCGATGTGATCGAGGGCCGCCCGGGACAGTGACAGGAATAGCACTTTATGTTTCGCCGATTACCCGCTGTGCTAGTGGGTAACACTTTCATGATCACAAAGGATCTATACGAGGTAGGGACGACCGCCACGACCATTGCTCATCCTTAGTGCTGGTGGTAGTGCCCGGCATTAGCTGAGCCAGACTCAGGACAAACGGCAGCCGGCCTGACCGTCGTCCGCCGCCGAAGCAGCATCGCCTCGAAAGGAGAAAGTTCCCCATGGGCGTTCTCGTGCGTTTTCAGCCAACCGGCTTGACCCGCCAGCAGTACGATGAGGTCACTGACCAGATGGAGAAGGCTGGGGCATGGCCCCCGGATGGACTGCAACTGCACGTCCTGTTCGGGGCCGAAGGGGACTTGAAGGTCAGCGAGATCTGGGAGTCCGAGGAGCAGCTCCGAGCTTTCGGCGAGCAGCTCATGCCGGTGCTCAACGAGGTCGGAGTCCAGCTCGCCGGGGAGCCAGAGGTTTTTGAGGTCCACGTGCTGGAGCAGCCGCGGACGACAGCTTAGCACGACGCCGAGGCCGATGCCCTGCCCGGCCCCGCGCTCGGAGGCCTTTAGACGGCGGGCGCGGGCCGCCGTCGCTCCTCGGGGCGCGCGACGGCATCAGCCAGCCCATGAGCGTCTTGCGCCGCGACTGGCGCGCATGAGCGTCCAGGCGGGGGCGCAGGCTACCTTCGCTGACCGCAGCGCAGCAGCTCCCTGTGGTATCCGCCGGCGACTCGCGCCCGGGACGTCCCCGGTCGTTCGCGAGGTTGGCCGCGGCGACGCCGTTGCTGACCGGGGTTGGGCAGGTGGCCTTCGTTGACCTCGATGACACGGTGCGGGCGACGTACGGGTACGCCAAGCAGGGGGCTGGGCGCGGCTATACCGGCGTCAAGGGGCTCAACGCGCTGCTCGCCACGCTGTCCACGCCGCTGTCCGTGCCGGTGATCGCGGCCACCCGGCTGCGGCGGGCTCGGTGAACTCGGCTCGCGGTACGGCGAGACTGCACGCCGACGCCCTTGCCTGCCGCAGCGCCAGTGCGG
>DASVWA010000409.1:0-2224 GCA_036389855.1 Pseudonocardiaceae bacterium
AGAGGTTGCGTGCTCCTGGGGTCAGGTGGTCATGACGTGGAGGCGGATTACACCGGTCACGTGTGTGATCGTCGGCGTTGCGCCACGAGCGTGCCTGCTGAGGTTAGCGCGAAAGTCGCTTTTTGAGTGCTTCGATACGTCTAACCGATTCGTCGATTCGGGCCGGGCTGATGGTGCCGTCCTCGACTAGACCTGCGATGATGTTGATCGCTTTGGGGGCGATGTCTGGTTCGTAGGTGCGAGGGTTGTTGTTGGCGAACACGAGGATGTCGATGCCCGCGACGATGGCCTGCTGCAGCGCCGTTTCTAAGCTGTAGCGCTCAGCGATAGCGCCCATCTGCATATCGTCGGCCATGACCACACCGTCGAAGCCAAGCCGCTGGCGAAGCAGTCCGGTGATGGTCGATGGTGACAGGGTGGCTGGCCAGTCGGGGTCGAGGTGGCGGTTGAACACATGGGCGGTCATGACAATGTCGACCATGCCGTCGTGGATCAACGCGCGGTAAGGAGCATGTTCGACTTCTGACCAGGTGTCGCTGACGTCGACGAATCCCCGGTGCGAGTCAGCGGTCGCGCTACCGTGGCCGGGAAAGTGTTTGACGGCGGTGAGCACCCCCAGCTCGTGATGGGCGTGGATGACCGCCTGGGCGTGCTCGCTGACGATCTGGGTGTCAGCGGAGAAGCTACGACCGAAGGCGCCGATCGCCGGGCTGGCGGGGTTGATGTCGAGGTCGATGACGGGAGCCAAGTTGACATTGATGCCCAATTGGCTGAGCGTGCGGGCAGTCACCGCGGCCTGCTCGCGGGTAGCTTTTACCCCACGCTGAGCCAACTCACGCTGCGAAAGGGTAGGCGGAAACCCGTATTGTTCCTTGAGCCGCGTGACGCGGCCGCCTTCCTGGTCGACGGCCACGAGTAGCGTGCCACCAGCCTCCTGCTCAAGCCCGTTGATCAACATCCGCACCTGGTCAGGCGAGCGGATGTTGCGCACCTGCTCGCCGTTGAGCACATCGACGTCGAACAGCACAACGCCACCGACTTGGCCCCCGCGGATCTGCTCACCAACTAAACCCGCGTCCTCCACGCTCATACCCCGGAAACCAACTACCAGCATCTGACCAATCTTGCGTTCCAGAGCCGCGCGTGCCTCCGAAGACCTCACGTACCTGAGCGGGACATCCTGACCGTCATCAGGAGGGCCCGACAGCCAGCTAGTAAGCACCCCGAGCAGCACCATCCCCAGCAGCCCCCGCACCCACCAACCACGACGATCGCCAACCATGACGCTCCCAGCCAACGGCGGAACCGGTACGAAACGCACACCTTGACATGGGGCGCTGAATGCTTGTCCGCGCGGTAAAAATGAATGTCAGACGCGAGCGCTCGGTTCCTGTAAGGCTTATCAGCTGTGGTAGCGCGGTACCCGCCGCTCAACGAACGCCCTTACCCCTTCCCGACCCTGCACGCTGTCGGCCCGTACAGCGATAGACCTCGCCTCATCCTCAAGCTGCTCGGCGAAGCTCCGAGCCAAGCCACCGAGAACAAGATCGCGGGCTGCACCCAAAGTGCCGGTCGCTCCGACGGCCAGCTCGGCGGCCAGGCTGTCAACCGTCGCATGCAGATCCTGATCATCGACCACCCGGCTAGCCAGACCCATTGCCTCCGCCTCGACCGCCGAGACCGCACGGTTGGTCAGGATGAGGTCCCGTGCCCTGCTCACGCCCACCGCCCGCGGCAACGTCCAGGACATGCCGCCATCCGGAGTCAGGCCAATCGCCGTGTACGCGGCCCGTACCCGGGCCGACCGTCCGAGGACCAGCACGTCGCCCAGCAACGCCAGGCTCAGGCCGCCACCGGCCGCCCAGCCCTGCACCCCGACCACAATCGGTACGGTCGACGCCATCAGTGCGAGCACGGCCTGGTGAAACCGGGTGGCCCAACCATGCACAGACGCTCCGGGCTCGGGTGCCTCGGCGAAGACGCAGACATCCCCTCCCACGCAGAATGTCTCCCCCTCGGCGACGATGGCGATGCACCCAACGCTTCCGTCCAGCTGAGACACTGCGGTCCAAAGCTCGTCGATGAACTCCGGGTCGATGGCATTGCCCCGCTCCGGGCGGACCAGAACGATCCGCAGCACCCTGCCCTCCCGCTCCACTCGGATCCGGGATCCCAACTCGCCCACGACGTCGGCCTCCTGATCGCTCCATCTGTCCCGAGTCTC
>DASVWA010000410.1:0-4337 GCA_036389855.1 Pseudonocardiaceae bacterium
CTGGCGGCAGCCCGAACTGGACCACCGCGACGCAGTGTCACAGATACTTGACAGTGTCTGTTCCAAATGATGGGTGACGGATTGGCTCCGGTTGATGGGTGACAGTGCCTAGCCGATTTTGCGGTTGATGGCGTGACCGTAGTCCTTGCAGCTCCGAAGGCCTTGCGGCGCTGCGCCGAGCTACTGGTGACCGGACCGTGACATAGATCCACAGCCTTGATCACTCCCACGGTCGCGCCGCCACAGCGTGTTTACCTCGGGTTATGCGCCCCAGCCACGCTCACTAGGGGCGCAGGGTGGTCTGTCGGCCAGCGAAGTGCTGGCCGACACAGGCGTTCGACTCATCGAGCATCTTTGGAGTTCGACGTGCGGGATGGGGCCACCATGCAAACAGCGGCACCGAATCCGCGACAGTATCTAATCTATCGCTTCTGTGCCCATTCTGTGGGGACGCTTCGCTGTCAATAGATCAGGTTCACCCCAGCCCCAACTGAGTCATAAGCTCGGCCTGATCGAAGTAGAGGTGAAAACTAGTGAACTTTCCGCCTCCTACTTTCATGGTTATAACGAAGGGAACCTCAACGGCCTTGCCGGTGGCCGGGATAGTGCCGGATGGCGCATTTAAGGGCCCGGTGTGGGTGCCCTTAAAAACCGCCTCAAGCGTACCGTTCTCCCCATCCTCATTGATCACCGCTGGGTCCACCTGGCAGTCCGGAAACCCATCGTGCCATAGGTCATAGAACTGGCCTACCAGCTCCGGGCCGGATCCGCTGACGCCACCGGGGGCTCTCAATTCGACATTGTCAGCGAAGTCCGCGGTCCACCCCCCACGGTTATGTTCGTTCCACAATCTTACATTACTTCCGATCAGATCCTTGACGTCTCCCATCGTACTCACCTCCGAACAGGCTCGGCTCCTTCACGCAGCCCCGCGACATTGCGCTCATGAGCTCGGCTACTTCATATGCTTCGAAGAACGCTTCACCCATCAGCGGGGTTGATTAGCTGGCGTCCTACATGGTCCACCGCTTGGTCTCGGCTAGCAAGTGCCTCGGCCTCGGCTTTTGGTCCTGCGCGGAGCGATGGAAACTCATCCTCGCCAGCCTTACCGCACTGCACACCGCGCAATCGCCCAGTCGCGTACAAGTTGGGCATCCCCACCGGCGCGGCCACCTTCAACTCGCTGTGCAAACCTGCACACTCGCTGTCCGAGGCCGTGTGTTCACCTAGGGCGATCGTCGTTTGCAGCACGATGTTCTTGGCGGAGGTTGGGTCGCTCGGTTCACGAGGTACCCAGAGATGACTTCAAGATCGACGCCCCACTTTATCCCATGTCGGACTACTAAACGGTGACAAGCGGCGGGGACTAGCGATCTCCGGTCTCTAAATTTTCACATTTGCGATCTTCGGTTTCTGGATTCTTCACATTTGTGTCAAGTTTTAGGCGGCCGGGGAGATGCGGGCGCGGGTGACGTAGGCGTCGACGTGGCGTGTGATGGTGGCCAGGGCTGCTCGGAGCTCGGGTGGAGCTTGGGGTCGGTTGGCAGCGGTGAGCGGGACGAGCATCCGGTTATAGATCTTGGTGTAGAAGACGGTGATGCAGATGCCCTCGTGGGTGAGCTGGTAGAGCCACCCCGATCGCGGCACCCCGGACTGACCAGTCGCTGCCTGGCGGTCCAGGTGCGGACCCATCAGCTCCAGCTTGCCGCCCACGTCATCCTTACCGAACTTCACCCACGGGATGTCGTTGACCTCGGCGAAAGACGCCACCGCCCGACGGAACCGCTGACCGATCTGGTTGAACAACGCAGGAGACGCAAACGGGTAGCCCAATGCCGGACAGAAACGCTACCACCTGCGCGCTGGACTGGAGCTTCGGGACATAAGCATTGAGATAGATCCGATCCAGACACTGAATGTCCAATGCCACATGCCCATCAAGAACCTCGTTGACCGTCACCACGCGCGCGCCCATGACACCTCCCCGCACCCATGGCAGGCAGGCGAGCATGTGCCCTACCGGCGGGACAACACCAGCGCAACCACCCTGCTAGGCGGTCCGAGTCGACGCCTCACTGGTGCAACAGTGCCGTGCAAGCCTAGTAGCTCGCCCCCTGGTCCTGCACAGACGGAGTTGAACCGTTGGCGCACGCGGTCGCGAGCACGCCGCCGAGGACCGGCGCGAGCTTAAACAGGTTGTTCCCGTAGACCGCCAGGATCGACCCGTTACGGCGGACCTCGAACCCGTCGCCGAGGTCGGGCGTGGTCGCGCAGTAGAGGCTGTCGACGATGCGCGGCTCGACGTCGAGATGCTGCTGGACGTATCGCAGCACGGTCTCTCGGGAGGCGGTGGTTGCCGCGTCTCGGCCCACCTCCCACGCCGTGGCCGCCGGATCGAGGTGTGCCCCCACCGACCACACGCCGGGGCCACTGTGGTGTTGGTAGGTGCCCAAGCCCGTGGTGGGTGTGTCGATCCAGCACTGCCACACCTTGCAACGATCGACAGGGAAGCTGAACCGGACATGGTGTGCGAGTGCGGTCGGCGTGTAGATGCCGACCTGGGCGGCGAGCGGAGAGGTCCCTGCTCCCGCAGCCACCACGACCACGTCGAAGCGAGCCTTCCCGGTCGGGCTCCACACACTGGCGCCGGTCGGTTCGGCTTCGAGTGCGTACACGTGCTCGTACACCACGGCGCCCCGGGTCAGTGCGCCCAGGTGTGCCCGTAGCGCGTCGACGTCGATGACCCCACCTGACGGGTCAAGCAACGCCTCCGACGGCGGCTTAAGAGCCGGCAGCTGCAACCGCTTCGAGGCCCCGTCAACGACCTCGTAAGGTGCCGCCGCTTCCCTCATCGCCGCCGCCCACCCACGCACATTGTCCCCGCTGATCACACACCCGCTGGTGGAGAGCATCGGCGTATCCGCGGTGTTCTCCCACTCGCAGAAGCCGATCCGAGCCGACT
Organism: Pseudonocardiaceae bacterium; assembly: GCA_036389855.1. GTDB lineage: Bacteria > Actinomycetota > Actinomycetes > Mycobacteriales > Pseudonocardiaceae. Next base: position 2,963 of record DASVWA010000410.1, read on the forward strand.
TGGCCAGCCGAACCAGGTCCGGGGTGGGATGAGCCAGCCGGAAGATCCGCGACGACCCGGCCGACCGCTCGCTCATCACAACGCCCGACCGCTCGTAGCAGACCGCATCCACGCCACGCTGCAGCAGGCCGGCCGTGGTGGACAGACCGACCACGCCCGCACCGACGACCGCGACCCTCACCCCGACGATCCTAGGTCCACCGGCGCAGCGACCAGCGGACGACGCGAGTCATCGACTTCATCCGCCGGTCGTGCGAGGGCTACCGCGGCCACGCCGTGCGCCTCCGAGCTCAGCACCCCGTGACCTGGACTGAAGCGAAGATTGGACTCCGCTGTATCTTGCAAGAGTAATTGGAAATCGCGTTGGGTCGATACAGTAGCCCTCGCGGGTTCAGAACTCTTCCTCGCCGTCGAGGCCGTCATCCTCGTCGAGGCCACCCACGTGACGGCGGACCGCCTCGTCCCATGCGGCAATGTCGCCGGCCGAGAACAGATGCCGGTATGAAGATCGCGTCAGTCAGCACGGCCGGAGCCGTTGATTTTCGTTCAGATAAGGAGTGGACGGCTCGGAAGACGGCAAAGGGCGCCCGAATGGTGAAGGTGAGTGCTCGAGGCGCAGGCTCAGACTCGGTTACTGGCGGGATAGAACCGGCCCTGGCTAGTCAGCAGGCTGCGCCCGCCGTCGTACACCAGCCGTTCCGGCGGAACCGGCAACGTCGGGTCCATCACAGAGCGACTTGCGATGTTTGATCAACTCGCTGAGTCGGGCGCGATCATGCCGCAGGAGCGCGCGCAGCGTCGGGGCGAGATCCTCCGCGGGGTCTAGTTCACCCGACGACGACCCACGATATGTCGTTGTCACGACGGGTCACGGTCACTTCCCAGCCACTGTTTGCAGGATGGAATTTACCTTCGTCTAACTGAGAGTAGGCAGAGCGGTAACCACCCCCTCGCTACTGTCAGTCCCATGGCCACTACTTCACTGCACCGTCACCAGGGTCTGAGTGTGCATTCGGGAGAATCGGACCCAGCGGGAATGCTGTGTCGGGTGCTGATGCTTCTCATGGTGATCGTGCCGATGGCTGTAGTGGCGCTGCTGTGGTGGCTGGTGTAACCGGCGCTGCTCCAGTGGCGGTGCGAACAACCGAGGGCTTGCCTAGCGTGCATAGACATGACCACGGCACTGCTCACCGAGGGCGACCTTGACCGCGGGCGGCCACCCGAGCTGAAAAGCCCGCACTGGCGCTGCGGCAGGCAAGGGCGTCGGCGTGCAGTCTCGCCGTACCGCGAGCCGAGTTCACCGAGCCCGCCGCAGCCGGGTGGCCGCGATCACCGGCACGGACAGCGGCGTGGACAGCGTGGCGAGCAGCGCGTT
>DASVWA010000411.1:0-2013 GCA_036389855.1 Pseudonocardiaceae bacterium
TCGGCGGTGGGGGACGTGGTCGGCGGACAGGTCTGCAGCGACCCTCGGGGTGGTCGTGCCCCGATCTATGCGCCACCGCTGTATCACCCTCTCCGCATCCGCAGGACTGATCGGCAGTGTGGGCGCGACGGCGCCGCAGCCAATTTGCGTTCCGCAGGACTTAAACCCCCACAGCTGGCTCGCATGAGCCTCCACCCTGTAGTAGCTCAGAAACGTAACTTGTCGAACCTCCCTGCCCAGGACCTCGTGTGGGCGGGCCATGTTGTACTCGATGCGCCAAACGTCTATGGCGGTCCGCGCGGTGGCCAGGTTTTTGAAGGGGCCGCGTGGGGTCGGGCGGCTCGTGGCTCGTGGAATCAATCGTGGACTCAACTACACGACACAGTGGCCACTGCGGACCCAGACGATCCGACAGAAGTCATGGTGGAACACCAGAGATGCCACAGTGGATGACGTCACCCGGCCTCCGGAGGCGGGAGCGCAGGTTCGAATCCTGCCGGGGGCGCCACCGCTGGCCAGCTAATACTACTTCGAGTAGGTGAGTTTTCAGTCTGGTGTGCCGAGGCGGTGCTCATGCTCTACTGAGCCAGACTGCAGTGGCAGTCCGTGACGTCAGCCGCTCCGCCTCGCTGAGACGATCCGGTACGGGCTCTGTTGCGTCCGCTGATGAGGAGCAGTTGCCATGTTTGGTTCATGAGAGCCGCTTGCTGCCCCGCGCCTGGGATCGGAGGGGGTTGCCCCCGGCAGCAGCCGACGTGCCTCGCGCACTGGTGCGGGCGTAGGCTCCGACCGTCCGGAGACAGTCAGCAGAAAGCACCCACCGTGGCAGGGTCGCTGAGGCAGGACCTGCGGGAACGGATAGAGTCCTCGGGACCTCTGCCCTTCATCGACTTCACGCGAGCCGCGCTCTACCACCCGGGCGACGATTACTACGCGACCCGCGTCCCCGGTCACGGGGCCACTACCGGACGTCTCCGTCCCTCACCCCCTGGTTCGGCCGTCTCGTCGCCCGCGAGCTCCGACGGATGTGGCAGGCGATCGGTGGGCCCGCCCCCTTCTGGCTAAGGCGATCTGGCCGCCGATGCGATGGCGGAGGCCGGCTTTATGGGCGTGCCTTTGCGGTGGCGGTTCATCGAACGCTTCGACCGCGTCCGGAACTGGCAGCGACGGCGCCTCGGGCCGGCAGCCGGATCGGCCGAGTGGTCGACGGATCTCTCGGGCCCGCCGGTGGCCGGCTGCGTACTTGCCAACGAGGTACTCGACAACTTCCCCGTGCACGTCCTCGAGGTGGCCGAGGCCGGAAACGTCCAAGAGACCTACGTCGACATCGACGGTGACGGCTTCGTCGAACGGCTGGGTGCGCTCTCGGACGTGACCCTCGCCGAACCCGCCCGCGAAGCCGCGGCCCACCTCGCCCCAGGAGCCCGCTTCGAGATCTCGTCGGGGATCGAGGCCTGGTGCCGCGACGCCTCCCGGGTGCTCACCCGCGGCTACCTGCTCCTCATCGACTATGGCGGCCTTGAGCCCGACATCTGGCTCGAGCATCCCGATGGCACGGTTGCCACGTACCGACGCGAGGACGCGACACCATCGCCCTTGGACGAGCCCGGCAGCAAGGACATCACCGCCGACGTAAACTTCTCGACGGTTGCCCGTGCCGCCCAAAGCGCCGGCTTCCGTCCTGAACCGGTCATCACCCAAGGCACCTGGCTGTTGTCCCTCGGCATCGCCCAGGTGGCGGAAGAGCTTGAAATGGCCGGGTTCATGGCGGCATTGGAGGGACTAGTGGAGGAGGCAACGGTCCTCCAGGGTGAGCTCGACCGGCTGATGGAGCTCGGAGACGCCGGGGGTCTCGGGAGCCTTCTGGTCCTCCGAGCGACCAAGGATGCGCCAACGCGACCGTGGTGAACATCGCGCTACCCTCGATCGGTCGCGACCTCGGTGCTGATTTCGGCACGCTGCAATGGATCGTCAACGCCGACACCCTCACTCTGGCCGCGCTGATCCTGCTGG
>DASVWA010000412.1:0-3739 GCA_036389855.1 Pseudonocardiaceae bacterium
AGCTCAACGTGCGGGCCCGCTGGTACCCGAGGAGGCTGCGGCCAGCGTCAAAACCGACATCGAGACCATCAAGAAAGGGATGCACCGATGACTGCCTCGTCACCCGAGGACGAGATACGCCAAGACATCGAACGTACCCGCAAGCAGCTCGGCGACACCGCAGAAGCGTTAGCCCACAAGGCCGACGTACCGGCCCGTGTCAAGGACAAGGTGCACGACACCAAGCAAACCGTGCAAGTCAAGGCTGAACAGGCCACCCAGCGTCTACGGGAGAGCACCCCAGCGCTCCAAGCCAAGGCAGCAGAGATGACGTCGCAGGCCGAGCGCCAGATGCGCCAAGCACTGGACAAGCTCCCGCCACCGGTGGCGCAGCGCATCGAGCCGCTGATCGCCACGGCCAGGCAACGACCGCTTCCCGCTGCGGCGGTTGCGGTGGTGGCGTTGTTGGTGCTGCGACGCCTGCTCCGCAGGAACAAGTGAGGACCATGCTCGAGACGTTGTAGACGGTGAGTCGACGTCATCCGCCGCGTCAGGTGTGTGCGTGACACATAAGCCGCAGCCGCACGGAAGCGCCCTGTCCTACACAATGCCGCCGGACCGATTAAGGAGACCGCATGCTCGCCATCGTCGCCGCCATCCTGTTCGGCATCGCCCTGGTCTTCGAACTGGCCGCACTCGCGCTGGGCTCGCTGGATGGGCTTGTCTTCATCACAGCCGGGCTGCTGTGCCTCGCGCTGCAACTCGCCGGGGTCGGCCGCCGCTAAGGCGCAGCGGTCCACACAGCCAATTCCCACGCCGGAGCCAGGTCCGCAGCTAACAACACCCGGAGATCATCGGAGTCCTCACGGCGGGGCATCTCGCCTACACCGGCTCCTAATACGCAACGACACGCCGAAGTTCCGGGCAGTACTCACCTGTGAAGACCGGGCGATCTGGAGGCTGTCGGCGACGGGCGTAGTCGTAGTAGGCGTTGGGTGGCCACACCGACGGCGCTTCCCCACAGCGAGCCAGCGATCACGTCGCTGGGCCAGTGCGCCCTGGTACGGAGCCGGGAATGGGCCACTGCCACCGCCACCGGTGCCACCACCAACCCGGCGGCAGGGCTTTCCGATGCTATCGCGGTGGTGAACGCTGCCGCGGTGGCCTCGTGAGACGAGGGAAACGACGACGACGTCGGCTTGTGTACCAGCGCCTGGTACGCCGGTAGGTGATCAGCCGCAGGACGCCGTCTCGGTAGCCACCATCCCATCAGGTGAGAGCTGGCGCTGGCCACCGCTACCGCAACGACACCGTCTCTAGCGGCGCGCCGGGCACGGCCTCGACGAGCGGCCAGCGCAGCGGCGATGCCCAGCCACAACAGCCCACCGCGCGCGACCGTCGTCAGCACCGTCACCGCCGAAGCAGGCTCGTCAGCAGGCAGCACCGTGCTCTGCGCCACCGCGTCGGCTTCCCACCGGTTCACATGCTCTGCCGCGCTGCCTAGCCACTCACGCACGACAAGGCAGAATAGCGGCATCATCCGTCGGCACCCAGCGCTTCCCCGCTGGGCAGCAACACGGGCCGGCCACGGCTGGTCAATCCAGCGCAAAACCCTCGACCAACACTTGAAACGGAACTCATTGCTGATCGATGAGATCGTCCATGAGGGTGCCCGCCGATGCCGGCCGAGGCGCTGCATGGCGCCGTCAACCCGTCTCGATCACTCCTGACCCCCGTCACCGCCGACGCTTGCGCCACAACGAACGCGCGCCACCAGCTCGGCCCGTCTATCCTTAACGCCGAAAGAGCACCACCACCTGGCGGGTGCAGGACAGGGAGAACGCCATGAGTCTTGCGGACAAGGCCAAGAACAAGATCGAAGAACGCCAGGGCAAGAGCAAAGAAGCCACAGGCCGAGCGACCGGCGACAACAAACTCAAAGCCGAGGGCAAGGCGGATCAGGCCAAGGCCAAGCTCAAGCAGACTGGTGAAAAAGTCAAGGACGCCTTCAAGAATTAGGCGGCCTGCACAAGCTGATGAGGTCGCGGTGGTGTCGGCGACGTTGGAGCCACCGCAGCGTTTGGGGGTGACGCACTGGTCCTCGCGGCTGCTGGCCACCCAATTGGGGATCTCACATATGTGGGTGGGCAAGATCTGGCGCAGATCGGGCCTGCAGATCGCAATCGCCGCGGTCGGGGTTGCAATCGTCTTCGGATTCTACAATCGGCGCCACGTGAACCGTTAAGGAGTGGAACAAACCGTGCTGAAGGTCATCGGGATCCTGCTCGTCGCCTGGCTTGTGCTCGCGGTCATCGGAGCCGTCATCAAAGGCCTGTTCTGGCTGACCATCATCGGTGCCGTGCTCTTCGTGGGCACAGCAGTGGCCGGATATCTCCACCGGCGCTCGTCGAGCCAAGGCTCGCTGCACTGATCCGCGGAACCTCGCCTGCTGGACGAGGTCACCGTGGCCTCATTGACGCGGACGCTCGGGAAGGCCCGGGGGTGGGTGCGCTGATGGTCCTTAGCGCCGCCGGGCGATCAGTGCCTATGGCGACTGCGCAAGCCCGCGAGGGCCGGCCCGCGCGAGCACGGTGGTCGACGACCCCGGCGGCCGCAGACGGCGCGGATCCGCTCCGGCCGCCGCGGAAGCCGACCCCGTCCCCGGGTGGTGGCTCGAATCCGTGACGTCCAGGACGAGAGCGCCGGTGAGCTGACAACATCGTGACCGCACCGGTCGGCATCACCGGAGCAGTGCGGTCTGCCCCTCACCTATCGGTCGGATGGTCTCTACCGTCGCGCCGGCGCGTCCAGGTCGAACCTGCGCGGGGACCCCTAGCCCCACACAGAACCGTCGCTGCGCGACCGCCTGCGGCGGACCTGGACCCACCACCACAAGGGTTGAGTGCGGCCTTGTATCGGGTGAGGGGTGGCCTGGCGATAGGTCACTACCCGACGTATGGGCGTTCGGTGTCGGTGCGAGGAGGTTGATTGATCAAGGGGCTATGCCCGCTGTGCACGCAGCGGTCGCCACGGGTGGGCCACTACCGCCGAGGAGGGTCCGCATCTCGGTGATCTCGCTGTTGGGTATCGGTAATGCGCTAGGCGAGTTGGCGGGCATCGGGATTTTTGTCCGTCGTTCAACTCAGCCTTGGCCATCGTGACAGCCCCTTTGATGGGTGGTCATCATCTGTAGGGCGGACCGGTTTCGTGTCTGTGGCCGGCCCTACGTCGGCGACGAGGTCCACAAACGGCGGGCCGGGCGCAGACCAGCAGCGGTGACCCCCGCCGCGCTGCAGCGGCTACCCGGATTACCGTCGTGGCCGCAGCCAGCTTCTGACGCGGAGCCAGAATCGCTTGGCGATGTGTCGGGTTGGCCGGGTCGAGGGCGCCATTGCCACGATCGGCGCTGCCCGCTTGACATCCGTGACGCTGAGGACCCGCTGCTTCAGCTCGGGGCTGGGGATTGCCTGCGGGACGGACAGGCCTAGCGTGGCGCCGACTTCCTCGGTCTGCGTGGCAGTGCTGGTGCATCTCGGGCACTTGGGCAGGTGCGCGGTGACCAGGCAATCTCCGGCGGGCTCCAGGGCGTGCAATGCCCACCCGACCGCCAGCTCGCGGTGCGGGCAGTCGACAACACGGTGCTGCTGGTCGTTCACTGTTCACCCTTCACGGTGCGGGCCTCAGTGACCAGGGTGTCTGGCCCGTCTGGCCTCAATTGATCGGTCAGTAGCGCGCGCAGTCGCTGCACCGCGGTGAACAT
>DASVWA010000413.1:0-2082 GCA_036389855.1 Pseudonocardiaceae bacterium
CGTCCCACTTGAACCGACACTTCCGATATCCGTTGGCCATACCGGGGTCCGAGGTGGGACCCGGATCACCTACAGCGATGCGGTGCAGCTCGTCCTGGCCAAGTCTCCAGAACTTCCACCGAACGTCCGTGAGGGCCTCCCCCTGCGGGGTCCGTGAGCGACACACTTCGAACAAAATACGCTTTAAGAGGCAGAATTGAAACCACGCGAACGATGCGTGGCCGACAGGCACGCCCCACCTGCAAATGCATATGTTCAGCTACCCGCACGCTCAGGTGCAACTGCATATGCTCAACCAGGCGCGTCCGTGCCGCATTGCTCAGTGGCATAAAGCCCGTTGGGGCTATCCATTTAACCGGAGGTGTGCTGGTCGGTGGTTCTCCACGGACGGTTTGCTGGTGGGCGCTCCAGGCTCGGTGGACACCCGCGTGTCGATGGCGGCGTGGGCGGCACTGTCCGTGGCCGTTTGCTGGTGATGAGGTCCTGGTAGCGCACCGGCTGGTGGGCGACGGCGAGTTCGAGCACCCGGTAGAAAACCAGCCCGCGGCTGCGGGAGCGACGGCGGTTGAAGCGGAACACGAACTCGTTGAGGTAGCTGATCACGTGGGCGACCTCGACCGAGCCTTGGTGGGTGCCCAGCAGCCACCGTTTGATCAGCGAGGCGACCCGGTGCACCGCGGGCAGAAGCTCGCTGGGATCGTCCCCGCGGGCGCGGGCGGCGCGCTGGCTGCGCCGGTCGTGGAGGTAGCCGAGCTTGTCCAGCCCGCGGTAGCCCTGCCAGGCGTCGGTGATGACTCTCGTGCCCGGCTCGATGTGATCGGTCACAAAGGCGTGCAACGAGGCGGCCGAGGCGTCAGACAGCGGCGCGATCCGGCACCGGCCGAGCCCCTTCGGCTCGTGAACCTCGACTGCAATGCAGGTCAGGACTTTCTTGCCGCGGGCCCGCCCGCCGCGCAGCCCGGCTTCCTCACCGCCGATGTAGGTCTCATCCACCTCCACCGTCCCGGCCAGTCGGTCTCGCCCAGGGCGCACCAGCACCGAGCGCAGCCGGTGCAGCATCGTCCACGCGGTCTGATACGAACCGATCTCCAGCGTCCGCTGCAGGCTCAGCGCGGAGATGCCGTCCTTGCCGGCGGCCAACAGCCAGCAAGCGGTGAACCATACCGTCAGCGGCGTGCGCGTCCGATCAAAGATCGTGCCCGCTGTCGTCGACGTGCGGGCCTGGCACCGGCCACACTCGAACCGGCCATCACCTAGCCGCCAGCCCCCGGCGTAACCGCAGCCAGGACAGACGAATCCAGCTGGCCAGCGCAACCACTCCAGGTAGTCCAGACAGTCAACATCAGTCCGAAACCAGGCCTGCAACTCACCCACCGACCTCGGGTAATGCACGCCGGCACGAGGGCGATCCACCGCACCAAGTTACTCCGGTTAAATGGATAGCCCTAAGATGAGTAATGGAAGGAGGAATTTATATCTACTGGGGACTACCGAGACGGAGAAGCCGACCAAGAGTATGCTGCAATCGTTACCTCAGAAGGGTGAATCCACAGAAAGGAGACCACCATGACCCAAGCCGAGACCTCCATGGCCCGTAACGCAGTCCGCCCCTTCCGGATCAACGTTCCGGAAGAGGAACTCGTCGACCTCCGTCGACGGATTCTCGTGACGCGCTGGCCCGAAAGGGAGACCGTCGCAGATCAGTCGCAGGGCGTGCAGCTTGCGACGATTCAGGAACTCGCGCGCTATTGGGCGACAGATTACGATTGGCGCAAGTGCGAGGCGAAACTGAACGCCCTACCGCAGTTCATGACCAAGATCGATGGACTAGACATTCATTTCATTCACGTTCGTTCGAAACATGAAAATGCGTTGCCGCTCATCGTCACGCACGGATGGCCCGGCTCGATCATCGAGCAGCTGAAGATCATCGGTCCGCTTACCGATCCAACCGCACACGGCGGGAGCGCGGAGGACGCGTTCGACGTCGTCATCCCGTCCATGCCGGGCTACGGGTTCTCCGGCAAGCCAACCAGCACCGGTTGGGGCCCCGAGCGCATGGGCCGAGCCTGGGCAGAACTG
>DASVWA010000414.1:0-1617 GCA_036389855.1 Pseudonocardiaceae bacterium
TAGATCGTGCGGATCTGATCGGCCTGCGGACCCTTCGGTCCCTGGGTGATCTCGAACTCCACCCGCTGGTTCTCCTCCAGCGTGCGGTAGCCGGTCGCCTGGATCGCCGAGAAGTGGGCGAAAACATCGGGGCCGCCACCATCTTGGGTGATGAAGCCGTACCCCTTCTCCGAGTTGAACCACTTGACCGTGCCGGTCGCCATCTTCCATCTCCTTCTCGGGCCGCCTTACGGCCCGCAATGCGGGTGTCCCGGATTCGCTGTCGTGATCACCCTGGGCGCTGTGCAAGCACCGCGCTGGCCGGACACAACGAACGCCTGTGGCGCTTGCTCCACAGGCGTCCTAGAACCAAGACTACTACGGGTGGAGACGTTAGCAGAATGTGTCCGTCGCGGCAGGGGTAACTTTACCGACACGCCCGCGCTGGCCCGCTCAGCAGCTCCGGAGGAATCGGTCAAGGACGCGGGCACCGAAGGTCAGCCCGTCGACCGGCACTCGCTCGTCGACCCCGTGGAACATTGCGGCGAAATCAAGATCAGGCGGCAGCCGTAGCGGTGCGAAGCCGAAGCAGCGCATTCCCAACCGGCTGAACGCCTTCGCATCGGTACCACCGAAGAGCATGTAAGGGATCGTGCGCGCGCCGGGATCCTCCTGCAGGATCGCCGCGTCCATTGCGGCGACCAGATCGCCGTCGAAGGTCGTCTCCACCGCGGGCGAGTTCATCACCCACTCGCGGGTGATATCCGGACCGAGCAACTCGTCGACCTCGCGCTCGAACGCCGCCTGGCGCCCGGGCAGCACCCGGCAGTCCACGACCGCCTCCGCCGTTGATGGGATGACGTTGGCCTTGTATCCGGCGTCGAGCATGGTGGGGTTGGCGGTGTCGCGCAGCGTCGCGCCGACGAGCCGGGCCAGCACACCGAGCTTGGCGACCGCACCCTCCAGGTTGTCACCGGAGAAGTCCAGCCCGGTCTCCTCACCGACGGCGGTCAGGAACTCCTGCACCGAGTCGGTCATTACCAGCGGAAAACGGTGCCTACCCAGCCGAGCTACCGCCTCACACAACGCGGTCACCGCATTGTCCTCGTGCACCACTGCTCCGTGCCCGGCCTGGGCCCGGGCGCGCAGCCGCATCCAGGCGATGCCCTTCTCCGCGGTCTGCACCAGGTACAGCCGGCGCCCTTCACGCACCGTCAGGCTGAACCCGCCGACCTCGCTGACCGCTTCGGTGCAGCCCTCGAACAGCTCGGGCCGGTGGTCGACCAACCATTGCGCGCCTTGCAGCCCGCCGGCCTCCTCGTCGGCCAGGAACGCGAAGACCAGATCACGCGGGGGAACGACACCGTCACGCCGGAATCGCCTGGCAACGGCGATGATCATCGCGACCATGTCTTTCATGTCGACCGCGCCACGACCCCACAGGTAGCCGTCCTGCACGGCACCGGAGAACGGGTGCACCGACCACTCGCTGGCATCGGCTGGCACCACGTCGAGGTGACCGTGCACAAGTAGCGCGCCCCGGTTCGGGTCGGCACCGGGCAGCCGGACGATCACGTTGCCCCGTCCGGGAGCGCCGGATTCCACATACGTGGTTTCGAAGCCCACCTCGCCGAGCTT
>DASVWA010000415.1:0-18234 GCA_036389855.1 Pseudonocardiaceae bacterium
CGGGGGACATACCGGGCAGCGCGGGTAAACCCAGCGCGTTGTCCACCGTGACAGTGCCACCAAAGGCCGGGGTCTTGGCGGTGAGCACCGAAGCCACCAGTTCCTCTGCCGATACCGGGGGCAGCGCCGGATCCGACTTGGCGCCGGCGGGCATGGTCAGCGCACCGAGGCCGATCGCGCCGGCCGCCGCCGCAGCCAGTGCCGCCGTTGCTAGCTTCATGACGTCCTCCTACCCGCACGGCGCTGGTGATGATGCTGCTCCGTACCGGCTGAGAAAGCCCTGAGACTCGATCCCCCTATGGGATGTGGTGTGCCAGCGCCAGCGCCTCGCGGAGCCGGTGCGGGTTCATCAGGCCCGCCGTCGGCTGCCCGGCGCGTTGGGCTTGTAGCAGGGTCGCTTCGACGTCGTCAACCGTGCTGCGCAGTTCGGCGAGGATGGCCGAGTCGCTGGAGGTGGCGGCTTCGCGCGGGCTCAGACCATCGATGACGCCAGGGGTGTCGAGCCAGCTTGCTTCGACGGCGCGGCTCATGCCGTCAGCGGGCTCGTCCGCATCGGCGGCAGACGTTGTGTTGACAAGGTAGCTCTCGAGGATGGCGGTTCGGGCTTCACGGTCGCCGGGGTCCTGGCTCAGGCGCTGCGCATGCCGGTCACGTTCGACGGCGTCCGGAGCGACGCTGCGCAGGTGAGCCTCGAGCTCGGCGAGGCGCGCCGGCGAGTTCGCGGTGACGGTGAAGTCCTCGCCCGCACGGTAGATCTGCCCGAGGCTGAGCACCCGGCCGTCGGGGACCTGCCGGTGCCAGCCGATCAGCTCGTCGCCGGTCTGGGTCAGCCGCTGGACGAGGTGGTCGAAGGTCTGCTGCGCGCGCGGCACCCGGTAGGTGACACTGCAGTCATACAGGTCATCGCCGTCACTATTGCGGAACTGGACGGGGGGCTCGGGAGCGAAGAAGTCCGCGATCTGCTCGATCGACGGATCACTGGCGAGCAGGCTGACCAGGTCGCGGCGGCGGTGGCGGGGGACGTGGACGGGCAGCGCGAGCATGCGAGGCTCGCTGCCGTCGTGCAGTACCCGGCCGCAGAACAGGTCAAGCCGCTGGGCGGACTGCGAGAACAGTGTGTCGGCCAGGTGGATCGGGTCGCCGTCGGGCAGCGCGCGCAGTGTGACGCTGGTGTCCCGGATAACGTCGACCGCCTCGTAGAGTGAGACCGGGATCCGCCGCCAGTCCTCGATCAGCTGACGCTCATCGGGGCGAAGCCAGTGACCTCGGGCGGCGAGGAACCTCTCCACCAGGCCACCCTTGAACAGCGCGAGATCCAGAAAGAACATCGCGTACCGCTGCTGGTCCTCGGTCCGGTCGATCAGTGGTGTGGTCATCTCGATGCCGGGAGCACGCTCGGCGTAGGTGCCCAATAGGGCGTAGACGAGCTGGGCCCGCGCGCTCAGGGCCGGCAACGCGTCGCGCTGGCAGCAGGCCTTGAATTTCCGTCCAGACCCGCACGGGCATGGGCTGTTGCGCCCAACCTCATGAGCGGTCGCGGTCGCGGTTGCGGCGATGGCCTCGCTCAGCCCCGGTCGCAGCGGGCTGGGTATCTCGGAGCGCCGCAGGTATCGATCAGCTGTGACGTAATCTCCGCGCGCGGCGGCGTACTGGGCGGCGTCGTGCAAGGCCGGCTCCAAGCCGGGACGCAGCGTCAGCGCCTCGTCGAGCAGGTCGCGGGCGGTTGTCGAGTCCCCGGCGCCTTCAGCAGCGCGTGCAGCAACCAGCGCAACTGCGGCCTTCTCCTCCCTGCTACGAGCATGCGGCCGCAGCGCAGCAAGCTGGGGCCCGACCACCTCCCCGCGAGCTGTGTGGCATTCGATGCGGCCGGAAAGGAAGTCCAGCGCGCTATCGTCGGCCGAGCCCAGCGCGTCAAGCAGAAACCGGATCTGATCCGCGTCCGGCAGATCCCCACCGGTGAGCGTTCCCACAACGGTCTCAACATCAACGAGCAGGTCATTTTGGGCCACCCCAGCAACCTAGCTCATCGCGTTAGCTGCCTCCCCCGGCCGATAGGAAGACATCTGGGCAACCAGGCGGTTCATAGGCCCGATATATCTCCATATCGGGTACGGGTCGCCGGGGGGCATGCTAAGTGGTGTGGGCGCGCGAGTGTTGGTGGTCGACGACGAGCCCGGCGTTCGGCGTGCACTGGAGCGGGGGCTGCGCGCCGAGGGGATGCAGGTCGTCACCGCAACCGACGGTCCCAGCGGATTGCGCGCGGCGTTGACTGGCAGCTTCGATGCGGTTCTGCTGGACATCATGCTGCCGGGCCTGTCCGGGTACCGGGTGCTGGAGCGGCTGCGGGCAGCCGGGGTGGCCACACCCGTACTGCTCGTCTCAGCCAAGGACGGCGAGATCGACCAGGCCGACGGCCTGGACCTCGGCGCCGATGGCTACCTGGTCAAACCATTCTCCTTCGTCGTGCTGGTCGCGCAGCTGCGCGCGGTGTTGCGCCGGCACGCCGATCAGCGCCGGGAGACGGTGGTCACGCTGGGAGATCTGGTGATCGATCGGGCGCGGCGGCGAGTGACCTGGGCCGGGCAGCCGGTGGCGTTGTCACCAAGAGAATTCGCGGTACTCGCCGCGCTGGCTCGCCGGGCCGGCAGCGTGATGAGCAAGGACGAGCTCCTTCGCGCGGTATGGGGTGATCAGCACGCGGCCAGTCGCAACGCCGTGGAGGTCTACGTCGGTTACCTACGTCGCAAGTTGGACGCGGTCGGAGCCGGTGCCGTCCTGCAGACGGTGCGCGGGCACGGTTACGCGGTGGGTGCACAGGACCGACAGTGAATCGGCTGGGTCGACTGTGGGGCCGGATATGGGCAGCCCGCCCGTTACCGCTGCGAGTCGCCGCAGTCACCACGGTGGCGGGCCTGGTGGTGTTTCTGCTCTTGGCCAGGGCATCCACCGCGGTGGTGGCGCGGGCGCTGACCCACACCCTGGACGGCAAGCTGGTGGCCGCGGTAAGCGCCGCCACGCCCGCGGTGGCTGCCGGGCGCCTGGCGCCGCAGCCGCTGGACGCGGCGGTCCGGATCCGGGTGTTAGACCGGGCCGGAACACCCGTCGACGGCGGTGGGCCGACCCCGCTGTCAGCACCTGACATCCGCCGGCTGCTGGCCGGGCAAGCCGCATGGACCTTCACGTCTGGACGACCTGGTGACCCGACCCGCTGGTCCGGGCGGGTCGTGAGCACGCCAGACGGCACGCCGCGGCTGGTCGTGGCCGGTGCTGAGTCAGTGGCGCATGCGACGCTGATCGGGCGAACCGCGGGGGTACTGTCGGTGGCCGCGGTGCTGGCCGCGCTGGCGATGGGGGTGGCCGGCTGGGTGGCCGCTCGGTTCGCGTTGCGCCCGGTGGCCCGGATGCGGGTAGCAGCGCAGGAACTGCCGGCAGGGGAAAGGTTGCCGCTGCCGGGAGCGCGGGATGAGCTACGGACGCTGGCCGAGGCGCTCAACAACCTGCTGGACCGCCGGGACGCAGCGAACGAGCGGCTGCGACGGTTCACCGGGGATGCCGCGCACGAACTACGCTCGCCGGTCGCGGCGATCCGTGCGCAGGCCGAGGTGGCGGTGGCCCACCCGGATCCAGAGCTCGCTGGGGCAACGCTGGAGGACCTCGCGGTTGAGGCGCAGCGGTTGTCCGCGCTGCTGGATGACCTGCTCGCGCTGGCTAGGTCCGATGCGGGGCAGCGGTTGCCCGCTGAGCCGGTTGACCTCGCCGAGATGGTGCGCGACGCAGCCCGTCGCGCCGGCCCGGGAAAGGCGCTCCGGATTACCGCGCCCGCGCCGGCCGTGCTGCACGCCGCGCCCAGCGACGTTGCCCGGGTGCTCGACAACCTGCTGGCCAACGCCGTGCGCCACGCTCAGCACACCGTGCGAGTAGTCGTACTGCCGGGCATTGATGAGGTACGGGTGTTGGTCGACGACGATGGCACGGGGGTGCCCGTGGAGCACCGGGAACGGGTGTTCGACCGTTTCCACCGGGTCCAGGACGGCCGGGACCGTGGCACCGGCGGAACTGGGCTCGGGCTGGCCCTGGTCGCCGAGACGGTGCGCCACTACGGCGGCACGGCCCGGGTCGGGCAAGCCCCGGACGGAGGGGCCCGCTTCGAGCTGCACTGGCCAGTTGGCCGCCCTTCAAGGGCTACCAACACGGCTCCGCACAGCCACTAACTGCTACCAACCCCGACAAGCGGTGGGTGCGGGGCTGTGGCGCGGTGCGAGGATGTCGGGCGTGCCCGAGCCACCTAGCGCTGCCCTGGCCAAAGGTTCGCAGCCTGAGCTGGCCGATCAGGCCCCGGTCGAGCGGCTGGTGGTGGCGGCAGCCGTGCTGCACCGGGGTCGGGTGCTCGCCCAGCAGCGGGCGTACCCGCCCGCGACCGCGGGTCGCTGGGAGCTGCCGGGTGGGCGGGTCGAGCGTGCCGAAAGCGCCAGGGCCGCATTGGTCCGGGAATGCCAGGAGGAGCTCGCGATCGAGGTCGTGCCGGGTGAGCAGCTCGGACCCGACGTACCGCTTCCAGACGGTTACCTACTGCGGGTGCACACCGCGCAGCTGGCTGACCCGACCGCGCAGCCGGTCCTCATGGAGCACGCCGCGCTGAGATGGGTGGACGTCACCGAGCTGGTCGACCTGGATTGGCTGGACGCAGACCGCACCGTCCTGCCGTACCTCGCGCCACTCCTGCTGCAGGCCTCACCGCGATAAGCATCCATGTGACGGTCGATGCCGGCACGACAGCTGCGACAAGCATCCAGGTGGCGGCTGGGGTCATGTGGCGGTTGGGGTCGGGCGAAACAGACCACTCCGCCAGGAACCGGTAACGTTGAGGGTTCCCGGCATCCATCGAGGAGTTCCCGCGTGCCCATCGCTGTCCCCACCCGCGTGCGCACCGACCTGCGCAACGTCGCCATCATCGCGCACGTCGATCATGGTAAGACGACGCTCGTCGACGCCATGCTGCGCCAGTCCGGCGCGGTCACCGGGCGCAGCGAGGTCGACCGGGTGATGGATTCGGGTGACCTGGAGCGGGAAAAGGGCATCACGATCCTGGCCAAGAACACGGCAGTCACCCGGTCCACACCGGACGGTCCGGTCACCATTAACGTGGTCGACACCCCTGGGCACGCCGATTTCGGCGGTGAAGTCGAGCGCGGGCTGTCGATGGTGGACGGTGTGCTGCTGCTCGTCGACGCCAGCGAGGGCCCGTTGCCGCAGACTCGCTTCGTGCTCCGCAAGGCGCTTGCGGCGCACCTGCCAGTGGTGCTGGTGGTGAACAAGGTGGACCGGCCGGATGCCCGGATCGCGGAGGTGGTCGACGAGACCCATGACCTGCTGCTGGATCTCGCTTCCGACCTGGAAGGCCTCGAAGCCGCCGCTGCCGAGTCAGTGCTGGACATGCCGGTGCTCTACGCCAGCGCCCGGGCGGGGCGGGCCAGCCTCAACCCTCCACGCGATGGCGAACTGCCCGACGCTGAAGACCTCACCCCACTATTCGTCACCGTGCTGGCGCACGTGCCGCCGCCCGCCGGTGACGCCGACGCGCCGCTGCAGGCGCACGTCACCAACCTCGATGCCTCCACTTTCCTGGGACGTATCGCGCTGTGCCGGGTCCGTGCCGGGCGCTTGCACAAGGGCCAGACCGTGGCGTGGTGCCGGGAAGACGGATCGATCAGGCCGGTCCGCATTACCGAACTGCTGCGCACCGAAGGGCTCAACCGGGTGCCGGCCGCCAGCGCAAAGGCCGGTGACCTGATCGCCATCGCCGGAATCGCGGAGATCACCATCGGCGACACCCTGGCCGACATCGACGATCCGCGCCCGCTGCCGCGGATCACCGTGGACGAGCCGGTGATCGCGATGACGCTCGGGGTCAACACCAGCCCGCTGGCGGGTCGCGGCGGGGGCAGCAAGCTCACCGCCCGCCTGGTTCGCAACCGGCTGGACGCCGAGCTTGTCGGCAATGTGAGCGTCCGGGTGTTGCCAACCGCATCGCCGGACACCTGGGAGGTGCAGGGCCGTGGCGAGCTGGCCCTGGCTGTCCTGGTGGAGACCATGCGGCGAGAGGGATTCGAGCTGACCGTCGGCAAGCCACAGGTCGTCACCCGCATTGTGGACGGCACTGTGCAGGAGCCTTACGAACACCTCACCGTGGACGTGCCCGAGGAACACCTCGGTGCCGTAACCGAGCTGCTGGCCGCCCGCAAGGGCCGGATGGAACAGCTGGGTGCAACGTCGGGAGACGGCTGGGTGCGCCTGGAGTTCACGGTGCCCGCACGTGGGTTGATCGGTTTCCGCACCGAGTTCCTCACCACCACTCGCGGCACCGGCATTGCCCACCACGTTTTTGATGGCTACCGGCCCTGGGCCGGCGAACTGCGGACCCGCCGTTCGGGATCGCTGGTGGCTGACCGGTCCGGTTCGGTCACCGGGTACGCATTGGCGCAGCTGGCCGACCGGGGCGCTTTCTTCGTGCAGCCCGGCGCGGCCGTCTACGCCGGGATGGTGATCGGAGAGAACCCCCGCGCCGAAGACCTCGACCTCAACGTGTGCCGGGAGCGAAAGCTCACCAACATGCGCTCGTCCACCGGCGAGGAGCTCGAGCGGCTGGCTAGGCCACGAAACCTCGGGCTGGAGGAGGCGCTGGAATTCTGCGCCGCCGACGAGTGCGTCGAGGTGGCTCCCGACGTGGTTCGGGTCCGCAAGGCAGTGCTGGACGCCACCCAGCGCGCCCGGCAGCGTTCCCGGGAGCGGGTGGCCCGAACATAGCTCCAGAGATAGGCCCAGTCATAGGCCCGGACATAGCCCCGAGCGCAAGCCCGGGGTGCCCCGTCCCCGCGGCGATCGCCCTACGGCACCATATCGCCTCGTGAGAAGGCCCGGTGGCGCATGCAGGGCGGCGACGGCGCTGATCCTCGGTGCTGTGCTCGCCGCATGTACCGGGCAACCGCTGCCGTTGGTCCAACCGGGCAACGGCCCGGTGAGCACCCCGGTGGCCGTGCCTGCCGAGCAGGAGATAGTGCTCGGAGTAGATCGGCTGACCGGCGGCTTCAACCCGCACAACCTGGCGGATCTGACACCGCTGTCGCAGGCGGTGGCCGGCCTGCTGCTGCCCTCAGCGTTTCACCAAACGCCAGCGGGGCAGTGGGTGCTCGACGACACGCTGCTGGACTCCGCCGAAGTGACGAACACCGCACCGTTCACCGTCACGTACCGGATCCGGCGCAACGCGCAATGGTCGGACATCACCCCCATCGCCGCTGAGGACTTCGGCTACCTCGCTGAGCAGATGCGCAGCCAGCCCGGTGTGCTGGACTCGGCCGGTTACCAGCTGATCGACCAGGTGGTGTCGCGAGACGGCGGCAAGACCGCCGAGGTGGTCTTTCACCGTCCTTATGCCGGCTGGCGCACGTTGTTCCGGCACCTGGTGCCTGCACACCTGCTCAAGGACGCGCCGGGTGGTTGGAGCAAGGGCTTCGACGCCGGTCTTCCGGTTTCCGGTGGTCCGTTCGCCATGGTCTCGGTTGATCCGTCCCGCGGTGAGATGGTGCTGGTACGTAACGATCGATACTGGGACGTCCCGGCGCAGGTGGACCGGATCCTGTTCCGCCAAGGCAGCGACGCGGCTCTGGTGGAAGCGCTGCGCACTGGTGGTGCGCAGGCAGCTTTCTTCGGCCGTCCCAACGCCATCACCGAGTCGTTGCTGCGTGCCGCCGATCTGGGGGTCACCCCGATGGTCGTGCCGCAGCCGGTGCTCGTCTCGGTTCTGCTGCGTCCAGCCAGCCAGGTGCTCGACGACCAGCGGGTGCGCACCGCGGTGGCCGCGGCGCTGGACCGCCCGTCGCTGATCGCTACCGGCGTCGCCAGCGGGCCCTCCGCGGTGCTGCGGGCTGATTCCGCGGTGCTCGCTCCGTTGGCGCGGGGCTACCAGGCAACCGCGCCCGCCGCCGGGGTCCCAGTGGCGCCGGACCCGGACACCGTGCGCCGGTCGCTCACCGACGCCGGGTATACCCGGGGCCCGGTGTACTGGGAGCGGGCCGCAAAGCCGTTGCGGCTGGTGGTCGCGGCGCCGGCTGATCGCGAACCCTACGGGACGCTCGCCGCGCGGGTAGCCGATCAGCTCCGGATCGCGGGGATCGACGCCGAGTTGCATGAGGTCGATCCTGACGAGCTGTTCGCCACCATGCTCGGCCCCACGCCGGCAGCTGGCGGGGAGTCGTTTCGCCCAGCGTCGGTCACGGTGGACGACGGTGTCGACATCGCTGTGGTTCCGCAGCCTGCGGCCGGCCACCCCGCCACCCAACTGGCGTCCTGGTACGGCTGCCCCTTGGTTGTGCCGGCCAGGCTGGCCCCCGCGCCGCCCAACCCGGCGGGATTTTGTGACCTGACTCTGCAGCAGTTCATCGAGCGAGCGCTTGTCCAGGACGACCCGGTTGGCGCGGTAACGCCTGCCGTCGATGCGGCGCTGTGGGATCAAATCGTGACGATCCCGCTCTACCAGCAGGTTTCACTTCTGGTCAGCACAAGCCAGTTGAGCGGCCCGGCGCCGGGGACGGCGCTGGAAGGCCCTCTCGATGGTGCCGCGCGTTGGCAGCGTCGCCGGTAGGGGAGGAGGTCTCTGTAATGGGGAGGTCGAGGTGGATCCCGATTCTGATCAGCTTCCTGGGAGGAATCGTTTGCCTTGCGCTGGTTGCCACCGCGTGCGTGGCCAACAGCGAGAATGATCGTCGCGACGGCAGCGGCGGCGGGTCGGGGCAGACGAGTGCGCGTGGTGACAGCGGAGACGGATCGTACCGGGCTCCCCAGATCCCACCCGGACCTGCGATCGTCATCGCCCATGACGCGCCTTACTCTGCGTACAACAACAAGACGGCGCGAGCGAACAACAATCCGGACAATGCCCTGGTGCTCAACCAGGTTCTCGTAGACCCGTTCATTGTCGACGGGAACGGCAAGTTCCTGCTCAACTCTGACGTGCTGCTGTCAGCTGAGCTGACTTCGAAGGATCCGCAGGTCGTCACGTACAAGATAAAACCGAATGTCAAGTGGTCGGATGGCCAGCCGTGGAATTGCCGCGACTTCTACCTCGCCTGGCTTGCCGGCAGCGGCAAGTCACCGTATTTCGCACCGGCGACAACCCGTGGACATGAGCGGGCGACGGCCGAGTGCCGTGACGGTAACACTTTCGTCGAGACCTACCAGTCGCCGTACGCCGACTGGCGACGAAACTACATCGATAACACGGTCCTTCCGGCGCACATCCTTGAGCGGGAGACCGGGATCGCCAACATCACCGCGCTGACCCCGCAGTCCGCCCCGGCCGACCTGAAGAAGGCTGGTGACTTCTGGAACAGCATGTGGACCGGTTTCAACGCCGCCACGATGCCAGGATCGGGCCCGTATCGAATCGACAGCTCAACGCCGGGCGAACAGACCGTGCTGGTCCGCAATGAGGCGTGGGTGGGCAATCCCGCAGGGCCGGAGCGCATCGTTCTCACGCCCGTTGCCGACGGCGCGGCCGCGGTGCAGGGCCTGCAGGACCAGCAGTTCAGTGTGGTGCAACTGCCGGCCGATCCGCTGCTGGCAGACCGGCTGCGCGCGCTGTCGGTCCGGGGTGTGATATTCGAAGCGCGGGGTGGGCCCACCGCCGAACACCTGGACCTCAATCTGGCGAATGTGCTGTTCAAGGATCCTGTCGTTCGGACCGCTTTTGCCCAGTGCGTCGATCGCAATAAACTGGTCGACGAACTGGTCCGTGGTGTGCTCCCGGAGACCCAACCACTGGGAAGTCTTGCATTTCTCACGGACGACGATGCCTATGATGATCTCTACTCCGACAGGATGGTCGCCGATCCGCAGAAAGCGCAGGTGACGCTGGAGCGCGCGGGTTGGGTGCTGGGTCAGGACGGGGTCTATTCGCGGAGAAGTCAGCGCCTGTCCTTCTCGATCAGCCACGACGCATCGCCAAGCCATTCCCGGGAGGTCGAACTCATCCGGAAGCAATGCAGGCAGGCTGGAATGGAGATCGCCGACGGTGCCGTTACCGGGAGCCTGGATGAGGTGCTTGCCCGCGGGCAGTTCGACGTCGCCCTCACGACGAGTTCGCGCGCTCCGCGGGTGTGGTCCCTGGCCGATCGCTACGCGACCAAAGGTAGGTTCAACTACCAGAACTACACCAATCCAGAGCTCGATGCTGCACTGAATGTGGCGAAGACGGAGTACGCCGAGTCCACTCAGGCAGCCGCCCTTCGGAAAGCCGATCGGCTCTTGGCCGACGACCTGGTATCGCTGCCCCTGTTCCAGGTTCCGATCATGTGGGCCTACACCAGCAACATCGACAGCGTCTACCGCCACGGTTCAACCGGCGTCACCTGGAATGCCAACGAGTGGAAGATGAGCTGATGCGCAGCCTCCTCGCCACAGCGCGTTCTGCAGTGATGCCAGGTGTGGTCGCTGCCGGGCGATCAGCACTGCGTCGGCCCACAATTGACGGCGCCAGCTGTGTCGCTGAGTGCATCGGCGCCGGGGTGTACCGGTCGGTGCCGGCAGCGTCGCCATAAATCGGGGGGAGGTGGACCTGGATCCCTTCAGGTTCGCGCACGCTACTACGGCTGTCCGCGTGGGCAGCGTCATCCGATGACGTAGCGGCAAAAGCGGTGGGCGTAGGGTCACCGGTCCATGGGGTCCATGAGGCGGTCAGGGATGTTGCGCACGGGCGCGCTCGTCGCGTGCGCCACCGTGGTACTGGCGGCGTGTGGTGGTGGCAGCGGTGGCGGTGGCGACACTCAGCGCCAGACCGGGTCGGCATTCGCCGCTTGCTACTCGAACCCGAGCACCTGCAACTCCGCCGAGCCCGGCGAGCTGAAGCAAGGTGGCCAGCTCACTTACGCCATTGAGAAGAACATCGCGAACTGGAACCTGCGGTCCAACGAGGGCAATGTGTTCGAGAACAGCCAGGTTCTCAAGGGGGTGCTGCCCTACACATTCGTCACCCAGCCGGATCTGACGGTGGCGATGAATAACGATCTGCTCGAGTCAGCCAAAGTTACCAAACCCGATCCGCAGGTCATCGTCTACAAGATCAAAGCCAACGCTGTATGGTCCGATGGGACGCCGATCACTGCGGAAGACTTCGTCTACAACTGGAAAGTCCAGAACGGACGGGACTGCCCGAACTGCGCCGCATTCACCACCTCAGGTTATGACCAGGTGCAGTCGGTCGTCGGCAGCGACAACGGCAAGACGGTAACGGTGACGATGTCCAAGCCGTTCACCGACTGGAAGCAGCTGTGGAGTAGCGGCTCACCGATCTACCCTGCGCATATCGCCGCACAGCATGGAAACATCAAGACTCCCGAGGGACTGGCTGCGACGTTCACCTGGTTCGGCGCCAACGTGCCGAACTACTCCGGTGGCCCTTTCCAGATCGATAACTTTCAGAATAACAAGTCTGTCACCCTGGTTCCCAATCCCAGATGGTACGGGCAGACCCCGAAGCTTGACCGGCTGATCTACCGCATCATTACTGATGCGGCGCAAGAACCGACGGCGCTACAGAACAGGGAAGTTCAGGTCATCTACCCGCAACCTCAGATCGACCTGGTGCAGCAGGTGCGCAACATCCCGGGCGTCTCCTCCTTCGTGGGGCTCGGATTGACCTGGGAGCATTTCGACCTCAACTTGAACAACAGGTTCCTGGCTGACCCGGCACTGCGCACTGCCATGTTCACCGCGATCGACCGGCAGGCCATCATTGACAAGACCGTGGGCCAGTTCACCGACAAGGTCGCACCGCTGAACAGCCATAATTTCGTTCCGCAGCAAAGCGGTTATGAGGATGTGGTCAGCGAGACCGGCCAGGGTTCCGGTGACCTAGCGAGGGCCAAGCAGATCCTCGCCACCGCTGGCTACAAGATCGAAGGTGGGCGGCTGCGCACCGCAACCGGGCGGGTGGTGCCGCCGCTGCGGATCCGCTACACCGTCGGTAACCAGATCCGCCAGACCGAATGCGAGCTGTTCGCTCAGCAGGTCATGCCACTGGGCATCACGGTGCAGGTGGTCCCGACCGACGACCTGGGCGCCACCACATCCAACGGGGACTACGACATCGTGGTGTTCGCCTGGGTTGCCAGTCCCTTCGCCTACGGCGGTGCGGTTCAGCTTTGGACCACCGGGCAGGGAAACAACTTCGGCAACTACAGCAATCCCGACGTCGACCGCCTGATCGCCGCAGCCGCGAGCCAAACCGACGAGGCGCAGGCCAAGGAGATGCTCAATCAGGCGGACCGGCGGCTGACCCGCGACGCCTATGTGCTGCCGCTGTACCAGAAGCCGACGTTCATCGCGCTGTACGACACCATCGCCAACGTTCGCAACAACTCCTCGCTGGACGGCCCGCCTTACAACGTCGCAGAGTGGGGCTTGCGCGCGGCCAGCTGATCGCACTCGGCGAGGCACCCGTCGACCCGGAGCGGTCGATGGTGTGCTGGGCAGGAGATCTCCTGAAGCAAGGAGGCGTCGATGCTCGTCTACGCAGTGCGCCGGATACTCATCTCGGTGCCGATTCTGGTCGTGGCGACCTTCGTCGTGTTCGTCATGGTGTCGCTGTCCGGTGACCCGCTCTCAGAGCTCAAGACCCGCAATCCGCCACCACCGCCGCGCACCCTCGAACTCGAGGCCCAGCGGCTGCATCTCGATGAGCCGTTGCTGGCGCGGTACTGGCACTGGCTGACCGGGGTCGTCCAGGGTGACTTCGGTCCATCGGTGCGGTCCACCCAGCTGATCGGTCCCGAGCTGGCCGAGCGATTTCTGGTCACCTTCCGTCTCATCGCGGTGGCGATGCTGCTGGCGGTGGTGCTCGCCGTGATCGTCGGCGTAATCAGCGCCGTCAAGCAGTACTCGGGGACCGATTACACGTTCACCTTCTTCGGGTTTCTGTTTCTGGCCATGCCATCGTTCTGGTTCGCGATCCTGCTGAAGGAAGCCGGCATCAGCTTCAATAACGCGGTCGGCAAACAGGTGTTGTTCACCATCGGCGACAGCTCCGTCTACGTGGAAGGTGGGACCTGGGCGGCGGCCATCGACATCGTCGGCCATATGATCCTGCCGACGATTTCACTGGCGCTGCTGTCATTCGCGGCCTGGAGTCGCTTTCAGCGCGCCTCGATGCTTGAAGTGCTCAACAGCGACTATGTCCGGCTGGCCCGGGCCAAGGGCCTGCGGCGGGGCACGGTGATGACCCGGCATGCCCTGCGTACCGCGCTGATCCCGCTGGTGACCGTCACCGCTCTGGATCTAGGCGTGATCCTTTCCGGAGCCATCGTGACCGAGACGGTGTATCAGTGGCGCGGGGCGGGTAGCTTTCTGCTCGAGTCGGTGGCACAGGACGACGTCTATGCCGTTGCGGGGTGGATGCTGATCGCCACGACCTTCGTCATCTTGTTCAACCTGGCCGCTGATCTGCTCTACGCCGTCCTCGATCCGAGGATCCGTTATGCCTGAGCGGGAGTTCACCGTTGCGCAGCGCAGCCAGGCGCAACTGGTCCTGCGCCGCTTCCGGCAACACCGGTTGGCCGTCGCCAGCCTGGTTGTGCTGCTGGCGCTCGTGCTGCTGGCTTTCGTCGGTGGTTGGTTGTGGAAGTACTCCGTGACCGACTTCACCCCGGATGAGTCGCAGCCCCCGTCCTGGGACCATCCCTTTGGCACCGACGCAGCTGGGCTCGACACGTTCGCCCTGGTGCTGCGCGGCACCCAGATCTCGATCGGGATCTCGGTGCTGGTTGCAGTCTTCTCCACCGTCGTCGGAACCATCTGGGGGGCTACCGCCGGCTACTACCGGGGCACTGTCGACACCGTGATGATGCGGATCGCCGACCTCATCCTCGCTCTGCCGCTGCTGGCGGTCGCCGCAGTGCTGGGACACAACGTCGGGGGAAGCTGGTGGCTGATCGCCCTGGTGATCGCCGGGCTGTACTGGGCCTACGTTGCCCGGGTCTCCCGCGGCGTGGTGCTCTCGCTGCGGGAAAAGGAATTTGTGGAAGCTGCCAGGGCCCTTGGCGCAAGCGACGCCAGGATCATCTTCCGGCATCTGGTGCCCAACGCGCTGGGCTCGATCATCGTTAACGCCACCGTCCTGGTTGCCGTCGCCATCCTGCTCGAGACGGCGCTGTCCTACCTGGGTTTCGGGGTGCGGCCCCCGGATACCTCGTTAGGGCTGCTGGTCAGTCAGGCGCAGACGGCGGTACAGACCCGGCCCTGGCTGTTCTTCTTTCCCGGCTTGTTCATCATCCTGATCGCGCTGACGATCAACTTCATCGGCGACGGCCTGCGCGACGCCTTCGACCCCCAGCAGACGAGGGTACGCAGATGACCCCCTCCCCGGCGTGTCCGTCCCAGCCGTACCGCGTGTCGTCCTCAGGTGCACGCTGTGTCAGCATCGAATGTCCATCGTGACGTCCGGAACATCCAGTGGCGATGTCGTGCTCGACGTCGCGGACCTGACAGTCGAGTTCCGCACGGACGAGGGGCGGGTGCAGGCCGTGCGCGGGGTCAGTTTTCAGCTCCATCGTGGCGAGGTGCTCGGCATCGTCGGCGAGTCGGGCTCCGGCAAGTCGGTGACCTCGCTGGCGGCGATGGGTTTGCTGCCAGGCTCGGCTCAGGTATCCGGATCAGTGCGTTTCAGCAGCCGTTTAGGGGGCCGTTCGGGGAACACCGAGCTGCTAGGGGCGTCGGACACCGAGTTCAGCCGGGTCCGCGGTCAGGGCATCGGGATGATCTTCCAGGATCCGATGACCTCGCTCAACCCCGTCTATACCGTCGGATACCAGATTGCCGAGGCGATCCGGGCGCATCAGGATGTCACCCGCGAGGCGGCCGCCAAACAGGCGGTGGAGCTGCTGGACCTGGTCAGCATTCCCAACCCCACCGAGCGGGCTCGTAGCTACCCTCATGAGCTTTCCGGCGGGATGCGGCAACGGGTAGTGATCGCGATCGCGATGGCCAACCACCCGGAAGTGATCATCGCGGACGAGCCCACCACCGCCCTGGACGTGACCGTTCAGGCACAGATCATGGAGGCGCTGCGCACCGCAAAGGTGGAAACCGCAGCGGCCATGCTGCTCATCACCCACGACCTCGGCGTGATCGCCGGACAAGCCGACCGCGTGCTGGTGATGTATGCCGGCAAGGTCGTCGAAGCCGGCACCGTCGAGGAGATCTTCTACGCCCCACGGATGCCCTACACATTGGGTCTGCTGGGCAGCCTGCCTCGGCTTGACGTGGCAACTGAACGGCTGTACCCGATCAGCGGTGCACCGCCTTCGGTGATCAACATGTCACCAGGTTGCCCGTTCGCTGCGCGCTGCCCGCTGGCCGCAGCCATCTGCGAGGCCGAGGAACCACCGCTGGCACGGACCGGCACCGCAGGACACCTGTCGGCCTGCCATTTCAGCGACAAGCTGGACGGTCTGAAGCCGGGGGATCTGTTCCGTCCCCTCTCCCGGGACACCACATCATGACTACGCAGCCGGTGCTGTCGGTGCGCAACCTGGTCAAGCACTTTTCGGTGCGCGGCCACGGCCTGGTCCACCGCCAGCTCGGCGAGGTGCACGCGGTGTGCGGCGTGTCGTTCGACCTGTACCCGCATGAAACGCTCGGGTTGGTCGGCGAGTCGGGCTGCGGCAAGACCACCACAGCACGGGTACTGCTCAACCTGCAACCCGCCACGGCTGGTCACGTTCATTACCAGGACACCGACCTGACCCGGCTGCCCCGCAAGGCCATGCAACGCCTACGCCGCGAACTGCAGATCGTCTTCCAGGATCCCTACGCCGCGCTTGATCCGCGGCTGCCGGTGAGCGAGATCGTTGCGGAGCCGCTGCGCATCCACCGCCTATACAGCCCGTCCGGGCGCGAAGACGTGCGCGAACTGCTTGCGCTGGTCGGGCTCAATCCCGAGCACAGCAACCGGTACCCGCACGAGTTTTCCGGAGGGCAGCGTCAGCGGATCGGCATCGCTCGGGCTCTGGCGCTGCGGCCGAAAGTCCTCATCCTGGATGAGCCGGTCTCCGCGCTGGACGTCTCCATCCAGGCCGGGGTGCTGAATTTGCTGGAAGACCTGCAGGCGCAGCTTGGCCTGTCTTACCTGTTCGTGTCGCATGACCTTTCGGTGGTCCGACACGTGGCGGACCGGATCGCCGTGATGTACCTGGGCCGCATCGTGGAGACCGCAACGGCCGACGAGCTCTTCAGCGTGCCGACGCATCCGTACACCCAGGCCCTGATCTCAGCGATCCCGCTGCCGGACCCACGCAAGGAGCGAACCCGCCAGCGGATCATCCTCAGTGGCGATGTGCCCAGTTCGGTGAACCCACCCTCGGGTTGCCGATTCCGGACCCGTTGCCCCCTTTTCGCCGCGCAGCTCACCGACGCCCAACAGGAGCGTTGCATCACCGACATCCCGCTGCTGGTTGACCACGGCCACGGCCACCCCGCTGCCTGCCACTACGCGGATCTCCCTGCCGCCTCCACATCGAGCGGGCTCAGCGTGGCTATCGACAACGGTTCGCCACGGACAGCCCGCTCGATGCGGGAGCCGGGGGTGAGCTAACCGTAAGCTCACGGGGGTGTTGGCATCCCCGCGGCGGCTCTTGCTGGTGCACGCTCATCCAGACGACGAGACACTGTGGACCGGCGGCACGATTGCCCGCTATGTCGCTGCTGACGTCGCCGTGACGTTGGTGACCTGCACCCTCGGCGAGCAGGGTGAGGTACTGACCCCTGAGTTGCGCGACCTGGCCGCTGACCGTGCCGACCAGCTCGGCGGTTACCGGGTGGCCGAGCTGCAGGCGGCCTGCGCTGCGCTAGGAGTGATCGACCAGCGGTTCCTCGGTGGGATCGGCCGCTGGCGGGACTCCGGCATGGTCGTCGAGCCCGGTGCCAGGGCGAGCGTGCCACCAGACCTGCATCCGCGGGCATTCGCCGCCGGGGTGCTCGGCGATCAGGTCGACGCGCTGGTCGAGGTGCTCGGACAGGTGCGTCCGCAGGTCGTGGTGAGCTATGGGCCCGACGGCGGCTACGGCCACCCCGACCACGTCCGGGCCCACCAGGTGACGATGGCCGCGGCGGCGCGGATACCCGAGGTGACCCGGGTCTTCTGGGCGGTGCAGCCGGTCTCAGCGGTGGCCAACGGAATTGCCGCACTGCATGCGATGCCCAGGCTGCCCTTCCGGCTGCCTGAACCCCATGGGCTGCCTGGAGTGGACGATACTGAGGTGACCACCCGGCTGGACGTCACCGCCTACCGCAGCGCCGTGCTCGCCGCGATGCGGGCCCACCGCACCCAGGTCAAGGTGTGGGCTGAAGGTCCTCACCAGGCGTTCGCGCTCTGCGACGGGGTGGCCCGACCGGTGCTTGACATCGAGCATTTCACTTTGGCACGCGGCCCGATCGACGGAGCGCATGACGACTTGTTCGGTGGGCTGCCCGAGCCGGTGCTCTCATGAGCATGGCCGCGCGCATCACCTTGATGGTGCTGGTATTTGATGCCGTGGCGCTGGCTGCGGTGGAACTGGCGTATCTCCCGTTGCGGGTGGGGGCGGTGCCGGTGCCGATCACGATCCTGCTCGCTGCGGTGAGCACGCCGTGGCTGGTGCGCAGCGCGGCGGAGCTGGGCGGGCCCCGGTCGGTGGCCGCGGTGCCGCTGGTGGTCTGGCTGCTTGCACTCGGTGTTCTAGGGGTCGCCGGTCCGGGCGGTGACGTGCTGCTCCCAGCGGACTGGCGATCGGCGCTGCTGCTCGCCGGTGGCCTGTCTCCTGCCGCGGTGGTGCTGGGTCGTGAGTTGGCGGGTATACCCAGGAGCGGGGTCGGTGGTTGGTTGCCAGTCACCGGAGATACTGTGCAGGTAGACGGCCCGTCCGGGTACCGCGAGTGAGGAGCAGGAGAACCCCGTGACTTATGTGATCGCAGAGCCCTGCGTGGACGTCATGGACAAATCATGCATTGAGGAATGTCCGGTGGATTGCATCTACGAGGGTGGCCGAATGCTCTACATCCAGCCCGATGAGTGCGTCGACTGCGGTGCCTGCGAGCCCGTCTGCCCGGTGGAGGCTATCTAATACGAAGACGACGTCCCCGAGCAGTGGAAGGACTACACCAAGGCCAACGCCGACTTCTTCATCGAGCTGGGTTCGCCCGGAGGAG
>DASVWA010000416.1:0-32965 GCA_036389855.1 Pseudonocardiaceae bacterium
GGGGTTGGATACCCATCCCGGTCATGAGGTGGCTGCCAAGCAGATGCGCCGGTTCGGCGGGATGGTGTCATTCGCCGTCCGCGGTGGCGTTGAGGCGGCGCTGGCCGTGTGCGCCCGCACCCGGGTGTTCACCCTGGCTGAATCGCTGGGCGGAGTGGAGTCGCTGATCGAGCACCCGGGGCGTATGACGCATGCCTCCACCCTGGGGTCACAGCTGGAGGTTCCTGCCGACTTGCTACGGCTGTCGGTCGGCATCGAAGACGTCGAAGACCTCATCGACGACCTCCTGGCCGCGTTGAACCAGCGCTAATCACCAGTGCCTCATCACCCGGTCTAATCACCCAGTGGCTGCACCGGTGGCACGGGCTGCTGCACAGGCGGCGGCGCGACCGGCAGGTCGGCGCTGTTGAGGCACCCACCGATCAGCTGCACGCCACCCGGGGCGGACACATACCTGCCCGGCTCGTCGCAGCCTGCTTGGTTAGCCGTGATGATCGCGGCGCAGGTGAGCAACGCGGCCACGCCAGTCGTGACCACGACCGGCATCCAGCGGCCGCTGCGGATCATGCCCACCTCCTGTGACTTGCCTGTGACCTTACCGTGCGCAATGCCAGACTCTTCTGGCTGTGTCACACGAGCCGGTGATCGAGCCGTGGAAGCTGGCAGGATCGCCGACCATGGAGCTGATCGGTGTCGAGGAGGTCAGAGCCGCCCGCGAGACACTGCACGGAGTTGTCCGTCGCACCCCACTGAAGCAGTTGCGGGTGCTTGAGCAGTGCTGCGGGGCACCGGTCCACCTCAAATGTGAGAACTTGCAGCGCACCGGTTCGTTCAAGATCCGCGGCGCCTACGTCCGGATCCGGGCACTGTCCGCGGCTGCGCGGGCCAACGGTGTGGTGGCGGCCAGCGCCGGCAACCACGCGCAGGGTGTGGCGCTGGCAGCGGCGATGCTGGGCACCACGGCGACGGTCTACATGCCGGTGAACGTGTCGCTGCCCAAGCTCGCGGCGACCCGGGGATACGGCGCGCGGGTGCACTTGCTGGGTGACGTGGTGGAGGAGTCGATCGCCGCGGCGCGCAAGTTCGCCGACGACACCGGGGCGGTGTTCATCCACCCGTTCGACCACCCTCACGTACTCGCCGGGCAGGGCACGGTGGGGCTGGAGGTGCTCGAACAACTTCCCGACGTCGGGACCGTTCTGGTTCCCACCGGTGGCGGCGGGCTCGTCAGCGGGATCGCCGCCGCCGTGAAGGGCGTCAAACCCGACGTGAGAGTGATCGGTGTGCAAGCCGAGGGAGCCGCCGCTTGGCCTGCCTCGTTGGCCGCCGGAGCGCCGGTGCGGTTGCGGCGGCAGCACACCATGGCTGACGGCATCGCTGTCACAGAGCTGGGTCCAGTGAGCTTCGCGCATGTGTCCGCCCTGGTTGACGAGGTGCTGACGGTAGGGGAGGAGGCACTGTCCCAGGCCTTGTTGCTATGCCTGGAGCGGGCCAAGATGCTCGTCGAGCCGGCCGGTGCTGCCGCGGTCGCTGCGCTGCTGGAACCCTCCGTGCGCTTGCCGGGGCCGTTGTGCGCGGTGCTGTCGGGTGGCAACGTCGACCCGCTACTGCTGATGCATGTCATCCGGCACGGGCTCAGCGCGGGCGGCCGGTTCCTGGCGCTGCGGGTGACCGTGCCCGATCGGCCGGGAGAACTCGCCGCCTTACTGATGCGGGTGGGCGCGTCGGGGGCCAATGTGGTGGACGTGGCGCATTCCCGGATCGCCGGCAGCCTTGGGTTAGGCGATGTGGTGGTCGCGCTGAGCCTGGAGACCAGGGGGGCCCGACACTGCGCGGAGCTTGTCGCTGACCTGGACGCGGCTGGTTACCAGGTGACACGCTGAACTCTTTGCGCGCGCGGGCGGACGACAGTCGGACGCATGGTCGAGGCGGCCACGCGAAGGTGCGCGGTGGCCGCCCTCTTTGCATTTCGAAAATGGTGGTGAACGGCCACCTGTTGCTACCGAGCGGGACCCACGCGGCTGGCCCGGAGCCTGCGTTGCGTCGGTTTGTCAATGAGCCGGCCGTGAGGCGCCCGCGTAGTTGCGGAAGTTGCGGTAGTCCTGGATCCGGACGGTCTGCCCGAAGGTCGGCGCGTTGATCATGAGTGTGCCGCCGAGGGACATACCGACGTGGTGAATGTTGCGTGGGGTGCCGAAGAACAGTAGATCTCCGGGTTCCAATTCGGCACCGGTCGGCAGCCGCGGTCCGTGATTGTACTGGGTTTGGGCCGTGCGAGGTATCACGATCCCGACGGCGGCGTAGGCAGCCTTGGTGAGCCCGGAGCAATCGAAGCCGAGATTACCGTTGCCACCCCAGACATAGGGTTTCCCCAGCTGGGCTCGAGCGAATGCCACCGCGGCGACCCCAAGACCGGCAATGTTTGACGCAGCGGGCGGCAGGGAAGGATTGGCCGGCGCTGGAGGCGTCGACGCAGCGGCGGGCGCTGCTTGAGCGGTTGGGTTGGTGCGGCCGTAAGTATCGGCAGTGCGCAGGATTTTGTCGACGTAGGCGCGACTGGGATTGTAGGCGTAGATGGCGCCGGCGAGGTCTTGATCATTGCGGGCACCGTTGTCGCAGAGATAGGCGGCGGCGGTGTAGACAGCGTCATGTGGATTGTACGCGGACGGCGGGGTCGCCCCGCCGGGTGGAATCGGATGCTCAGCGGTCACGGCGTTGAAGGTGGGTTGGAGGAACTGCATCGGGCCTTTAGCTCCGTCGGGATTTGCTCCTGACTGCACGCCGGGCAGGGTCGATTGGCCGTGATCCGATGCCATCTTTCCGATGGCGGCGAGTACCGGCCAGTGCAAGTCCGCGCAAGTCGCGGCGGCGGCGCGGTAAAGAATCAGGTAGTTGGCGGGTATGTCGGCCACCACAGTGCTGGAGCGCTCCGCTGAAGCATCGTTGACCGTCCCGTTCGCCACCACGGACGACTCGACGGCTTTTGTCACATCGGCGTCGTCCGGGCTGTCCGCTGCTCGTCCGTTCAGCGGGATCGCTTGGTCGTCGAGGATGGGCAATGCCGGAATTTCCGTGAAGGGCCCAGATCCGATTGTCATCAATGCCGCGATCGCCGTCACTCGACGCTGGCCTGCGTTCCCGAGGTTCGCACGATGATGTGCTGGGCGCCGAGGCCCGTCAGTCGAATCCGGCATCGACCAGCTGGTCTGCTCCGTCCACGATTCGCGCCGGTGTGCACCCGGCGCGAATCGAGGAAGTCGACGGGATAGGGCGTTCGAGTGGTCTGCGCGCCGCGATGAGCTCTCCATTGGCTCAATGCTGCGTGCTTAAATGGACAAATTCCCCAAAAGGCGAATGAACATACGGTGAAGCGCCGCACCGATGGTTGAGTCGCTACCCTGCGTGGCACATGCAGAAGCTTTACTCGATCATGGACACCCGCTCTACGTCACCGACATCAGCGACAGATGACTGCGGACTTGCAAGGAACGTCGGCGGCTCAGCCCCGGAATGGTTCAGCCTTGACGACGGCGACGGTCATCAAACCACCATTGGGCAGCTCGTAGTGGCGGTCCTCGCCCTCATGCGCACCGATGATCGCCTTGCCCAGCGGGGAGTTCGGCGAATAGACCTCAAGGTCGCCGTGGGCACCTTCCTCGAGCGAGCCGAGCAGGAAGGTCTCAGTCTCCTTGTCATCCTCGAATCGCACCGTGACGACCATTCCGGGCGCGGCGACGCCGGACTCGGCGGGGGACTCGCCGACCTTGGCGACCCGCAGGAGCTCCTGCAGCTGGCGGATCCGTGCTTCGAGCTGGGCCTGCTCTTCGCGCGCGGCATGGTAGCCGCCGTTCTCCTTGAGGTCACCCTCCTCGCGGGCGTCGTTGATCTTCGCGGCAATGATCGGGCGATTGGCGATCAGCTCATCGAGCTCCTGCTTGAGCCGGTCGTGGGCTTCCTGGGTCAGCCAGGCTACCTGGGTCTCGCTCACGGTCATCACTCCTCGTCTGATCTGACGTCCGCGGTCGCGGGGGCGGAGTGCTCCAAGCCGCTGCGTAGGAGGTCAGCAGCCGGAACGGAAAAACACGGCCCTGCCCCGGGGCCGTGCGCGTTCACCACGGTAACACGATGTGTGCTGTTCGGCCTCAGCCTTATGGGTGACGGATTCGGGATCGTGCCTGCTCAGAACGGCCGTTATGGATCAGTAACCAGGGGCCGGTACTAGGTAGGGAGGTACTGCGAGCGAGCATCCGTAGACGTCGGCGGTGACCGGTGGCCGGGACGTGCGCACGACGGTGGTGAGGACGATCGGGCCGGCCGCAGGAGGCACATAGACCTCCTTGCGACCGGTCTCCTCCCCGTCCCGAGAACGGGCCCGGACGATGCACATTGCGGGCCGCGAGGGGTCATCCCGGACAACGCGCAGGCTCAGTTCCACTCCATAAGTATCCGGTGGCGTATCGACATTGCCGTCCAACAGGGCGAAGCGCACCGCCTCGCCCTGCACCGGCGTGCTGCCGAGGTTGCGATAGTCGATCACCGCCACCATCACGCCGGCGAGTACCACGAGCAGCAGACCTACCGGCGCGGCCCAACGGCGGCGCCGTGTGCGCGTCCGGGCTCCGTAGCGACCCTCGGGAAGCTGGCCGGCGGTCACGGTGTTCCACCTCCTGCACGGATCTGTCGGCCCTCTGGGGACAATGGTCAACCAGGGGTGCGGCGATGGGTCCGGCACGGGCTCGACAAGTCGTATCCGGTGATCGACCGTCAGTATTCCCACCGGCTGGGAGCAGGCCCCAGCGGGCGGTGGAGGAGGGATGAGCAGGCGTCCATGGCGGAGCAGCTGCGAATGATGGCGGTACACGCCCACCCGGATGACGAGTCCAGCAAGGGCGCCGCAACGATGGCCCGGTACGTTGCAGAAGGTCACGATGTGATGGTCGTCACCTGCACCGGTGGTGAACGCGGCAGCATCCTGAATCCGTCGTTCATGCCGGCCGACCTTGCCGAGCGCCCCGAGGAGATGAGCGCAGTTCGCCGGCAGGAGATGGCCCGCGCCGCGCAGATCCTTGGCGTGCGGCACCGCTGGCTGGGTTACGTCGACTCCGGCTTGCCAGAAGGGGACCCGAAACCACCGCTGCCGCCGGGGTGTTTCGCGGTGGTGCCCCTGGAGGGTCCTACTCGTGATCTGGTGCGGGTGATCCGCGAGTTCCGACCGCACGTGGTGGTGACCTACGACGAGAACGGCGGCTATCCGCACCCCGACCACATCCGTTGCCACGAGGTGTCGGTGGCCGCGTTCGACGCCGCAGGTGATCCGGATCGCTTCCCTGACGCCGGGCAGCCGTGGCAGCCGTTGAAGCTGTACTACTCGCACGGCTTTTCCCGCCGACGGATGCAATTGCTGCACGAGGCGTTGCTCGCCGCCGGTACGGAGTCGCCGTTCGGCGAGTGGCTGGCGAAGTGGGATCCGTCGGTTCCAGACGTCATGGAGCGTGTCACCACCCGGGTGACGTGTGGCGAGTACTTCGGAGTGCGCGACGATGCCCTGCGGGCACACGCCACTCAAATCGATCCAGCCAGCCGGTGGTTTGTGGTGCCGCACACCGTTCAGCGAGAGCTGTGGCCAACCGAGGAGTACGAGTTGGCTCGTTCGCTGGTCGATACCACGGTGCCCGAGGACGACTTGTTCTCCGGCGTACGGGAACGGGTGCACGCATGACCCTGCTCGCCACCATCGACGCACTTTCGGCCGCGGAGGCGGCATTGTGCACTGGCTCCGTGGCCGTGACCGGATCAGAGCTTGTCCAAACCCCATCTCCGGTGCCGGATCCCGGTGGGCAGGGCGAGGATTTCGGCAAGGCCGCGCCGGTTGGTCTGGTGATTCTCCTGCTGTTCTTCCTCGCCGTGGCGCTGCTGGTGCGCTCGATGAACAAGCACCTACGCCGGGTCCCGAAGTCCTTCGACGATGACGGCGACAAACCACCGCAGTAATGGGGCTTCTACGCCGCAGGCAGGGCAGGGAGGATGGCCGGCATGGCGAACCGGCTCGAGACCTCCACCAGTCCATACCTGCTGCAGCACGCCACCAATCCGGTCGACTGGTGGCCGTGGTGTGAAGAGGCGTTCGCTGAGGCGGCGAAGCGCGATGTGCCCGTGCTGCTGTCCGTCGGTTACGCAGCGTGCCACTGGTGCCATGTGATGGCACACGAGTCCTTCGAGAACGAGGACATCGCTCGCGTGATGAACGCCAACTTCGTCAACATCAAGGTGGATCGGGAGGAGCGCCCCGACGTCGACTCTGTCTACATGGAGGCAACCGTGGCGATGACCGGCCACGGTGGATGGCCGATGACGTGCTTCCTGACGCCGACCGGCGAGCCGTTTCACTGCGGCACCTACTACCCACCATCGGCCCGACACGGCCTGCCAGGCTTCCCCCAGCTGCTCCTCGCTGTCCGGCAGGCCTGGACCAACCGTGGTGACGAGGTGCGGCAGGCTGCCAAGCGCGTCGTCGAGCAGCTCACCCAACGCGCCGTACCGCTGACCGAGTCTGCGGTGGACGACCGAGTGTTGGCCACTGCGGTCGACAAGCTGGCGCGGGAGTTCGACCACCAGCATGGCGGCTTCGGTGGCGCCCCGAAGTTCCCGCCATCGATGCTGCTGGAATTCTTGCTCCGGCATCACGAGCGGACCGGCTCTGAGCCAGCGCTGTCCATGGTGCAGAAAACGTGTGAAGCGATGGCCCGCGGTGGAATGTACGACCAGCTTGCTGGTGGGTTCGCCCGTTACTGCGTCGATGCTGCCTGGGTGGTGCCGCACTTCGAGAAGATGCTTTATGACAACGCCTTACTGCTGCGTGTCTACACCCATCTCACCCGGCTGACGGGCTCGGCGACGGCCCGGCGGGTGACTGAGCAGACAGCGACGTTCCTGCTCGAGGGGCTGGGGACCCGGCAGGGTGGCTTCGCAGCGTCGCTGGATGCCGACACCGATGGCCGCGAGGGTGCCACCTACGTGTGGACGCCACAGCAGCTCGTCGAGGTGCTCGGATCTGATGACGGTCAGTGGGCGGCGGAGCTGCTGGCGGTGAGCTCCACGGGGACGTTCGAGCACGGCACCTCGGTGTTGCAGTTGCCCACCGACCCCGATGACGCCGACCGCTGGGAGCGGGTTCGCACCGTGCTGCTCGCTGCCCGGGCTGCTCGCTCACAGCCTGCGCGCGACGACAAGGTGGTCACCGAGTGGAACGGGATGGCGATCACCACGCTCGCCGAGGCCGGCGGCATCCTGAATCGTCCCGGCTGGACCGCCGCGGCGGCTGCTGCAGCGGAGCTGATGCTGAACACGCACATCGTCAATGGCAGGCTGCGGCGCAGCTCGCGCGACGGTGTGGTCGGTGCCGCCGCTGGAGTGCTCGCCGACTATGCCTGGCTGATCGAAGGTCTGCTGGCGTTGCACCAGGCCACCGGGGTGGATCGATGGCTGCAGGCCGCGACACCGTTGCTGGAACAGGTCCAGAAGCATTTCGCCGACCCCGAACATGCCGGTGCCTGGTTCGATACCGCAGCGGATTCCGAGGCGTTGTTCCGCCGTCCCGCCAACGTGACCGACAATGCGACCCCGGCGGGCGCGTCCGTACTGGCTGGTGCGCTGGTCACCGCCTCGGCATTAACCGGCTCAGAGCCCTACCGCACGGCGGCCGAAGCCGCGGTGGCGCGGGCCGGATTAGTGCCGGCCAAGGCACCGCAGGCAGCCGGGCACTGGCTGACCATCGCTGAGGCGCTGGCACATGGGCCGGTGCAGATCGCAGTGATCGGTCCGGCCGGGGATGCGGCTCGCGCAGCGTTGGAAGTCACGGCCCGGTGGGCCGCGCCCGGCGGAGCCGTTGTGTTGGCCGGCGAACCGGGTGCCGAGCACCCGATGCTCGCCGGGCGGGACCTGATAGCGGGTGCTCCAGCGGCCTACGTCTGCCATGGGTTCGTCTGTGACCGTCCGGTGACCTCCCCAGAAGATCTCCAAGGCCAGCTCCGGAGCAGCTAGCCCAGCTGCCGTTCGCCGATCGCGCATGGGATTCGTTCGACTGTGTAACGTCAGTAATGGTGTAATCTTACTACGTAAGCGCGACGGAGGGATGACGCCATGGTGGGACGCGGACGGCCGCACGGAATGCGGCCCGGTGGTCGAGGGCACGGTCGGGGCGGCTGGCAGCAGGCTGACCTGCCGTCGGCCGACGACGCCAAGGCCTGGTTCGTCGGCCGGTTGCCGGACGGCTGGTTCACCGGTGAGGTCGACGTCACCGTGGACCGCGAGGAGATCGTCGTGGTGGGCCAGCTGCATGCGTTGGGCGAGGAATTCACCGACGATGCCGAGCGCGCCGCGGCCGAGGCAGGTCGCATCAGCCGCTTCCGGGAGGACACCCGAGACGAGCGGATTGAAATCGCCCGCCAGGCCGAGCACCGCTACCGGCGCAAGGTGGCTTGGGGTGCCCGGCTGGGTGGCAGCGAGGAGTTGTTCACGACGCTGTCGGTGCCGGTGATGACCCGGTTGCGGCAGCCTGAGCGCCTCGTGCTCGACACCCTGGTCGATGCCGGGGTGGCGCGGTCCCGGTCCGAAGCACTGGCCTGGGCCGTGCGCCTGGTCGGCCAGCACGCCCAGGAGTGGCTAGGGGAGCTCAAGCAGGCGATGGCCACCGTCGACGACCTGCGCGCCCGGGGGCCGCAACTGTAGCTCGGGGTCCTGGCCTCGGTTAGTCACAGATACCACTAGGACGGTCAGCGGAACCAGCCGGTGTCCTGCCGGTGAGTGCGCGAACGTGCCGGGCGTAGCCTTCCCGACTTGTGAGGCTGCAGGACCTCGTCTATGCCGTCTACGAGCGCAGGTTGCGACGCCAGCTCAGCAATGCCAACCGCCCCCGCCACGTTGCGGTGATCGTGGACGGTAATCGTCGCTGGGCCAAGGAGGTTGGGTTCGCCGACGTCAGTGATGGTCACCGGGTTGGTGCCGCCAAGTTGGTTGAACTGCTCGGCTGGTGCCGCGAGGCCGGAGTCGAGATCGCCACCTTTTGGCTGCTGTCGCCGGATAACCTACGCAACCGGCCACCCGACCAGGTGGAGCCGTTGCTGGAGATCATCGCCGATGTCGTCGACGAGCTGTGCGCGCCGGACAAGCCGTGGCGAGTACGGGTCGTTGGGGCGCTGGACCTGCTACCGCCGGAGATGGCGCAGCGGCTGACCACCGCAGCAGCGCGGACCCGGGAGCGGTGCGGGTTGGCGGTCAACGTGGCAGTGGGCTACGGCGGCCGTCAGGAGATCGCCGACGCGTTGCGCAAGCTGCTGCTCAAGCATGCCGAGGCGGGGACCACCATGGAGGAACTTGCCGAGGTGCTCGATGTCGAGCAGATCGCGGAGCACCTCTACACCTCCGGCCAGCCCGACCCTGACCTGGTGATCCGCACGTCGGGGGAGCAGCGGCTGTCGGGTTTCCTGCTCTGGCAGTCCGCGCATTCGGAGTTCTGGTTCTGCGACGCCCACTGGCCGGCCTTCCGAAAGGTGGACTTCCTGCGCGCCCTGCGTGACTTCGCCGCCCGGCACCGCCGGTTCGGCTCGTGAGTGGGAAACTGTGTTATAGCACTGAATGCCACTCACGAGCTCTATCGTCAGCGGCATGAGCGGCAGCACCACTGATCTGGTCCGCGAGTACGTAATGCTCGGTCTGCGGTTCGATCGTCTCGTTGAAGGCTTCGTCGACGCCTATACCGGCGATCCAGCGTTGCGCCGTGTGGTCGACAACGAGCCGCGGCCAGATCCGGCGACGCTGGCCCGCCGCGCCCGTGAGTTACGAGTCGAGCTCCCCTTGGCGGGTCTGCCTGAGCCGCGGGCCCGTTTTCTGGATGCCCACCTCGCCGCGTTGGAGTGCAGCGGGCAGGTCCTGGCCGGCCAGCAGGTCGGTTTCGTCGCGCAGGTGCAGGCGTACTTCGACGTCCGCATCGAGCCGGGTGACCCCGACATCTACCGCCAGGCGCACGCCGAGATCGACCGGCTGCTGCCGGGCACCGACCCGCTCGCGCAGCGGCTGACCGCGTACCGGGCTCGAGACGAAATTCCGCCGCAACGGTTGGAACCCGCTGTGCATGCTCTGTCCAGTGCCCTGCGGGATCGGGTACGTGGCAGCGTCGGGCTACCCGCGCAGGAGACCGTGCACTACGAGGTGGTCACCGACAAGCCGTGGAGTGGGTTCAACTACTACCTCGGTGATTTTCGCTCACGGGTGGCAATCAATGCTGATCTGGGGCATCGGATGGCCAACCTGCCACATCTCGTCGCGCATGAGTCCTATCCAGGGCACCACACCGAGCACTGCCGCAAGGAGGCCGGTCTGGTACGGACGCAGCGGCAGGACGAGCAGACGATCTTCCTGGTGAACACCCCGCAGTGCCTGATGGCTGAGGGAATGGCCGACCTTGGGTTGCATGCCGCAGTAGGTCCTGGGTGGGGGCCATGGGCTGCCGAGATCCTCGCCGACCTGGGTCTGAGGCTGGACGGTGAACTCGCCGAACACCTTGAGGCAGCGGCGGCCGGCCTGCTTGGTGTTCGCCAGGATGCCGCGCTGATGTTGCACGATCAGGGCGTCGATCCGACCGACGTGCTGGTCTACCTGCAGCAGTGGCTCCTGGTCACCGAACCGCGAGCGCGCCAAATGTTGCGGTTTCTGTCCGATCCGCTCTGGCGTGCCTACACCACCACTTACGTGGAGGGTTACCGGTTGCTGCGAACCTGGCTGGAGGCCCGCCCGCCGGCGCAGCCGTTGACCCAGCGCTACCTGCGGCTGCTCGACGAGCCGCTGATCCCGTCGGTGGTCCGCGCCGAACTGGCGGCTGGGTGAGATTGCGGTCACGAGCCGACACGCTCGATTCACCTGCCTGGATCCCTGCCCACAACGGCCGCACACCGGTAGCGTGCGAAGTGGCGGGACGTGCCGGAGGCGTCACGCCACGGGAGGCCCTGGTCGTGGCTGCTGTCGATTGGGCGGATAAACCGCTCACGGCGCGCACGGGAGGGCCGGCACCCGGCCCTCGTGGTCGGTCCGGCTGACCCAATCGGGTCACTGTGGCCCCGTCCGGGCCACTGCGGAGCGATCAACCAGAGGCCGGCCGGCCCACCGAGTAGCGGGCGCGGGTGCCGCGCACGTCAGGGAGCTGCCGTGAATGCCTCTCGCTCGCCCCGCTCCACCGCCCTGGGTATCCGCACCTATGTGCTCGACACGTCGGTCCTGCTGTCGGATCCTTGGGCATTCATCCGGTTCGATGAGCATGAGGTGGTGCTCCCTCTCGTGGTCATCGGGGAACTGGAGGGCAAGCGGCACCACGCGGAACTTGGTTGGTTCGCCCGGGAAGCGTTGCGCCTGCTGGACGATCTACGCGTGACCCACGGTCGGCTGGACGTCCCGGTCCCGATCGGCGAGCTCGGTGGCACCTTGCGGGTCGAGCTGAACCACGCCGATCCGGGAGTGTTACCCGCGGGTTTCCGTACCGAGACCAACGACTCCCGGATTCTGGCCTGCGCGCTGAACCTCGTTGCCGACGGCCGGAACGTCACGCTGGTTACCAAGGACATGCCGCTGCGGGTAAGGGCAGGCGCGGTCGGATTGCCTGCCGACGAGTACCGTGCGCTGGACGTGGTGCCGTCGGGCTGGACCGGGATGACTGACGTCGAGGTCGGGCCTTCGGTGCTGGAGGAGCTGTACAAAGCGGGAGTCGCCGATCTCACCGAGCACTCCGAGGTTGCCGATTTACCCTGCAACACCGGCTTGCGGCTACTTGCCGGAACCGCGACGGCGCTGGGCCGGATCACCGCCGACAAACGGGTCCGGCTGGTCCGCGGGGACCGCGAGGTGTTCGGGCTGCGCGGCCGCTCAGCTGAGCAACGCGTCGCGCTGGACCTGCTGCTCGACCCCGGTGTGGGCATCGTGTCACTCGGTGGCAGGGCAGGCACCGGCAAGTCGGCGCTGGCGCTGTGCGCAGGTCTGGATGCCGTGATGGAGCGTGGCGCGCACCGGCGGGTCGTCGTCTTCCGCCCGCTCTACGCTGTGGGCGGTCAGGAGCTGGGTTATCTCCCGGGCAATGAGAACGAGAAGATGCAGCCCTGGGCGCAGGCGGTGTTCGACACCCTCGGTGCGGTCGCCTCGCAAGAGGTGATCGACGAAGTCATCGACCGCGGCATGCTCGAGGTGCTGCCGTTGACCCACATCCGGGGCCGCTCCCTGCACGACAGCTTCGTGATCGTCGACGAGGCCCAATCCCTGGAGCGCAACGTTCTGCTCACGGTGCTGTCCCGGCTGGGCACCGGGTCGCGGGTGGTGCTCACCCACGATGTCGCGCAGCGAGACAACCTGCGGGTGGGCCGCCACGATGGAGTCGCCGCGGTGATCGAGAAGCTGAAAGGGCACCCGCTGTTCGCCCATGTCACCCTCACCCGGTCGGAGCGTTCACCGATCGCGGCCTTGGTTACCGAGATGCTGGAGGATTACGCGCAGTGACTGCGTTGGCGGCTCTTCAAGGGCTACCAACCCGCATGCGGGGTGCCTTGAAGAGCCGCCAACCTCAGGCCCCCGGGCGACACTCGACCTTCGCTGAGTAGGGGTTCCCCGAACTGGTCGAGGGCGTCCAGAACCTGCTGGAAGCAGCGGGCCGCCTTCTCGTAGCCTCGCTGCAGCCGGTGTACGGTGCCAAGCCTGCGCAGCGCCGATGCCTCGCTGTGGCGGTCAGCCAACTCCCGCAGGTAGGCCAGGGCGTGTTCCAAGCGGGGTAACGCCTCGTCGAGGTGGCGAGGCTTGGGGACAGCGCCGATGCGCCAGGTAGCAAGGGGTGGACCGCAGCGGTCACCGGTGGCGCCGCAGGCGGCGAGCGTCTGCCGGAAGCCTTCGAGCGCCTCGTCGAGGCGGTGCTGAAGCCGGGACAGCTCACCCAAACCGTCCAGCGCCATCCTCTCCCGGCCGCCGCGGGCTGCTCGACGTGCACCGGCGAGCATGAGCTCGCAGACGTGCCGCCAGTCGTCGTAGTACTCGCGGACGAGGAAAAATCTGGCGAGCCGGACGCCCAACGCCCAGCCGAGTTGATCTGATTCAACCGAGTAAGCCTGATCGACGACGCCCACCAGCGCCCCACATTCGGCCTCGAACCAGCCGGAGGGGTCGGTGACCACAGAGCTGACCACTGACTCATCCGGTCGCCAGCAGGCCCTGGGTTCGAAGGTCACGGCGAAGGCGGAACTGACCATGTGTCGCCCGGCTTCCTCGGCCAAGGCGAGCCAACCCCCGAACGCCCGATCCAACGCGGCAAGCCGGTCCGCCTCGGTTTCCTCCGCGGCGACCACTTCCCGGGCGTAGGCACGAAGCAGATCATGGAAGCGGTAACGCAGCGCTCCGGTGGCATCACGCCCGGCCACATCGAGCA
Organism: Pseudonocardiaceae bacterium; assembly: GCA_036389855.1. Classification (GTDB taxonomy): domain Bacteria; phylum Actinomycetota; class Actinomycetes; order Mycobacteriales; family Pseudonocardiaceae. Next base: position 13,451 of record DASVWA010000416.1, read on the forward strand.
GCTGCATGTCGACCAGGGTGTCGACGAGTTCCTCGGCCTGGGCCTGCGGGATGTCGAGCAACGCTGCGGTGACCCAGGGCACGAAGTCGCGGATTTCCAGCAGCCCCAGCCTGCGGAACGCGCGCCGGGCCGTCGCGTCCAGGCTTTCATAACTCAGCGCCAGGCTGGCCCGCACCTCCAGATCTCCGAGTTGCAGCTGGTCAAGCCGGTGGTGTTCGTCGGCCAGGTCAGCCTCGAGCCGATCCAGCCGCCAGTGCGGTCGGGCGCCCAGCCGCGCACCGGCGATCCGGACGGCCAACGGTAGGAACCCGCACAACCGCACGATCTCTCTGGCTGCCCCGGGTTCGGCCGCCACCCGCAGCGGCCCAGCAACCCGGGCCAGCAGTTCAACGGCCTGATCGGGTTCGAGAATGTCCAGATCGACCAGCCGAGAGCCGTTCAGACCAGCCAAGCGCGCCCGGCTGGTGATGAGCACCGCGCAACCGGGGGTGCCAGGCAGCAACGGTCGCAGCTGAGCCTCGCATGCCGCATTGTCCAGCACGATGAGCAGCCGCCGGTCGGCCAGCCGGCTGCGGTACAAAGCAGCCCGTTCCTCGACGTCGTCCGGAATCGCTGCGCGGTCCACCCCGAGCGAACGCAGGAAGCGGGCCAGAACGTCCGCCGGTGCTAGTGGGCGGGCCTGCACACCGCGAAGGTTCACAAACAGCTGCCCGTCGGGGTAGTGCGCGCGCAACCGGTGCGCGGCGTGCACTGCCAGGGTCGTCTTGCCCACCCCAGCCTTGCCGGTGATGGCAACGAGTACCGCTGCGCGCCGATCCGCTGCAGCGGCCAGATGCGCAACCGTGGCGAGCTGGGCTTTACGCCCGGTGAAGTCGGGGATATCGGCGGGCAGCTGTGCCGGGGTGATGGCCGGTGCCGTCGGAGCCTCCAACATCGGGTCCCCGGTCAGGATCGCGTGCTCAAGACGTTGCAGCTCGTTGCCGGGCTCCAACCCGAGCTGCTCGACCAGCGCGCCCCTGGTGCGGTGATAGACCTCCAGCGCCTCGGCTTGCCGGCCTGCCTGGTACAGCGCGGTCATCAACAGTCCCTGCAGCTGTTCCCGCATGGGGTGGCACGCAGCCAACTCGACGAGTTCCGGGATGACCGCATTGGCGTGCCCGCAGGCCAGCTCGGCGGCGTAAAGCTGGGCAAGACCCGCCAACCGGCGCTCGGCCAGCCGGTCGGCCTCGGCGCGCAGCAGCGGCAGATCGGTGACATCACTGAATGGCTCTCCGCGCCAGAGGCCTAGTGCCATGCGCAGCAGTGCGACAGCTCGGGCCGGCTCACTGGCGGCGGTGCCCTCGACGAGCGCGGACTCGAATCGCTCGGCATCAAGCTCGCCCGGGTGTACCTGCAACGTGTACCCACCGTGTTCGAACCGGATCCGGGTCGGATCGTCTAGGATTCGCCGCAACCGATGCACGTGCAGCTGTAGCTTCTTGACCGCGCGCGGGTCTCGCTGGCCGGCCCAGAGAGCATCCACCAGAACGTCCACCGGCACCGGCGTGTTCGCCCGGGTGAGCAGGACCCCGAGCACTGTACGAGACATCGGCGCGGACAGCCGTGCCGGTTGCCCACCGTGCCGAACCCGGAGCGGGCCGAGCACCTCGAAGTCCATTCTCACCCCCAACCAACTTGGCACCGAGTGTAGCCACATGATGCCAGTTAGTAACCGGATGTTCCCTCGATCGGTGTGCAGGCTCGGCTCAGTGGGCACACACGCCCCTGACCGTCACGCCACGCACGCGCCAAGCCACCGTCCGTGGACGGCGACAATTGAAAGGAAAGCAGCAGGAAAGCGGGGGAACCTAGCGTAGTCACCGCAACGCAGCGGTCGATCCCAGGGAGACAGTCGAGCGGGGGACCTGGGATTTCTTCCACGAGATGATAGAGAGGGGCATTCCAGTATGTCTTGGACCTCCGCACGCGTGGCCGGTTCGGTGCTGGCTGCGGCCACGGCCACACTTGCCATGGCAGTGCCGGCAAGCGCCGACGCGCCTACACCACACCAAAAGAACCCCGGGGTGGGAGCTTCCAACACGGTAGCCTGTGGCCTTAGCTACCCGGACAAGGACAACCACGGTTGGGCAAACTTCCCGGCCAATACCGTTACCTTGCGAAGTGGCCCCAGTAATGGCTGCATACAGACAGGCCAGGGGTTGGCCGACCAGCGCGCCGACTACCAATGCTATACCCCCGGAGACGGTGGTACCTGGACTTTCGTGCGCAACACATCCACTGGTGCCCAGGGCTGGGTTCGCGACGACCAGCTGCCCTACTATGGCAGTGACGTGGTGTGTGAAGACAATCCGCCGCCAGCGACTGTCAGAGGATGACACAGTTTGGGATGAGGGGCCGTCCCACGCCCTAGGTGGCGCGCGGGCGGTCCCTTTCAGGGCTCAGCAAACTCGCCGAGGATGCTTTATCACGGTGATGGGAAATCATTACGAGTTGCACTGGCCATGAGGGCGCGCACGGCGTCGATAGTGTCGGCGTCGCTCGCGTTTTTGTCTGGCCGGTACCGCAGCACGCGGGCAAAGCGCAATGCCACACCGCCGGGGTACCGAGATGAGACCTGCACACCCTCCAGTTCGATTTCTAGGACGAGCTCGGGGCGGACGTGCACGACGTGCCGATCGGTTCGCTGCGCGATGCCCTGCAGCACCTGCGTCTGCCAGATCAGCAGCTGATCGGTCAAACCCTTGAAGGTCTTGCCGACCATCACCGGTGGACCACCGTCGGGATCGCGCGCGCCGAGGTGCAGGTTGGACAGCCAACCACGGCGCCGCCCGTGCCCCCACTCCGCGGCCAGCACCACCAGGTCCAGAGTGTGCACCGGCTTGACCTTCTGCCAGGCGCGACCCCGCCGCCCGGCCGAATATGGTGCATGCAGCGACTTCACCATCACCCCCTCGTGCCCGGCTGCCCAGCGCCGCGTCGAAGAGTTCGACGGCCATGTCAGCCTGCTGTACTGAGGGGATCCGGTACCGTCCCGCGACGGCCTCCAGCGCGGTCAGTCGCTCGGCGAGCGGTGCGTCGAGCAGGTCCCGGCCGTTGAGGTGCATGCAGTCAAAGAAGCCGCACTGCAGCCCGCTGCCGTCAGCGGCTCCGAAGATGCTCATCGTCTCCTGGAACGGCCGCGGCCTGCCATCGTCGGTCAGCGCGAGCGTCTCGCCATCGAGCACCACCGAGGAGCACGGTAACCCGCGCACCAAGGCCACCAGCTCAGGGACGCTGCGGGTGATCTCCCGCAGGGTGCGGGTCCACACCTGCACCGCCTCGTCAGCACGGTGCACTTGAATCCGAGCTCCGTCGAGTTTGTATTCGATCGACACCTCGCCCAGCTCGGCCAGTGCGGCGTCCAGGGAATCGGCGGGAGCCGCGAGCATCGGACGCACCGGTCGGCCCACCTCCAGGCGCAACGTGCTCAGCGCCGTCTCACCACCGGCCATCGCGGCGATGGCGGCGTCGGGCAGCTGGCCGCAGAGCATGAACGCGCGACGCACCGCGTCGGCGGGCACCCCAGCGGCGCTGGCCACCGCCTCGAGCATGACGCCTTCCAGCGCTCCCTGGTGCAGCTCACCGGTGCACAGCTCGATGAGAAACCGCTGCTCAGCAGGGGTGGCGCGGGTGAACAGGTCGACCAGCAGGCTGCGTCGGCGCGCGGCGGATCCGGAGCCAGCAGTGCTGGCGATTGCGGCCAAGCCCTCATCGACCGCGTGCACGGTGAGCTCAGGCACCGCAGTGTGCGGCACGGCCAACTGCAGAGCAGCCAGCGTGGACCAGCCGATCCCCAACCGGCCCTGCCGAGGTTTCCCCGTCAGGAAACCGACGACGAGGCCAAGCTCCCCGGGATCTGTGGCGGCACTGAGCAGCGCTGCCAGCGACTGCACCTTGGCACTGCGAGACCGGGTCGCTGCCACCTCCACCGATTTCGCCACCACATCGCGCAGCAACACCCTGTGAGACTGACACATGGATGCTTGTCGCTGTGCTACGCCGCCCGGTGATACCTACAAGCATCCTTGTGGCGAGATGCAGGGGGAGGTGGGGCCGGGGTGGGTCATGCTCAGGACGTTCAGGGCTTCGTCTAGTTGGGTGCGGGTGAGGGTGCCGTTCTCGACGTGGCCGCGCGCTAGCACGACGTCGCGGATGGTGCGCCGCTCCTGCAACGCCTGCTTGGCGATCGAGGCGGCCTCCTCGTAGCCGAGGTAACGGTTGAGCGGGGTCGCGATGGCGGGGGAGGACTCGGCGTACTCGCGGCAGCGCTCGACGTCGACCTCGGCACCCTCGACGACCTTGTCGGCGAGCAGCCGGGCTGCGGCGGTGAGCAGCCGCGCCGACTCCAACAGGTTGCGCGCCATCACCGGCATCATCACGTTGAGCTCGAAGTTGCCCTGTGACCCGGAGAACGCCACGCACGCGTCGTTGCCGATCACCTGTGCAGCGACCATCATGGTTGCCTCGCAGATCACCGGGTTGACTTTGCCTGGCATGATCGACGAGCCGGGCTGCAGGTCTGGTAGGCGCAGCTCGGCCAGGCCGGTACGCGGACCGGAGGCCAGCCACCGGATGTCATTGGCAATCTTGAACAGCGAGACGGCAACGGTACGCAGCGCTCCGGAGCACTCAACCAGTCCGTCCCGAGCGGCCTGCGCCTCGATGTGATCACGGGCCTCGGTGAGCACGTCCAGGCCGGTGGACCGGCGCAGCTGCTCGACCACAGCGGCACCGAAGCCCGCCGGGGTGTTGAGTCCGGTGCCCACTGCGGTGCCGCCGATGGGCAGCTCGCCCACCCGGGGCAGGCAGCTCGCCAGCCGCTCGGCGCCGTGCCGAGCCTGTGATGCCCAGCCGCCAGCCTCTTGACCGAGCGTGATCGGCACCGCGTCCATCAGGTGGGTGCGGCCCGCCTTCACCACGTCGGCCCAGTCGTCCGACTTGCGGCTCAGGGCCGACGCCAGGTGCACCAACGCGGGCATCACATGATGGGTGACGGCCTCAGTGGCGGCGAGGTGGATCGTGGTCGGGAACACGTCGTTGGACGACTGCGAGGCGTTGACATGATCGTTGGGGTGCACCTCGACGCCGGTGGCCCGGCTCGCCAGCGTGGCGATCACCTCGTTGGCGTTCATGTTCGAGCTGGTGCCCGAACCGGTCTGGAACACGTCAACCGGGAAGTGGGAGTCATGCTCGCCGGCCGCGACCTCATCGGCGGCCGACGCGATCGCCTCGGCGAGTGCGGGGTCAAGCACCCCGAGCTGCCCGTTCACCCGCGCGCAGGCGGCCTTGACCAGGCCAAGAGCGCGGATTTGGGACCGTTCCAGGCCGCGTCCGGAGATCGGGAAGTTGGCTACGGCGCGCTGGGTCTGCGCGCGGTACAACGCATCGGCCGGCACCGCAATCTCGCCCATGGTGTCGCGTTCGATGCGGTACGGCTGCTCGGTGGTGCCTTTGGTCATACCGGCAGTGTGAGGGTCCGTCGACTACGGCCCGATCGGGGGAAGCTGGTCGAAGTCCACCGAGGCGTACTCGCGCAGCTTGGCCAGCCGGTGGAAGCTGTCGATCATCCGCACGGTGCCGGACTTGGAGCGCATCACGATGGACTGCGTGCTGCACCCACCTGTGCGATAGGTCACCCCACGCAGCAGCTCCCCGTCGGTGATCCCGGTCGCGCAGAAGAACACGTTGTCGCCGCGGACCAAGTCCTCGGTGGTGAGAATCCGATCAAGGTCGTGCCCGGCGTCCAGCGCCGCCTGGCGCTCGGCGTCGTCTCGGGGCCACAGCCGGCCCTGGATCGCACCTCCCATGCAGCGCAGCGCAGCCGCGCTGATAATGCCCTCCGGTGTTCCCCCGATGCCCATCAGCAGATCCACGCCGGTGTCCGGGCGCGCCGCGGCGATCGCACCGGCGACGTCGCCATCGGTGATGAACGTGATCCGGGCGCCGGCTTCGCGGACCTGGCGTACCAGGTCGTCGTGTCGCGGCCGGTCCAGAATGCACACCGTGATGTCGGAGATATCCATCCGCTTGGCCTTGGCGACCCGCTTGATGTTCTCGGCCACCGGCACGGACAGGTCGATCACCTCGGCAGCCTCTGGACCGGTGGCGATCTTCTCCATGTAGAACACCGCGGAGGGATCGAACATCGAGCCCCGCTCGGACACCGCAAGCACCGCCAGAGCGTTGGGCATGCCCCTGCTCATCAGCGTGGTGCCATCGATCGGATCGACCGCGACATCACACTCCGGGCCCTGCCCGTTGCCGACCTCCTCGCCGTTGAACAGCATCGGTGCTTCGTCTTTCTCGCCCTCGCCGATGACCACGACGCCGCGCATCGACACCGAGCCGACCAGCTTGCGCATCGCGTCCACTGCCGCCTGGTCACCACCGTTTTTGTCACCGCGACCGACCCAGCGACCGGCGGCCATCGCCGCAGCCTCGGTGACTCGCACCAGTTCCATGGCGAGGTTGCGGTCAGGTTCCTCGCGTTTAGGGTTCTGACGTGGAGTCGACGAAGTACTCATGGGCCCTCCCGGAGTTGACTGCGCAGCACTGGCGATCCTGCCATCAGGCCTTGGTTTCGGGCTCCGTCAATGGTGGTGCGCCCCGCTGCTCGCGAGCAGTGATCACGGACTCGATTCGCTCCCGGGCACCGGCGAGGTGCCGCTCGCACACTGCGGCGAGCTGCTGGCCGCGTTCCCACAGTGCCAGGGAGTCCTCCAGCGTCAGCCCGCCTGCCTCCAGGGCGCGCACCACTTCAGTCAGTTCGTCCCGGGCGGCTTCGTATCCCAGCATGGCGGGATCGTCCGTGCGGCTCACTGCGTCATCATCGGCCACCGGTCACCACCGCCTGCAGGGCCCCATCGGTCAGCCGCACCCGCAGTTCGGTGCCCTCGGGTGCGCCGGTCACCGACCGAAGCACGTGACCGTGCACCGGACCATCTAGTCGCTGGACCACTGCGTAGCCCCGGGCGAGGGTGGCTGCCGGGCCTAGGGTCGTCAGGCGGGCCGCAGTGTGCTCCAGCCGCTCCTGCTCGGCTCGTAACCCACCTTGTACGGCCCGGTCCGCCTGCGCACGCAGGTCGGTGACAACCCGGCCGCGCTCGTCCAGCAGACGTGTTGGATTGGCCAACACCGGACGGCTGCGCAGGGCGCCAAGCAGCTGGCGCTCCCGGTCCACCCAGCCATGAAGGGCACGCCGGCAGCGGTCACGCAGCTGACCTAGTCGAGTGGATTCCTCTGCGACGTCGGGCACCACGCACTTGCCGGCATCTGTCGGCGTGGAGCAGCGCCTGTCGGCTACGTGATCCACCAGCGGAGTGTCCGGCTCGTGGCCGATCGCAGACACCACCGGAGTTCGACAGCCTGATACTGCGCGGCACAGCGCCTCGTCGGAGAACGGCAGCAGGTCCTCCACGCTACCGCCGCCTCGTGCCAGCACGATGACGTCCACCGCGGGGTCGGCGTCAAGCACGGTGAGCGCGTCGATGATCTGGCCAACCGCGAGCGGGCCCTGCACCGCCACGTTCTGCACTCGGAAGTGCACCGCCGGCCAGCGGGCTGTGGCATTGCTGAGCACGTCGCGCTCGGCGGCGCTGGCCCGGCCAGTGATCAGTCCGATGCAACCCGGCAGCAACGGCAGCCGGCGTTTGCGGCGCGGATCGAACAAGCCTTCGGCATCAAGGAGGCGTCGGAGCCGCTCGATACGGGCCAGCAGCTCGCCGATGCCGACTGCGCGGATCTCGTCGACTCGCAGGCTCAGCGTGCCACGGCCGAGGTGCACCGACGGCTTGCCGTGCACCACGACCCGGCTGCCGTCGGCCAGTGGCGGCTGCCTGTCACGCACCAACGTAACCGGGCAGGTCAGGGTCAACGAGACGTCGGCGACCGGGTCGCGCAAGGTGAGAAACGCTGTTCCGGTACCTGCCCTGGCCGATACCTGGGTGATCTGCCCTTCGACCCATACCGCGCCCAGCCGGTCGATCCACGCCGCGATCTTGCGTGCCACCGTGCGAACCGGCCAGGGTGCTTCTGGCGTGGTGGCCGGATCCGTCACAGGCATCTGGTCATCGCGAGCGGACCGTGGAGATCCGGTTGGACAGCATGGTGACGAATGCCGCACGGTCCTGGTGTGCGTGCTCGTACTCCAGCAGTGCGGTCAGCTCGGTTAGCGACAGCGTTCGGAGCTTGGCGCGTAGCTGGGCTATCGACATGTCGTCGTAGTGTGGTAACACCGGCGGTGGATGACTCGCGGACCGGGCCACGCTGGCGTCTGCGAATTCGGCAGGTGCGGCATTCCCGGATTGGGCGTCGGCTGCGTGCGGGGGCACAGTTGTCAAGGCGCGGGCGACATCGGCCTCATCAATCTCGCCGGACGCTGTCGCTGCGGTGCCGTGTCCGGCGCCGGAACCGGGGACTGCCGCGGTGGGCGCTGCGCCGTCGGGGCCGTCACCGAACTCGCGTACAGCTCCTATGGTGCCGTTTCTGGTGCCAGGCGCAGCGGGTTCGTCGTCTTCATCGAACCGAGCCCACGGTGGAGCCTCTTCCACCGGCTGGAACAGCGCGCATACCTCGTCGCCCTTGATGGCCAGTTCGGTGACCCGCTGCTGCACCCGCATCGCGGCCTGCACGGCGCGGCTGGCCGCGGTGACAGGTAGTTCACTGAGCTGCTCGGGGAGCTTGCGGGCCTGTTCCACTGCGGTGACCGCCAGACCCACAGCGATCCGCACGGGAAACGGCAAGGGACTCATGGTAGATAGGGTAGAGGCATGACCAAGCGTGTGCTGCTAGCCAAGCCCCGCGGGTACTGTGCTGGGGTCGACCGCGCGGTGGTCACCGTCGAGAAGGCCCTCGAGGCGCACGGACCGCCGGTGTACGTGCGCAAGCAGATCGTGCACAACCGGCACGTTGTGGAGACCCTGCAAGACCGCGGAGTGATCTTCGTCGACGAGGCAGACGAAGTGCCTGCGGGTGCCATCGTGGTCTTCTCCGCGCACGGAGTCGCCCCAGCGGTACACGAGCAGGCCACAGCGCGCGGTCTGCGCACCATCGACGCCACCTGCCCACTGGTGACCAAGGTGCATCAAGAGGCCAAGCGGTTTGCCCGGGACGGCTACGACATCCTGCTGATCGGTCACGAGGGCCACGAGGAGGTCGAGGGCACCGCCGGTGAGGCGCCCCTGCAGATTCAGCTCGTGGACGGCCCTGGCGCGGTGGATTCGATCATCGTGCGCGATCCATCCCGGGTGGTGTGGCTGTCCCAGACCACGCTCTCGGTAGACGAGACCATGCACACCGTAGCTGCGCTCAAGGAGCGCTTTCCAGAGCTGATCGACCCACCCAGCGACGACATCTGCTATGCCACGCAGAACCGGCAGGTAGCAGTGAAGGCGATGGCCGCCGACTGCGATCTGGTTCTGGTCATAGGCTCGCGCAACTCCTCCAACTCGGTGCGGTTGGTTGAGGTTGCGCTGGCCACCGGTGCCCGAGCGGCCTACCTGGTCGACTATGCACGGGAGATCGACTCGGCCTGGCTGCAGGGCGTACACACCGTGGGTGTCACCAGCGGCGCTTCGGTTCCTGAAGTCTTGGTCCGCGGAGTACTGGACTTCCTTGCCGAGCATGGATACACCGACGTGCAGGAGATCACCACTGCGGAGGAGAAGCTGGTGTTCTCGCTGCCGCGGGAACTCAAGCGCTCGATTTCAGCACCTCGCTAATTGGAGCCGGCTAGCGCTCAGGTGGTGCCGCGGGCACTCGGTCGTCGCTGGGTGACCAGCCGGACGGCGCCGATAGCCAGGACGAGCCCGGTGGTGATCGCCATGGTGGGAAAGCCGTTGATCAGGGGAGTGCCGACAGCCAGCGCGGTCGCCATCATCCCCCCGCTGGCGGGCAATGAGCCGGCTGCCAAGACAACGCCCGGTACCGCGATCGCCAGGATCAGCGGAGGCTGCACCATCGGCCCGAACAACCCCTTGCGCTGTACCACCACCACCGCCAGGAGGCACCCGACGAAATAGCAAGCCTGGAACACGATACCCAGCCGGTTGAGCCGCTCGATGTCGGCGAACACGCCCACCGCGGTAAGTCCCAACGCGGATAGGACAGCAGCCCACCAGGGCGCCCCGGGGCGGTCGGGCAGCAGCGAACACTCGTCCCAACGCCCGCCCCTGGGTACGCTTCGGGCCTGGGTTGTCCTCACTCGTTCACCGTAGACCGCTGCGGTTCCTCGTCCTGCTCCTGGTGCAGAACCTCGCTGACCCATCTCCAGTCCTCGCCGTGGCTCTCCGGCTTGTGGCGTCCAGGATCCAGGGCGATGAGCGAGTCCGCAGCGGACGCGACGAGCTCCACCGCTTGCACGGTGCGCGGGCTGCGTTCGACCTGCTCAGGCGTGTCGATCTGCTCGGATACCACGTTGAGTTCACCAAAGCGGCGGGCGGTGACGAGTACTCGTGACTCCAGCGAGCTGACCGTGCGGTTGTAAGCGTCCACCGCGCCGCCGAGCTGCTTGCCCAGGCGTGCCACGTGGCCGCCCATCGTGGCCAGCCGGGAGTGCAGTTCCCGGCCTAAGTCGTGGATCTGTGCCGCGTTGCGCGCCAGTGCCTCCTGTCGCCAGGTGTAGGCCACCGTGCGCAGCAGTGCGATCAGCGTGGTGGGGGTCGCTATCACCACGTTGCGCTCGAAAGCGTGCTCGAGCAGAGCAGGGTCGGACTGCAGCGCCGCCTCCAGGAAGGGGTCCCCGGGGACGAACAGCACCACGAACTCCGGGGTGGCGTCGAAGCGCTGCCAGTAGGACTTGCGCGCCAGGGAATCGACGTGGCCACGCAGATGGCGGGCGTGTGCGGCCAGCCGGTCGGTCCGGCGGTCCGGGTCGGTCGCGTCGACGGCCTCTAGATAGGCCCCGAAAGGCACCTTGGCGTCCAGCACGATCTGCTTGCCACCGGCGAGGTGTACCACCAGATCGGGACGGACAACGGTGTCGTCGTCACCGCTGGCGTCGGTAGCAGTGACCTGACGGGAGAAGTCGCAGTGCTCCACCATGCCGGCCAGCTGCACGACCCGCTCCAGCTGCAGCTCACCCCACCGACCGCGCACCTGCGGTGCACGTAATGCGGTGACCAGCTGCCTGGTTTCGCTCTGGAGCTGCTCGGAAGTGCGATGCATTGCTCCTACTTGCTCGCGCAGTCCCGCATAGGCGGCCTCGCGCTCCTTTTCCACCGTGCGCAGCTGACCGTCGAGCCGGTGCAGGGTCTGGGTGACCGGCTCGAGAAGACCCTCGATGGCCTGCTGGCGTTGGGCGGCGTCCCCGTCGGACTTTGCCGACAGGGCTGCTGTCACTTGGACCAGCCGTGCCTCGGCGAGCTGGACAAATGCCTCGTTGTTGCGGGATAGCGCCTCGGCGGACAGCGCTTGGAAGCTGTCCTTGAGTTCGGCTTCGCGGCGAGTCAGCAATTGTTCTCGGTCAGCCGTGGCGGACCGTTCGGCGTCCAGGGCAGCGCGGACACCGGCCAGCTCCACCTGTACCGCCGAGACCCGCTCACTGGCCTCCTCAGCACGCCTGCGGAACTGCTCGGCCCGGGCCGACTCGGCATCTCTGGCCGTTGCGGCACTCTCACCGTCACGACGAACCGCAGCGAGTTCGGCCTCGATGACCGCCCTGGCGGCATCCGCGGTCCGGCCGGCCTCGGCTACCGCGGCACGGCGACCCGCGGCGGCCAGCAGCCAGCTGATCAGCGCGCCGACCGCGAGGCCAGCGAGCAGGGCGATGAGCGCTGAGTAATCCACGCGTCACAGACTGCAACAGCCCACTGACAGAATCGGCAAGGCGCGCCGCCTGAGGCGCATTGCCAGCGGTTCAGCGAGACTCGTCAACGGGACTCGTGAATGAGCAGCCAGCGCTTGGCGGGTAGACCCCAGCGGAAACCGCCGAGCGAGCCGTCACTGCGCAGCACCCGGTGACACGGGACGAACAGCGCCGCGGGGTTGCGTGCGCAGGCGGCTGCCGCCGCGCGCACTGCCTGCGGTCGGCCCGACTTGGCGGCGAGTTCGGTGTAGCTCATCGGGGCGCCTGCCGGGACGGCGCGCAACACCTGCCAAGCATGCTCGAGGAACTCACCCCCGCGTTGCTGTACCGGCACGTCGCAGATCGCGGTCAGGTCGCCCCGGTGGTAGGCGGTCACCGCGGTGCTCACCGCTCCCAGGTCGGCGCGGTGGACCACGGAGGCCGGCCGCAGCCCGGGCGCTACCAGTGGCAGCAAGTCGTCCACCTGCGCTGTCCAGCCTGCCGCGAGCACCGCGCCATCGGTGTCGACGACGGCCGTGAAGGCACCGATAGGCGTGTCCATAGTGGAAGTGAAGGTCATGCCGTGCGCTCCCTGCTTCGTGGTCGGGTGGCGGCCGCCCGCCACAGGTGCATGCCTGCGTAGGAACGCCAAGGTCGCCAGCGCCGGGACCACCGCCGCAACTCACCGGCATCGCAGGCCAGCCCCAGCGCGGCCGCGCCGCGCCGGATCGCGAGATCGGTGTTCAGCAACACGTCAGTGGCACCCAGCACCCGCAGCGCCACGTAACCGGCCGTCCACGGGCCGATGCCTGGGATCGCCTCGAGCTCTATCCGGAGTTCTTCGGGATCGCGGCCTGGGTCGACCACCAGATCACCGGCGGCCAGCGCCGCCGCGGTGGCTCGGATGGTCTCGATCCGGCGGCGTGGACCGGTGAGCACCTCGGCGGCGTGCTCAGCGATTGCAGCCGGTGCCGGGAACAGCCGGCAAATGGTGTCCTCGCTACCCAGCACCAGCTCGACCGGCACTGGCTCGCCCAATGCCGTGACCAGCCGGGCCGCGGCAGTCCGCGCGGACGCCACTGTCACCTGTTGTCCGAGCACGGCGCGCAGCACCGTTTCGGCGCTATCAACGGTGCCTGGCACCCGAATCCCGGGTCGCCCAGCCACCGCGGTGGCCAGCGCCGGGTCGGCCCCGAGGACCTCGTCCACGGCGCACGGGTCGGCGTCGGCGTCGAGCAGCCTGCGCAGCCGGCTCACCGCCACCGGCAGGTCCCGTAGGTCGGCCAGCCGCAGGGTGCACTCCCAGTGTGAGGGCCTCAGGCGGACCGCTGCCGCACCGAGCCCGTGCGGCAGCCGCAGCGTCCGGGCGTAGCCGTGGTCGCCAGCACACTCCACGCTCGGGATGGCCCGGACCGCGAGGAAGTCCAGCAGGCCTGCGCCATCCATCGGAATCCGGAACGGTAGGCGCAATGTCAGGGCACCCGGCGTCGGCTGTGGCGTCGCATGCCGGCGAAGGTCGGTCGGGGTGGTGGCATAGACCTCCTGCACCGCGTCATTGAACTGGCGTATCGAGGCGAATCCAGCAGCGAATGCGACGTCGGCCAGCGGCAACGTGGTGGATTCGATGAGTACCCGCGCGGCCTGCGCCCGGTGCGCCTTCGCCAAAGCGAGCGCTCCGGCACCCAGTTCGGCGGTGAGTACTCGGTTGAGTTGACGCGTGGAGTAGCCCAGCCGGGCGGCCAACCCGGGCACTCCCTCGCGCTCGACCACGCCGTCGGCGATCAGCCGGACCGCCCTGGCCACCAAGTCACCCCGCAGGTTCCACTCCGGCGAACCCGGCACGGCGTCGGGCAGGCAGCGGCGGCAGGCCCGGTAGCCGGCGAGCTGGGCGGCCGCGGCAGTGGGCAGGAAGACGACGTTGCGCGGTTTGGGCGTCACCGCGGGGCACGACGGCCGGCAGTAGATGCCGGTGGTCCGCACGCCGACGACGAAGCAGCCGTCGAACCGCGCGTCGCGCGAGGAGATGGCTCGGTAGCAGCGGTCGTGGTCGAGCAGCACGGACCCGATCGTGCCAGCCCGATGGACCCGGTACTGGCGGGAATCGGACACCGACAGCGAGGCGCGTCGACGCTTCGTAGTCGGACCATTCGGCGGCACCCAACCGACCTTGACGTCCCTAATGTGCCGCCATGACATTGACTGGTAGCACACGGTGGCGTGCCGTGGTGCTGGCGGCCATCGCCGCAGTCTCACTCGCGCTGGCCGGCTGCAACGACGGCTCGGCCTCTGACCCAGCCCCGGGCAACACCGAGCAACAGGACGGCGGTGGCGGTGGCGGCTACGGCTACTGAATGGGTTGGCGGCCGCGGGACGATCGGGCTCAGTGACCTAGAGACTCAGTGGCCTAGACTTGACGTCCCGTGAGCCTCACCATCGGCATCGTCGGGCTGCCCAACGTGGGCAAATCCACCCTCTTCAATGCGCTGACCCGCAATAACGTGCTCGCGGCGAACTATGCGTTCGCCACCATTGAGCCCAACGTCGGGGTGGTGCCGTTGCCCGACGAACGTCTCCAGCGGTTGGCTGAGCTGTTCGGCAGCGCCAAGGTGGTGCCGGCAACGGTCTCGTTCGTCGACATCGCGGGGATCGTGGCTGGGGCCTGGCAAGGTGCCGGGCTGGGGAACAAGTTCCTCGCCAACATCCGCGAAGCCAACGCGATATGCCAGGTCGTGCGCGTCTTCGACGACCCGGACGTGGTACACGTCGACGGGCGGATCGATCCCGCCGACGACATCGCCACCGTCGAGACCGAGTTGGTGCTGGCCGATCTGCAGACCGTGGACCGCGCATTGCCCCGGCTGGAGAAAGAGGCTCGGACCCATCCCAGGGAACGGCGCGCCGCGTTGGCTGCCGCGCAGGCCGCAAGGGAGGTACTCGACGCTGGCCGCACGCTGTTCGCCGCGCGCGCGGGGCTGGAGGTCAACGCGCTCGCCGAGTTGAGCCTGCTCACCCTCAAGCCGTTCGTGTATGTCTTCAATGCTGACGAAGGCGTGCTCACTGATCCGGAGCGCCAGGCCGAGCTGCGCAAGTTGGTCGCTCCCGCCGATGCGGTGTTCCTGGATGCCAAAGTGGAATCGGAACTGCTTGAACTGGATCAAGCGTCGGCGCGGGAATTACTGGACTCGATCGGGCAAGCCGAACCGGGACTGAACGCGCTGGCCCGCGTCGGGTTCCACACCCTTGGATTGCAGACCTTCCTCACCGCCGGGCCCAAGGAATCCAGAGCGTGGACGATCCGAGCCGGGGCGACCGCGCCCGAGGCCGCCGGGGTGATCCACAGTGACTTCCAGCGTGGGTTCATCAAGGCTGAGATCGTGTCCTACGACGATCTGATCGCGGCCGGATCGATGGCGCAGGCCCGGGCCGTTGGGAAGGTGCGGATGGAGGGCAAGGACTACGTGATGGCCGACGGAGACGTGGTCGATTTCCGTTTCAACGTGTAGCGCTGCCGTTTCACGGTAGATAACTTCTCCTCCTGCAAGTCCGCATAGAAACCGCGGCTTCGCTATTCCGAGCCAACGACAGTCATGGTGAGCGCGGGCTACACTCCTGCCAGGACGAGAGGGAGGTCGTGGTGGAAGCGAATCCACCCATGCGTGGCGCCCGTGAGGGCGTGGCGTCTCGGGCAGCTTCGGCCGTGGCCGTCAAGACCTGTCAGAGGTGGCCGAGAGGCCGCTGGTGCGAGGTTGGCGATCGCGACCACTCAAAGCCGGCGCGTGAGGTCGTGCTCTCGTCCGCTGATGTCGTTCGACGCGCCGTTGCTGGCCGCACAGGCAAGGCTCATTCCCTAGTCCAATCGGTACGGCGATGTCAGGTGACCAATTTAGATTATCAGTTATCAATGGCCTGCATCTTGAGGAGCGATCATGTATATCGTCGAACGACGCGGTATTTCTCTTGGTGCTCTCGTATATCTGATCATTGGCTTGGTGGTAGCGCTCAGTACCGGATACTCTATCACCAGCATCGGTGAACTGCTGAACTTCATACTGGCCTTGTTCCTCTGGCCTCTGGTGTTGCTCGGCGTTAATTTCCATATCTTCGCGTAGGACAATTCCACTGGCTCACCAGCGCTGCTATTAACCTCAGTTTGTGGCACCCGTCAGCACGCGGTCGATCTCACCGGCAAGCTCGATGTCCAGGTTGGTGATCCCGCCCTCGGAATGCGTGCTGCATCGGAAGGTCACGGTACGCCAGCGGATGTCGATGTCGGGGTGATGATTGCGCGCCTCAGCGATCTCGGCCACCGCGCGGACAGCTTCGATGGCTGCCGGAAAGCTGGGCAGTGTCGCGGTACGCACGATCGCGTTACCGTCGCGCTGCCAATCCGTGAGGCCCTCCAGGGCATCTGTTACCCGCTCGTCGTCCCACAGTTGTGCCATACCGTCATCTTGGCAGAGGCGGCCACGGCGCCGACACACCGTGCACAGGAAGCCGACACACCGTGCATGGGAGACGGACACGCCGGGGTGGGGAGCGGGGTCAGGCTTCGCGGGTGGTTGTTCGCAGGAGGGTCAGCCCCACGCCGACCAGCAGGTAGCACCCCGCGCGGAGGCTGCTGGCGGCCAGGCCGTCCAGCGGTAGGGGGTCACGCAGCACATCGACGATCGCGAACCAGCCGGTGGTGATCAATACTGGTTGCAACCCGTCCAGAGCGGGGATCGCGGAGAGCACCCCGAACACGATCAAGCCACCCAGCACCGCCGCGAGCACCACCAGCGGGTGGTCGGTGGTCGAGGACACCGCCAGCGCCACGGCACCGACAGCGGCAAGCTGCCCGACGGTCCAGGCGGCGGCCAGCGAAACCCGCAGCAGCGCCGATCCTGGCCCGACCTCGGTGCCGGACAGCGTGAGCATGCCGTGGGTGCTTCCTGATGGGCCGATCAGAACCAGTCCGGTGACCATGCCCAGCAGCGCGACCGCGGCGACCGCGGCGACTGCGACGGCCAGCACGCCGATCGCTTTGACCATCACCAGCCGGGTCCGGCTCACCGGGGCCAGCAGTAGCCCGCGAAGCGTGCCATGCGCGGATTCGCCGGCCAGCGCGTCGGCGGCGGCCATCGTCACAACCAGCGGCAACAGCAAGGTCAGCGAGATCGACAATGCCGCGACCGGCAGTACTAGGCCGTTACCGGCGATCTGGGTGAGCAGTCCCGATCCGCCGGGCGAGTCGGTCGCCATGATGCCGATCCCGATCAGCACCGGAACCAGCGCGAGCAGGCCTAGGGCGATCTGAGTGCGCGGCCGGCGCAGCACCCAGCGCAGCTCACTGCGCAGCAACCGGGTCAGCGGGGCACGCGATAGGGGGGCGCTTCCCGCATCGAGGGAGGCGGTCATGGCCCGCCTCCCTCGGTCAGCTGCGCGAACAGCTGCTCCAACCCGGTTCGCCACCGTCGCACCTCGTGCACCGCGACTCCGGCACCGACCAGCAGCGCCACCACCGCGGGCGGATCAGTTCCAGCCAGTTCGATGCGCACTCCATCGGGACGGGCTGCGGCGTGGACCCCGGCCGCACGCAAGGCCTGCATCGCGACCGCGGTGTCGGGAGTGCGGATGTCCAGTGCGGGAGCCTGACCGTCCAGTAGCGCGGCCAACGGTCCCGCCGCGATCAGCGCCCCGTGGTCGAGCACCGCCACGTGCGTGCAAGTCGCCTCTACCTCGGCGAGCAGGTGCGAGGACACCAGTACGGTCGCGCCGCCGGCGTGCAGCTCGGCGATGGCCCGCCGCACCTCCCGGGTTCCGGCGGGGTCAAGGCCGTTGGTCGGCTCGTCGAGCACTACCAGCCGCCGGGGGACCAGCAGCACTGCGGCCAGGCCCAGGCGCTGTTTCATCCCCAGCGAGTAGGCGCGGTAGCGCCTACTCGCCGCGGGCGTGAGGCCGACCCGCTGCAAGGCCGTCTCGACTGCGTCCGGGATCGCCCGGGTGGGTAGCAGCGGCTCGGCGGCCGCGCAGCGCCGCAGGTTCTCCCGGCCGGACAGGAACGGATGAAAGCCGGGACCCTCCACCAGCGCGCCGACGTGCGGCAACACTTCACCGGCTGCGGTCGGCATCCGCGCGCCGAGCAGCTCCACACTGCCCGCTGTGGGTCGGGACAGTGCTAGCAGCATTCGAATCAACGTGGTCTTACCCGAGCCGTTGGGTCCAAGCAGACCGAGCACGGCGCCGGCCGGCACGTCAAGGTCCACATTGGACACTGCTACGGTGGCGCCGAACACCTTGCGCAGCCCCTGCATCCGGATCGCCGGTCCACCGTGTGGGTTCGGCGCTCCCGCCGGCGCGTTAGTCGCGGTGGGAATAGCCGAGTCGGCCGTCAACGGGTCAGCGCCTCGTCGAGCACCTGCTGCGGCACCGCGCCGGCGGCGACCCGCCCGTCGGAAGCCACCAGCACGGTGACCACCGCGGTCTGTATCACCCAGCCGTTGCCCCACGATCCGCTGGTCGGACGACCTATCCGCTGCAACGCCGCCAGCGGGTCGCGTTGCGCATCCGGTGCTGCGTCGGGCCGTGCGGGCAGCAGCTGCCCGAGCACCACGGTGTCCCAGCCGTCGCCCTCGGTGCGGATTATGGTTCCCGCGGCGTCCGGATGGATCGGCCCGGTTTTCGGCTCGTTGGTCGATGGCTGGGAGCGCTTGACTGTGACCCCTGCAGGGGGAGTGAACTGGAACAGCGCAGGATCCTGCGTGCCGACGTTGAGGTCGGAGAAGCCGATCTGCAGTACCGGGTCGGTGGATCCGTCGGCCAGCACGGTGAGTTGCAGCGGAACCCGCAGGACCAAGTCGACTGCTACCCGCACCTCACGCAGCAGGGTCCGCTCAGCCGGAGCGGGGGCGAGCACAAGTTGGTAGACGGGGCGCCCGGCGACGTAGCCAGTACCGTCCACGGTCACTGAGCTGCTCTGCCGCACGGCGCCTACCAGCTCCCGGGCGGCCTGCGCCGGGTCGGCGACCACAGGGCGCTGATCAGTACGTTCAGCGCCGTGCTCCCGCGCGGTCGCGGTGCGTTCGGTGGAGTCGTAGCGCCACAGCGTCGTGCCGTCCTCGATCACCACGTACTCACCACCGCGAGAGGGCAGCGCTAGCCGGCCGTGGCCCTGCCCGTCGGACCAGACCCGCAAGGTCGTCTCCGGTTGGGTCAACACTGTCGACATGCCGGTGGACATACCGGGCAGCGCGGGTAAACCCAGCGCGTTGTCCACCGTGACAGTGCCACCGAAGGCCGGGGTCTTGGCGGTGAGCACCGAAGCCACCAGGTCCTCTGCCGATACCGGGGGCAGCGCCGGATCCGACTTGGCGCCGGCGGGCATGGTCAGCGCACCGAGGCCGATCGCGCCGGCCGCCGCCGCAGCCAGTGCCGCAGTTGCTAGCTTCATGACGTCCTCCTACCCGCACGGCGCTGGTGATGATGCTGCTCCGTACCGGCTGAGAAAGCCCTGAGACTCGATCCCCCTATGGGATGTGGTGTGCCAGCGCCAGCGCCAGCGCCTCGCGGAGCCGGTGCGGGTTCATCAGGCCCGCTGTCGGCTGCCCGGCGCGTTGGGCATGTAGCAGGGTCGCTTCGACGTCGTCAACCGTGCTGCGCAGTTCGGCGAGGATGGCCGAGTCGCTGGAGGTGGCGGCTTCGCGCGGGCTCAGACC
>DASVWA010000417.1:0-1725 GCA_036389855.1 Pseudonocardiaceae bacterium
TCCCCGAACGCGACCACCTCACGCGACAGGCCGTACGGCTCAACGCGCAGCTGCGCGGTTGAGCGGCGGCAAGATGTTCTTCAACATCCTGGCCACCTTCGCCGAGTTCGAGGTCGACCTGTTGTGCCTGCGCACCCGGGAGGGAATGGCGGTGGCCCGGGCCAAGGGCAGGCTGCGGGGGCGCCAGCCGAAGCTCAGCGCTGCACAGCAGGCGCATCTGGTGAAGCTGCATGGCGGCGGTGAGCACTCGATCGCCGAGCTGGCCGAGTTGTTCTCCGTGTCGCGGCCAACGGTGTACCGAGTGCTCGAGCGGGCCCAGCGGGCGTAACGCTGGCGCCCCACATGAAAGGTCCGCGGGCGATATGAGGGCTCACCACGTGCTACCGCATGTATCTACGGCCTTGCTGACTAGTGCTCCGTAACTGACGTCGTTTGTGTCTTCCGGCGGCGAGGGTCGGTGGCCTTGGCGATGACGGTGTCGGGGTCCTTGGTCCAGGTGAACGGTCGGCAGCGGTCGTTCCAGGCGGCGATGAAGCGCTCGATGGCGGCGACGAGGTCGGCGACGGTCGGAAAGTTGCCGCGGCGCAGGGCCTGGCGGGTGATGATCGAGAAGAAGGCCTCGACCAGGTTCAGCCAGGACCCCGAGGTCGGCGTGAAGTGCAACTGCACCCGGGGGTGACGGGCGAGCCAGGCGCGCACCGCCGGGTGCTTGTGGGTGGACAGGTTGTCGACCACCACGTGCAGCTGGCGGCGGGGATAGGCGGCAGCGACCTGCTTGAGGAAGGCCAGGAACTCCTGGTGGCGGTGGCGTTCGGTGCACGCCTCGGTGACCTTGCCGGTGGCCACCTCAAGGGCGGCGAACAGCGTGGTGGTGCCGTGCCGGATGTAGTCGAAGCTGGCCGCCTCCGGATGCCGGGGTCGCACCGGCAGGGTCGGGGTGGTCCGCTGCAGGGCCTGGATCTGCGGTTTCTCGTCCACGCAGAGCACCACGGCCTTCTGCGGCGGATGCAGGTACAGCCCGACGACGTCGCGGATCTTGGCTTCCAGGGCGGGGTCGGTCGAGAACTTGAACGTCTGCGCTCGCCATGGCTGGACCCCGAAGCGGTGCCAGATCCGGGCGATGGTGGCGTGCGAGACGGGGGTGCCCTCGCCGGCCAGCGCGGCGGCCAGCAGTCGGGAGGACCAGTGGGTGGCGCCGAACTGGGTGGGCGGCTCGGTCAGCGTCAGCTCCAACACCCGATCGCGCAGCGCCTCGGGTAGCTGCGCCGGCTTGCCCGGCCGCGGCAGGTCATCCAGGCCGGCCAGGCCGTGCTCGGCGTAGCGGCCGCGCCAGGTCACCACGGTCGGCTCGGCACAGCCGACGATCGCGGCGATCTGCTTGCCCGGCAGGCCGTCGGCGGCCAGCAGCACGATCCGGGCCCGCTCGACCAGCCGGGCCGGTGCTCCCTTGTCCCGCACCCGCCGCTCCAGCTCTCGCCGATCGGCCTCCGGTACCTCGACCGTCCGCACGTGCGCAGGCATGAGAAATGGTCGCCCCGCGCGGTGATCACATCAAGCAATACCGAGACGGAGCACTAGGACGAGGACCGCGTCAAGAGGCGGCCGACTGGTGCACCGGCCGGCCAACCTCCCACCGGGTTGCACCGCCGCGCAGCCGGCGGTGCCGCCACCGGGACCGGTCAGGCGGAGTGGATCCCCCGTCGGCCGGCCGGGGCTGGCATCTCG
>DASVWA010000418.1:0-3743 GCA_036389855.1 Pseudonocardiaceae bacterium
ATGTGCTGTGGACAGCGGCTAGCTGCATAACCGGTGGCGCCGATGGTAGCGGCTTAAAAGTGCCCGCGGTGATCAATGCCGATGATTGACCGGAAAACGTGTGAGATGCCCTCTGACCGGGTACTCCACACGCGTCCACGACAAGAGATCACACCGGGTGGCGCCCTGGTTTCCGCGCTGGCGGCCTCGGGCCAGCCCTCGGATGACGCACGAGGAGGTGCTCATGACGGACAAGTTGGAGAAGCCCGACATGACCGGGCCTGGTGAGACGGAAGGCGGTCGGATCGACTCGAGTAGAATCCCGCAGGAAGCCCAGGAAGAGCCCGCCCTCCGCGTTCCCAAGGGTGGCCCTGATCAGGGCGAAACCCCGACCGGGCCCTCGGAGCCAAACTCGCCGCCGGTACAACAGGAGTAGTTGGGCGACGCTGACCCCGCTGATTGCCAGCCCCCAACGAATCCGGTCCGCCGATCGGGGACCCGTATAATCCGTATCCATACTGGCGGGATGACCACCGTGACGTAACGGTGTGCAGCCAGTGGTTCGCGTGGACGCGGAGCCCCGTCGGCGAGACCGGATCGTTGAGTAAATCGCACGAGTCAAGTGTAAAGATCAGCCTATAAATATTTCTGCCGATGATCTCAGTGGGCGGCGTCTCCGCGCGATCTTGTGGCCGATGCCGCCGATACGTGGGCCTGTCCAAGTTGGTCGGGGATGCTCGGAGTGGGGGTTGTCGGTCCACTAGCCACGAGGGGGAGTGATGATTGTGCGCGCTGATAGATGGGTACTCCTCGGCGTGGACGAATTTCTTGGCATCTACATGAACGACCAGCTCGCATTAGGCATGCTGTGGCGAGAGGTTGCCCAACGGTCGCAGCGCAACAATCGCGACACCGAACTCGGTGAGGCGCTCACACGTGTCTCGGCGGGGATCGCAGAGGACGTTGAAACATTTCAAAGCATCATGCATCGTCTTGGGATCCGGATGAATCCGGTCAAGATCGGACTCGCGGTCGGCGCCGAGCGCCTGGGGCGACTGAAGCTGAACGGTCGACTTGGGACGTACTCGCCGCTCAGTCGGTTCGTGGAGCTTGATGTTCTCGCGATGGGGATCGAGGGCAAGAAGCTGCTGTGGACGACCTTGCGCGACCTCGCCGATCTCGCTTCGCGCCTGCCCGACGTCGACTTCGACAACCTGATCGGTCGGGCTGAGCGCCAACGCGCTGATCTTGAGCCGTTCCGCGCGCGTGCAGGCGTCGAGGCGTTCGCCGCTCCGGCGAGGAAGGGCGCACCAGAAGCCGCGAAGTGACCGACAACGGTCGGTCAGGGCGTCAGATACCTCGGGCGGTCTTTCTAGATCAAGGGCTGACGGTTGCGGTGGATGAGACGCTGCTTGAGCAGCATGACCGCAGCGCCGAGCCCGACCACCAACAGCGCGTCGAGGCCCACCCGCCGCAGCGCCTCCAGCGTCATGACGATCTCCCCGGCGGCCAGGCCCGCGCCCACCAGGGCAGCAGCGGGAACCAATGCCAGAGCGATCAGGGCGCCGGCGAGGACCGCATGCCGGAAGGCGCTCACGATCACCACGCCGGCAGCTGCTCCACACGCCGAGATGAGCCAATCCGCCGCGGTGGGATGGGTGACCATCTTGACTCCCTCGCTGGCGGCCAGCGCCTGTGGGCTGGCCATGCCCAGCGCATGCAGCACCAAATAGGCCAACGCCCCGACGACAGCCAACAACACGTAACCGCCGCTCACGGCAACAAGCGCCCGCCGAATGGCGTACCAACTGCCGCGGACCAACCCAACAGCGAGCTTGGCCACCGGCTCAAACGCCGGCGCAATGATGCCCGCCGCGGCCAGCGCCAGGGCCTGAGGAACCGGAGCAGACACCAACCCAGCCACGGCGATCACCGCCCCTAGCCCCATCAGCGCCAGGAAATTCCGGTTCAGCTGGCCGTGGTGGCGAAGACCTCGCTCGATCTCCTCCCAGGGCGACTCGTCGACGTCGTCATCGATTGCCCGCGCGGCATGCTCATCGATAATGCTTTGGGCCTCGGCGGTGCTCACCGACACTGGCCCGGACTGCCGGGCCTGCGCCGCCACCGCCAATACCGCGTCGACCTCGCGGTTGAGCACATGCGCGGTGACAACGTCTCCTGGCGGCTTGACCGACGCCCCATGCACGACCGAGAGATGGACCACACCCTCTAGCGCCTCCAGCTCGGCCAGCACACCCCCGGTGGCCTTGGCGGGGACCGCAATCTCAATCGTGTGGTGCACCGATGCCCCCTAGTCCGCCGGCCTGTGCCGCAGTCATACCGCCTTACCACACCCGCTAAACCCCCACGCACCACCCGACCGGAGCCTGCGCCGGCCTGGCCGCGGCAACGGTGGGGCTCCTCGGCCTGACGCCCGACGACCAGGCGGCCTTGGCGCGGCGGGGATCAGCCGGCGACTACAGGCGTCACCGCGGTCCGTGCGACTTCTCGTGTACTGCCTGGGCACAGCATCGAGCAGCCTGGAGTCCCTACCCGGGCCCCAGGCATGGGCGGAATACTGACTGCTGTGGCTGGTGCGAATCCTGACGAACCCGTGGCTTGGCCCTTGGCCTACCAGCGTTGGCGAGCGTGCACGTTCCTGCACTGGGCTTACGAGCCGGCCGACGTGCAGCGCTTACTCCCATCCGGGCTCAAGGTCCACACTTATGACGGCGTCGCCTGGGTGGGGCTCACCCCGTTTCTCCTGTGCGACTTTCGCCCGCCTGGGTTTCCCGCCGTCCCAGGGCTGTCTACCTTCCCGGAGACCAACGTCCGGACTTATGTCGTTGACAGGAATGGCCTGGACGGTCTGTGGTTTCTGTCCCTCGACGTCTCGAGCCTGGCCACCGTCCTGGGTGCACGGGCCTGTTTGTGGGTTCCCTATCATTGGGCGGCCATGACGGTGGAGGCTAATTCCACGGTGACCTATCGATCACGCCGACGGTATCCGCCAGCCGCGGGACACCACATTGTGGCCGAGCCTGGCTCCCCGCTAGCCGCGGAGAAGCTGGGCGAGCGTGACCACTTCCTCACCGGACGGTGGCGGGCGTTCACCAAGATCGCCGGTTGCTTAGTGAACGTTCCGGTGGCGCATCAGGCGTGGCCGCTGTGGAGCGTGCGGATCCACAGACTCGATCAGGACCTCCTCGTCGCCGCCGGTCTGCCCACACCTGAGGGGCGGCCCGTTGCGCATTACTCACCCGGCGTCGACGTTCGCTTGGGTGCCCCTCGAGGATAGTCAGCCATGATTGCCTGTGGGCCATCCGCAGGAACGTCTGGTGGCGAAGCGGGCTAAGGTTTCGCGCTCTTGTTGCTGAGTGGTTTCACTGTTCCGGCTGGTTTCAGGCCGTAACCCCCGAGTTTGGAGATCGAGGCCTGCACCTTGGGGTCACGCAGGGCGGTGATGAGCGGTCTGGCGGCTCCGAGGGCGTCTCCGCTCAGCGCGATGTCGTAGCGCTCCCAGGTCAGTGGTATGAAGCCAAGTTGAGGTCGTCGGCGGCGCGCAACGCCCAGGCCCACGTCTGCGATGCCGGAGGCCACCGCGAGGGCGATCTCCAGGTCGGAACGGAGTGTCTCCCGGTCCGCTGGTGATCGACCACGCAGGTTTGGTACAGCCGGCTCGGTGCGGGTTTACCGCGGATCGGCGCCGGTTGGTAGCTGATGACGCCGGTTACCGTGCGAGGGGTTCAGGCAGGGTGCGAACG
>DASVWA010000419.1:0-7141 GCA_036389855.1 Pseudonocardiaceae bacterium
CTCTTGGGATGACAGTGCCAGATCGCCCAACGTAGGCAGAGCGACACATTAGGGTTGCTGTCGTGAAGCCACCTGGTCATCTCATCCCATGCGCCGTCCCCCGTTGGGACCGTCCCGCAGAGCAAATGAGACCCAAACTGAGACCCAAAGGGAAGCGTCGAGTGAGTCGCAGTCGACCTACCCGGCATTCTCGCTGGTAGATGGCGGTAGCGGTGGGATTTGAACCCACGGAGGGCGTGAACCCTCACGCGCTTTCGAGGCGCGCTCCTTCGGCCGCTCGGACACGCTACCGCCGGTCACCATACCGGACGTATCGGCGCGATCGCCGCGCGGTGGCGAGCGAAGAACTCAGTGAGCATGGCGGCACACTCGTCAGCCAAGACACCACCGATGACCTCAGGGCGGTGCGGGGACCGACGGTCCCGGACGACGTCCCACAGCGACCCGACGGCACCGGATTTGGGCTCCCAGGCCCCGAACACCAGGCGCTGCACCCGAGCTGCCACCAAGGCACCCGCGCACATCGTGCACGGCTCCACAGTGACCGCCAGCGTGCAGTCCGCCAACCGCCAACCGTCGGGCCGCCCGTCACGTCCCAGCCGGGCGGCACCGGCCCGCAGCACCAGCAACTCGGCGTGCGCAGTGGGGTCCCCGGTGGCCTCCCGGGCGTTGCAGGCCGCGGCCAGCTCCACACCGTCGGCGTCCACCAGTACCGCGCCGATCGGCACGTCCCCGGTAGCCACCGCGCCGCTGGCCACTTCGAGAGCGCGCCGAACCAGCGCCGCATCGGCGCCGGCCACCACCGTCATCCCGGCTGCTTCTCCAGCAGCGCCGACAGCTGGGACCGGAACCCACATCGCTGGGCGATCATGTCAAGCTGCTCGTCCGGATACAGGTCCACCTCATCGATGATCACCTGCATCTCCGCTGCCGGCAGCCCCAAGTCGGCGAGCAGCCCGAGGTCGCCCTCCGGCCAGATATCGTCTGCATCCACTGCGTCTTCTTCGGGGACATCGACGCGCAACAGGTCTAGCACGTCGGCGGCCACGTCGTAGTCCAGCGCTGCGACGGCGTCGGACAGCAGCAAGGACACCCCGCCAGGCACGGGTCGCACGACGACGAAGAACTCGTCATCGACATCGAGGAGGCCGAAGACGGCTCCCGTTGAGCGTTGTCCGCGCAGCTCCGTGATGGCCGCGTCGAGATTTCGCAGGGCCGCAGTGTCCAGTGGTGTGCACTGCCAGCGCCCGTCCTCGCGAACCACAGCGACGGCAAAGCCGGTGACCGCCATGGCATAAGTATGCGCTGTCTGGCGCGGCAGGGAAGCATAATACGGGTCCGACTCCCCGATGCCCAGGTCTGATGTCCAGATTCGGTGCCTAGGTCTGGTGCCGGCAGAGGTGCCCGATACAGGTGCTAGCAAGAAATGCAAGGATGGCAGGCTGTGAGCACGCCCGCCCCCCGTCACCGACGGCGCGCCAGCAGCCGTTCCCGGTCCCGATCGACCAGTTTGGGTGCCAGCAGCCTGGTGTGCGCTGCTAGAACGCTGCAGCCGCGGACGGTTGCGCTGCGCCGTGCCCTGCATCGGCACCCGGAGCAGGGCTTGCTTCTACCCAAGACCCAGGCCGCCGTGCTGCGGGCCTTGGCCGATTTACCGGTGCAAGTGCGGATCGGGCAGTCCGCCAGTTCGGTGATCGGAGTGATCGAGGGCGGGCGGCCGGGACCGACCGTCCTGCTTCGGGCGGACATGGACGCGCTACCGGTCGCTGAGCAGTCCGGCGTGCCGTTCAGCTCCGAGCTACCGGGCTCGATGCACGCCTGCGGGCATGACACCCACGTCGCGATGCTGGCCTCCGCCGCGCGGTTGCTCGTCGAACAGCGGGAAGAACTGGCCGGCCGGGTGCTGCTGATGTTCCAGCCCGGGGAGGAGGGCTTTCACGGGGCACGCCACATGCTCGAGGAGGGCCTGCTGGAAGTCGCCGGGATGCCGGAGCGCGCGCTGGCCGTGCACATCACCTCCACCCTGGACCGCGGAGTGGTGCAGACCAGACCCGGCGCCATCATGGCGTCCTCGGACGTGCTGCGGGTGACCGTCACCGGCCGAGGGGGGCACGCCTCAGCACCGCAGAACGCGCTGGACCCGGTGCCCGCGGCGGCCGCCATGGTCGGCGCGCTCCAGACAATGGTCACCCGAACGCTCAACGTCTTCGATCCGGCAGTGATCACGGTCACCCGGATCTGTGCCGGTACCACTTCCAACATCATCCCCGAGACCGCGGAGCTGGAAGGCACCATCCGCGCGCTGTCCGAGCATGCCCGCGCCACGGTGCACCGTGAGGCGCGTCGCGTCTGCGAGCACGTCGCCGCGGCGCATGGCTGCTCCGCCACCGTGCAGATCGAGCACGGTTACCCGATCACCGTCAACGACGACGAGGTGAGCCCGCAGGTGCTCGACGTGGCCCGCCGGGTACTGGGCGCACATCACGCCGAGACCATGCCGGACCCGATGATGGGCGCCGAGGACTTCTCCTATGTCCTGGCGAAGGTGCCCGGCACGATGGCGTTCCTGGGCG
Organism: Pseudonocardiaceae bacterium; assembly: GCA_036389855.1. Taxonomy (GTDB): domain Bacteria; phylum Actinomycetota; class Actinomycetes; order Mycobacteriales; family Pseudonocardiaceae. The sequence continues at coordinate 2,574 of DASVWA010000419.1, forward strand.
CATGCCCGTCAGGCCATGAGCCAGACAGCACACCGGCGAACCATTCCAACCGGGTGGTCTTCGACGAATCAGCGATGGCCCACGGGGTGGCCCTCTACGCCGGTTTCGCGCTCGAGGCGTTGACCCGGTGAGCGAGTCCACGCTGTGCGTGATCGGGTTGGGCTTGATCGGTGGGTCACTGTTGCGCGCCGCCGACGGTGCCGGGTGGAAGGTCCGGGGAACCGCGGCCTCGGATGCCACCGTCACCGCGGCTCGGCAAGCCGGTTTCGACGTCACATCCTCGATCGAAGATGTGCTGCAGGCCGCCGGCGACGACGCATTGGTGGTGCTTGCGGTACCGCTGCCCGCGGTGGCCGACGTGCTGCCGGTGGTGGCACGGCACACCCCGCGCTGCCGCCTGACCGACGTGGTGAGCGTCAAGCAACCCGTCGCGGCGGCGGTGGCACGGCACACCCCGCTGGCCCGCTACGTCGGCGGGCATCCGATGGCGGGAACGTCCGCCTCGGGGTGGGCGGCCGGGTCAGCGACGTTGTTCAACGGGGCGTCCTGGGTGGTGAGCACCGACGACGGTATTGACCCCATGGTGTGGACGCAGGTCGCCCGGCTTGCCCTGGACTGCGGCGCCACCGTGGTACCGGCCAGCGCCGAGGATCATGATGCCGCGGTCGCGCGAGTATCACACCTGCCGCATGTGCTGGCCGCGGTACTTGCCTCGGTGGGCGTCGACGGCGGTCCGCTGGCAATGGCACTGGGCGCGGGCTCGTTCACCGATGGCACCCGGGTGGCCGCTGCCCGACCCGAATTGGTGCGGGCGATGTGTGAGGGCAACCGCCGCGCACTGCTGGAAGCGGTGGACGATGCGCTGGGCCGGTTGGGGGCGGCCCGCGGCTCACTTGCGTCCACCGGCGCGCTGGACGCCACCATCCGAGCCGGCCACCTTGCCCGCCGAGCCTTCGACGCAGCCCGCGACGGTCGCGACGGCGACACCGTGCACGTCGACCTGGCCGCGCCCGGTGCACTCCCGCGGCTACGCGAGATCGCCCGATCAGGCGGCCGTGTCATCGCCTTGCACGGCGCCCGCTGCCAAGTTGCCCTCTAACGCCACCACGCCGCCGCTCTGCGATATGGATGCTTGTCACGGTGGACAAGGCTTCGCTGAGTGCGACAAGCATCCATGTGGCGGCTGGAGGCGATGTTGGTGGCGCTGAGTGATGATCCGTATAACGCGATCGTGCAGCGGGTAGCGGTGCAACCGGCGAAGCCGGGCCCGTTGAGCGGCTGGCCGGTGGCGGTAAAGGACCTCATCGACGTGGCCGGGTTGCCCACCCGCTGTGGTAGCGCGGTGCTGGCCGACGCCGCCCCGGCGCAGCAAGACGCCGCCGTGGTGGCCCGGTTACGCGCGGCCGGCGCCGTGGTGGTCGCCAAGACCCACACCCACGAGTTCGCCTACGGACCCACCGGGGACGTCTGCGTGGATGGCCCGTGCCACAACCCGCACGATCCGCAGCGGATCACCGGCGGCTCGTCGAGCGGGTCGGCGGCCGCGGTAGCCGCCGGACTGGTGCCGCTGGCGTTGGGCACCGACACCGGCTGCTCGACACGCACCCCGGCCGCGCTCTGCGGGGTGGTCGGGCTCAAACCGGCGCGCGGCGCACTACCCACCACTGGAGTGTTCCCGCTGTCGGAGACCTTGGACCACATCGGACTGCTCGGCGCCGACATCAACACAGTCGCCGTCGCCTTCAGCGCGCTGACCGGGCACCGGATCGACCCGGCAGTCCCGGTCGAAGGCACCGTAATCGGGCGTCCTACCGACTCCTACTGGCGGGTGCATGATCCGGAGATCGCCGCCGCCGTGGACCGCGCTGCCGCCGCGCTGGAAACCGCGGGGGCCATCCTGCGCGACGTCAGCCTGCCCGGCATCGAGGAACTTGCCGCCACCTACTACGTGATCGTCGACGCGGAGGCCTACGCCACGCACGCACGCTGGCTGGCCCAGCGCCCCGGTGACTACCAGCCGATCACCGCGGCACGGCTGCAGGCCGCCGCCCGGCACACCGCCGCCGACTACGTCACGGCGCGGCGGACTCGGCGCAGGTTGGCCATTGAGCTGACGGATCGACTGCACACTGCAGCAGTCGACCTGCTGCTGCTGCCGACCACCCCGCTGCGCGCCACCCCGATCGGCGCCGAACAGGTCCACGCCCCGGATGGCACTCAGGTCGCGGTTCGGCCGGCGCTGCTGTCCCTGACCCTGCCCTTCAACCTGCTGGGCTGGCCTGCGGTGTCGGTGCCCGCGCCGGAGGTGGTCGGGTTACCAGCCGGAATCCAGGTGGTCGGGGTGCGGGGCGCAGAGCAGGCAGTACTCGCCGCCGCTGCTCGCATCGCGCCCGGCTGACATCAGCTCAGGTACGCCGCGCCAATCCGGGGTACTCGAGCACCAGGCCGTCGGCGTCCACCGTGAGCTCCGCTTCGAACAGGTCACTGGCGATGTTCACCGCTGTGGTGTCGCCCACCGCCACGGTGCGATAGCTCTGCCGGACACAACTCACTTCAAGTCCCGGCAACGAGACGAATGCCAGCGACAAGTCGTCGTACTGGGTCAAGTCTTGCTGCGTCGAACCTTGCTGACCCAGATCGTGTTGGGCGGGGACGCGATGCAGGCTCAGCCGGCGGACGGGCAATGCCTTGAACAGCGTGCAGAACGCCAGATCGACGTCCAGGGCTCCGCCGAAGTGGGTACGCACGGTGCCCGCGCCGTGGTCGACTCGGTCGACCAGCCAGATACCCTCCTCCGAGCGAGTAAGGCTGACGTACTGCTCGCCCTGGGCTTGAATGGTGCGAACGGTCAACCGCTGCACTACACCGTTGTCGTCGGTGGCCAGCGAGTAGGACGCCGAGTACGGCTCGGCGCCCTCTTGCCGGGCACTGACCAGGGAGCCGCTGGCCCGCATACTGCGCCCGCCGAGGACAACCCGCGCCGCCTCCAAGCGCAGGCCGTCCATACCGGCCCAGGCCAGCATCCTCGTGGCCTGCGGCGCGCGGCGGGTCGGCGTGGATGCGGTCTCCCCGGTAAGCCGCTGACCGGCCTCCGGGGCGCTCACTGTCCGGCCTGAACGGGCAGGTCGTCGAGTTTCACCGGAGCCTCCTCGCGCTGGCAGGTATATGGCACGGCCGGCGACCGGACGGCCACGAGCCTATCTTTGCCCGATGATCGCACGGCCACGTACCGGATGGGATCCGCGGATATCTCGAACTGTGCAAGATCGCACTATCACCCAAGCGGGTGCCATCCGATAGCAGGTATGCTCGTCGTGAAGTCGGGGAGTAGCCTTCACCGCGGACGAGTGTCCGAGGCAGCACTGTGCTGGCTACTCGTCGGAACAACCAATAGATCCGTCGATGGCCGGGGGGCGCCCGAGCATGCGGGGACTCACCCCGCTCTGTAGCGCGCTGCGCGCTCCGTCCCGGCTGGCGGCCGTCCAACGTGAATTACAACGAAGAAGGACCACATGCGCACGCCCGTCTCCGACCGCCGACCGCGGGCCGGAATGACCCTCGTTCCCCGTCATCGGCAGAGCCGACCCCTGCCGATGAGTGCCGTGGCCGTGCGCCGCGGCCAGTTCGGGGAGTTCGAGCTGCGCCCAGTGCGGGAGCACACCGTCGAAGCGCTGACCCCTGAGGAGACGACCGAGGAGCATTGACGTGGCACACAACGACAGGTACCGCGTCATACTTTCAGGCGGCGCGTAATACGGCGACGACCTCCGGCTTACGCGTCGCGAGGAATGACGCCTACGGTAACGGCATGCTGACAGTGACCGAGGCGGCTGCCCAGGCCATCAACTCACTCGTGACCAAGAACCAGATGCCGGAGGGGGCAGGCCTGCGGATCGCGCCGCAGAGCCAAACTACACGGTCAGAGGGCTTGGGACTGTCCATTGCGGCGACCCCGGCTGACGAAGACACCGTGGTCGAGAGTAACGGTGCCAAAGTTTTCCTGGCGCCCACTGTGGTCTACGAGCTCCACGAGCAGGAGCTCGACGTCGAACCGGCCAACGATAGCAGCGACGTGCGTTTCGTCGTCGGGCGCAGGAAGGACTGAGGCAGGGCGTCTTAGACAGTGCGAGAGTGGCCGAGATCACGCCGACAGCAGGCGCTGGAAGAAGTCACGGTAGCGCTGGAAGCTCACCCGCAGGTCCTCAGTCGACATTGCCTCGCTCGTGTGCCCGCTCCCGACATTCGCCCGGATTTCGTCCAAGGTGCGATCGATCAACACGCTCGCCTCCTGCACCGCACGCTGGGGTCGTCGACGAAGGTACCCTGCACCCGCTGCCATTCGTCGCGCATCCCGGCCACGTCATTGAGCAAACCCACGCGCTGCGCCTCGCCAGCGCGACTGGCGTCGACGGGTTCGGGATGCCGGTGAGCGCCAGCCTCATGTGTCGGATCAGACTCGGGTGCCGGATCAGACTCGGGTGCCGGATCGGACCGGAATCTGTCAACCTGGATGAGGCACTGGTTTGGGCCTATTACTGAGTGTTGGCCTCTGTTTGGTCGGGTGGGTT
>DASVWA010000420.1:0-8093 GCA_036389855.1 Pseudonocardiaceae bacterium
CCATCCCGGCGCCGGCAAGCCGCGCAGACGGCGAAGGTCTTTGCGGAGGAGGACGCCCCCGTCGAGCCGCCGGCGCAGGCCGCGGCGCCAACCAAGCCCGCCGCAGTGCCGGTCGAGGGGCCAACTGAGGAGCCGGTCGACAAACCCAGCTCTCAACCATCCAGCCACCGGGTGATCGAGGGTGACTACCGGCTGCCCCCGCCTAACCTACTACTCAAGGGCGATCCGCCCAAAGCTCGCAGCAAGGCCAACGACGCGATGATCGAGGCCATCAACGGGGTGCTCGACCAGTTCTCGGTGGACGCCCAGGTCACCGGGTTCACCCGAGGCCCGACCGTCACGCGCTACGAGGTCGAGGTCGGGCCCGGGGTCAAGGTTGAGAAGATCACTCAACTGACCCGCAACATCGCCTACGCTGTAGCCACTGACAACCTGCGGTTGCTGGCTCCGATCCCAGGCAAGTCCGCGGTCGGCATCGAGGTTCCCAACAGCGACCGGGAGATGGTGCGGCTGGGTGATGTGCTGCGCTCGTCGGCGTCCAGCCGTGAGCAGCACCCCATGGTGATCGGGCTGGGCAAGGACATCGAGGGCCATTTCGTCACCGCGAACCTGACCAAGATGCCGCACCTGTTGGTGGCCGGCTCGACCGGGTCGGGCAAGTCGAGCTTCGTGAACTCGATGCTTGTTTCGCTGCTGGCCCGGGCCACTCCCGACGAGGTCCGGATGATCCTCATCGACCCGAAAATGGTGGAGCTCACCCCCTACGAGGGCATCCCGCACCTGATCACACCCATCATCACGCAGCCGAAGAAGGCGGCCGCGGCACTGGCGTGGCTGGTGGAGGAGATGGAACAGCGCTACCAGGACATGCAGGCCAGCCGGGTGCGTCACATCGATGATTTCAACATGAAGGTGAGATCCGGCGAGATCCAGGCGCCGCCGGGCTCGCAGCGCGAGTACCGCCCCTACCCGTACATCATGGCGATCGTCGACGAGCTGGCCGACCTGATGATGACCGCCCCGCGCGACGTCGAGGACGCCGTCGTCCGGATCACCCAGAAGGCCCGGGCGGCTGGGATCCACCTCGTGCTGGCCACCCAGCGACCCAGCGTCGACGTGGTGACCGGATTGATTAAGACCAACGTGCCGTCCCGGCTGGCTTTTGCCACCTCCTCGCTGATCGACAGCCGAGTGATCCTGGATCAACCCGGCGCGGAGAAGTTGATCGGTATGGGCGACGGGCTCTACCTGCCGATGGGTGCCTCCAAACCGGTGCGCATCCAGGGCGCCTTCGTCGGAGACGCTGAGATCGCCAACGTCGTCAGCTACGCAAGGGAACAGGCCGACCCGGACTACACCGACGGAGTCACCGCGGCCAAGGCCGGTGAGCAGCGGGAGATCGATCCGGACATCGGCGACGATCTCGACGTGTTACTGCAGGCCGCTGAACTCGTCGTGACCAGCCAGTTCGGCTCGACCTCCATGCTGCAGCGCAAGCTGAGAGTCGGCTTTGCCAAGGCGGGGCGGTTGATGGACCTGCTGGAGAGCAGGGGAGTGGTCGGCCCCTCGGAGGGGTCCAAGGCGCGTGATGTGCTGGCCAAGCCCGAGGAGCTCGACGGGCTGCTGTACTCGATCCGCGGCGGTGGGCCCACCGCCGGCGAGGCAGACTGACCGGTCACAGCTCCAACAGCATGCGGGTGTTGCCCAGGGTATTGGGCTTGACGTAGGGCAGGTCGAGGAACTCGGCGACGCCTTCATCATGCGAGCGGCGCATCTCGTCGTAGACCTCCGCGGTCACCGGGGTCCCTTCGATGGCCTGGAACCCGTGCCGGGAGAAGAAGTACTCCTCGAAGGTCAGCACGAAGATGCGGCGCAGCCCGAGCTTCTTGCCGTGCTCCACCAACTTCCCAACCAACGCGTGTCCCACTCCCTGACCCATGGCATTTGGATGTACGGCCAGGGTGCGGATCTCTGCCAAGTCCTCCCACAGCACGTGCAACGCACCACAGCCCAGGATCGAACCATCCCGTTCCGCCACCCAGAATTCTTGGACGTCCTCGTAGAGCGTCACGAGCTGTTTGTCCAGGAGCACCGCGCCTGCGTAGCAGTCCACCAGCTCCTTGATCATGCGGACGTCGCCGACCCTTGCCCGACGCACGATGATCTCGGCAGCGGTCGGCACGCCGACGAGCCTACGAGATGGCCCCGAACACCGTGATCAGCCGCATCCCAGCCGCGGGCCGATACCCTGAGCGCGTGCCCGCCCCCCTGCAGTCCCCACGCGCCGCGCTGCTCACCCTGGGTTGTGCCCGTAACGAGGTCGATTCCGAGGAACTTGCGGGTCGCCTGACCGAAGACGGTTGGGAGCTGGTGGACGCCGACGCCGGCTCGGCCGACGTGGTTGTGGTCAACACCTGCGGTTTCGTCGCTGCCGCCAAGAAGGACTCCATCGACACGCTGCTGGCCGCTGCGGACACCGGTGCCAAGGTGGTGGCAGTGGGTTGCCTCGCCGAGCGATACGGCACTGAGTTGGCGCACAACCTGCCGGAGGCCGACGCGGTACTGGGGTTCGACGCCTATCCGGAGTTGGGCGGCCGGCTGCGCGACGTACTCGCCGGCCGGCCGGTGCCCGCGCATCAGCCGGTGGACCGCCGCACCTTGTTACCGATCGCCCCGGTGTCCCGGCCTGCTGCGCTTGCGGCCGGTCCTGCGCTGCCCGGACATGGCTGGGGCCCCCGAGTGCCCCGCCGCCGGCTGGATGATTCCCCGGTCGCCCCACTGAAGATCGCGTCAGGCTGCGACCGCCGCTGCGCGTTCTGCGCGATTCCTGCCTTCCGCGGCGCGTTCGTCTCCCGCCCGATCGACGAGGTGGTGGGCGAGGCGGCGTGGCTGGCCGGCACGGGGGTCCGCGAGCTGGTGCTGGTCAGCGAGAACTCCACGTCATACGGCAAGGACCTGGGCCACCCCGGTGCGCTGGAGGAGATGCTGCGCCGGCTGGCCGCGGTCCCCGGCATCCTGCGTACTCGGGTCTCCTACCTGCAGCCGGCCGAGACCCGCCCCGCGTTGGTTTCCACGATCGCCGGCACTCCTGGGGTGGCCAACTATTTCGACCTGTCCTTCCAGCACGCCAGCGAGCCGGTGCTGCGCCGGATGCGTCGGTTCGGTTCGCGCGAGACCTTCCTGGCATTGCTGGATCAGATCCGTCACCACGTGCCCGCGGCGGGGGTCCGCAGCAATGTGATCGTCGGTTTTCCGGGAGAGACAGAGGCCGACGTCGCTGAGCTGGAGCGCTTCCTCACCGAGGCGCGGCTGGACGCGGTAGGGGTGTTCGGGTACTCCGACGAGGACGGCACCGAAGCCGCCGGCTTGCCCGGGCACCACGACGAGGACACCATCACCGGACGCGTCGCACGGATCAGCGGGCTGGTCGAGCAGCTCACCGCGCAGCGTGCCGAAGAACGAGTCGGGGACACCGTTGAGGTGTTGGTCGAAGACAACTCGAGCGACGAGGCTGCCGGGCGCGCTGAGCACCAGGCCCCCGAAGTGGACGGCGAATGCATCCTGACCGGCCCGCAAGCCGGCTCGTTCACGGTTGGTGACCTGGTGCGGTGCCGGGTAGTCGCGGTACAGGGCGTCGACCTGGTCGTGGAGCCGGTCGAGCTGATAGTGCCGGCCGGTGGCGCGCCGTGAGCCCGCCGCCGGCAACCAACGTCCCGCTGTGGAATCTGGCCAACCTGTTGACCATGTCACGGCTGATGCTGGTGCCGGTGTTCGTGCTGGCCCTGTTCGCCGAGAGCGGCACCGATCCGGCGTGGCGGATCACCGCGGCGGTGATATTCGCCGTCGCCTCGCTGACCGACCGGCTCGACGGTGACCTTGCCCGGCGTCGCGGACTGGTCACGAACTTCGGCACGATCGCCGACCCGATCGCGGACAAGGCGCTGATAGGGGCAGCGCTGGTGGGCATGAGCGTGCTCGGCGAGCTGCCTTGGTGGATCACCATGCTGATTGGTGGTCGAGAGCTGGGTGTCACCGCCCTGCGATTGTGGGTATTGCGCTACGGGGTGATTCCAGCCAGTCGGGGTGGGAAGGTAAAGGCCCTTGCGCAGGTTGTGGCAATCGGGCTCTACGTGCTGCCGCTGTCACCGCCGGCCTTTCCGGTGCGCTGGACGGTGATGGGCATCGCGCTGGTGCTCACCATCGTCACCGCCGTTGACTACGTTGTCCGTGCATTACGGCTGCGCGCCACCGGTCGCCGGGCGGTCGCGCTGCCATGACCGCGCTGACGTACTGGTGGCGTTCGCCCACGGCGGACGCCTGAGCAGCCGGCTCTGAGTACGGTAGGGGCAAGGCAAACTGGTACCTGGTCGGACACGGCCGACACCCAGAAGGGAAACGCGATGACGCTGCTGCGGGAGGCTATCGGCGAGCGGCTGCGCCGGACGCGGACCTCGCAGCGTCGCACGCTGCGCGAGGTGTCCCGGGTTGCCCGGGTGAGCTTGGGTTATCTCTCCGAAGTGGAGCGGGGACGCAAGGAGGCGTCCAGCGAGCTCCTCGCGTCCATCTGCGACGCGCTGGATTTGCCGTTGGACGAGCTCCTGCGGTTGGTGGCGAATGATCTCGGTCCGGTGTACCTGCCTGAGGTGCCCGACACCGTCCCCGCCGAGCTGGTTGCGGCCTAGCTCCCCCGGAAGCGAGCGAGCCAGATCCGGGGCATCCCCAGGTCTGCCTTGGGCCCGGTGGAAGCGCTGCCCGGCACCTGACACGATGGGGTCAGCACGCGGCTGCGCTAATTGGGTGGGGCGCTGGTCGGGTGGGGCGAAGCCGAACCCGATTCGTCACAAGGAGGCAGCGGAGGAGATGGCCAACCCGTTCGTAAAGGCTTGGAAGTACCTCATGGCGGCGTTCTCGTCCAAGATCGACGAGCACGCTGACCCCAAGGTGCAGATCCAGCAGGCCATCGAAGACGCGCAGCGGCAGCATCAGGCACTATCCCAGCAGGCCGCCGCCGTCATTGGCAACCAGCGCCAGCTGGAGATGAGGCTCAACCGGCAGCTCGGTGAGATCGAGAAGTTGCAATCCTCGACCCGGCAAGCCCTGGTACTCGCTGAAGAGGCGCGGGGCAAAGGCGATGAAGCCAAGGCGCAACAGTACGAGCAGGCCGCAGAGTCCTTCGCCACCCAGCTGGTGACTGCGGAGAAGTCAGTGGAGGACCTCAAGACGCTGCACGACCAGTCCCTGCAGGCTGCCGGCCAGGCTAAGCAAGCGGTCGAACGCAATGCGGTGGTGCTGCAAAGCAAGATCACACAGCGAACCAAACTGCTCTCTCAGCTGGAGCAGGCGAAAATGCAGGAGCAGGTTTCCGCCTCGCTGCAGTCGATGACCGAGCTGACCGCGCCGGGCAACACACCGTCACTCGACGAGGTCCGGGACAAGATCGAGCGCCGGTACGCCAACGCTATCGGGTCCGCCGAGCTGGCCCAGAACTCCGTTCAGGGGCGGATGCTCGAGGTACAGCAGTCGACGCTGGACATGGCGGGTCGCTCCCGCCTGGACCAGATCCGCGCCTCGATGCACGGGTCGCCTGTTGCGGGTGAGGTCACTGCTGGTGAGCCCACGCCACAACCCGCTTCGCCGCAGCAGGCCCTGCCTCCACCGAGCCAGCCTCAGCCGGAACAGGGCTGACCTCGGCGGAAGGCTCCAGTCAGGCGCCGAATCGGCGGTTGCTCGCCGCAGTAGCCGCTGCATGCGCCTCGCTGCGCCGTCTGAGCTGGGTGGTACGCAGCATTCGGGCCAGTAGCACGTCGTAGGCCACCGCGATCTCCCGCGCTCCAGGCGTGCCCCAGCGCTGGATCGGCAGCCCGGCGCCCTGAGCGTGCTGCACCGCCGAGCGGTCCGGCAATACGGTCGGCAGCACTAGCGGCCCGAAGATCTCATGAAGCTCATTGATCCGGTAGTTGTGCTCGCTGGAGCGCACCCGGGCCCGGTTGACCACGACTCCCATAGCCTCCAGGTGGGGATTGTGCTGGCGCTCGTGCTGTACGGCCGCGAAGGCACGCTGTACACCGGCGACCGCGTAGATGGTCGGTTCGGTGATCAGCAGCGCGCGATCGGCCGCGACCAGTGCTGAACGGGTGAGCAGGCCCAGCGAGGGTGGGCAGTCCAGCAGAACCAGCCGATACGGTGAGCCATCCTGATCGGCTGCCTCGTCCAGCGTGGACAGAGCGTGGTCTAGCCAGCTGAGCCGGCTGTCGTCGGGCGCCGGTCGATTGTGTGCCTCGGCCTCCTCAGCACTGACCAGAACGTCTAGGCCCTCACCCCAGCCGCTGGGCGCGATGGCCGACCTCAGCACCGAGGGTTCTGGATCGGCCAGTACATCGGCCAGCGTCGATTTCGTTGCGTCGGGATCCAGGGCTGTAGTGCAGTTTCCCTGCGGATCGAGGTCTACGACGAGGGTCCGGATCTTTCGCTGCAGGGCAGCTCCGGCGAGCCCGAGTACTACCGATGTCTTGCCCACTCCGCCCTTGAGGCTGAGCACTGCCAGGGTTCGCACCGGGGCAGCTTATGGTGCGCCAGCTCGGCGGTCCGCCGCAGCGTCCCCCAGGGCAGTAGTATCTCGAACAGTCGTTCGAGGTCCTTGGCCTGCGATGTACGGAACGTGTGGGAGGCTGCCGTGGGGCGTAGCGCCGACTTACCCCGTGCCGTCCTTGCCCGACGCGGGTTGGCCAACCGCCCAGACGACGGGGGCTGTCCCGTACTGCATGTCGACATGGACGCCTTTTACGCGTCGGTCGAGGTCCGCGATCGTCCTGAACTGGCTGGGTTGCCGGTCGTGGTGGCGGGCGGCACCAACCCGGCCGGCAACCGTGGCGTCGTCCTCTCAGCGAGCTATGAGGCCCGGGCTCACGGGATCCGCTCGGCGATGCCGGTGGCGCAGGCCCGGCGGCTGTGCCCGCAGGCGGAGTTTGTGGCGCCGCAGTTCGCGCGCTATGCGGAGGTCTCGCGCGGGGTGATGGCGCTGTTCCGCGACATCAGCCCACTGGTTGAGCCGTTGAGCTTGGACGAGGCATTCCTCGATGTCGGGGGGTCCCTGCGCAGGCTGGGGATGAGCTCGGCCGGGATCGGAGAGTGGATCCGCGGGCAGGTCTATGACACCTACTGGGTGAACTGCTCGGTGGGGGTGGCCCCGAGCAAGTTCCTGGCCAAGCTTGCCTCCGGATTGGCCAAGCCGGATGGGCTGCTGGTGGTGCCGGCCGACGGCGCGCTGGAATTCCTGCACCCATTACCGGTGTCGGCTTTGTGGGGGGTGGGCCGGCGCACCGCTGAGGCGTTGCATCGGTTGGGGTGCCGCACCGTGGCCGACGTGGCAGGCGTTCCGCTGCCGGCGCTGCGCCGCGCGGTGGGCGTCGCGGCCGCCGAGCACCTGCACGAGCTAGCCAACGGCCGCGACGAGCGCCCGGTGGTACCGAATGCACCGGAGAAGTCGGTAGGCGCGGAAGAGACCTTCTCCCACGACGTGGCCGATCCGGCGGTGCTGCGCCGCGAGTTACTCCGGCTGGCCGAGCGCACCACGGCTGCGTTGCGCCGCCGCGGTTTATGCGGGCGGACGATCGCGTTGAAGGTCCGTTACCCGGACTTCACCACCATCAGCCGCTCTCGAACCCTGGCCGGCCCGACCGACTCGGTGCAGGAGGTGTTCGGGGTGGCCGCCGAGCTGCTGGACAACCACCTGCCGCCCGGTGCGGCGGTCCGGCTGCTGGGCGTACGGGTCGAACAGTTGTTCAAAGGGGTCGCAGCTGAGCAGCTCCCCCTCGACGGTGATAATGCGAACTGGCCGGACGCCGAACGTGCCGCGGATGCTGCCCGGTCGAAATTCGGCAGCGCAGCAGTGCGTCTGGCCACCCTGTTGGACGCTCCGGAGCGGTCCGGTCAGGGGTGATAGTCGCCGTCGCCTGAAACGAGTGCGCAGATCGGCTAGTCCGCGCCGCCGCGGACTCGTATCCTCGACGATAGGAGCCCACAGTGGGCACCTGGCGACCCCAGGTACTACCGTCAGACTGGCTACCATCGTCCGCCGTCGAAAATCGGAGTGC
>DASVWA010000421.1:0-1752 GCA_036389855.1 Pseudonocardiaceae bacterium
ATGAACCGGGCGGCCTGGACGTACTCCCGCTCGCGCAGAGACGCCGCCAGCGACCACACCACGCGTGCGCTGAGCATCCAGCCGAAGACGGTCAGCGCGAGGATGAGTACCTTCCAGTCGCCGCCGGCCTTCTGCGAGACCAGCGCCAGGATCAGGAACGACGGCACGACCAGCAGGAAATGCACGATCCCGAGGATGAGTTTCTCCGCCGTACCGCTGAAGTAGGCCGCGGCCGCACCCGCGAACGCCGAGATGACCGTGGTCAGCAGCGACACTGTCACCGCGATGACCAGCGACCGCTGCAGGCCGTGCACGGCCTGGGCGAAGGTGTCGTTGCCAGTACCGTTGGTGCCGAACCAGTGCTCAGGAGAAGGCGGCGTGGTCAGATTGGTGAAGTCGACGTCGGTGTGTGTGTAGGGGGTGAACAGCCCACCGAACAGGCCGAAAAGCACCAGCAGGACCAGGATGACCAGCCCGGCCACCCCGCCGCGGTTGCGCAGGAAGCGGCGCAGGTAGAGCCGCCGCCGGCTGAGGCGCCGGTCGCGCCGCCCGGCCCGCTGTTCGCCGGGCAGCGGCCTCGCCGGGGTGTCGGTGAGCGTGGGATACATCCCGGGCACGTTAGTGATCACTAGCTGTTTACCCGCACTCTCGGATCGAGCGCCACCACGGCGATGTCGGCCAGGATCGCGCCGATCGCGGTCATCAGCGCGCCGAAGGCGGCGACGGCAACCGCGCCGTGGACGTCATTCTTGCTGATCGTGGTGACGAAGTACCGCCCCATGCCTTCCCACGCGAAGATGGTTTCGGTGATCACGGCCCCGGTGAACAGCGCCGGGATCGCGAACGCGATGGAGGTGGCGACCGGGATCAGCGATGTGCGCAAGCCGTGCCGTCGGATGGCTTGCTGTCGGGTCAAACCCTTGGCCCTGGCCATCCGCACATAGTCGGAGTTGATGTTGTCCAGTAGTAGCGCGCGTTGCAGCATGTGATAACCGGCGTAGCTGGTCACGACCAGCGCCACCGTCGGCAGTACCAGGTGCTGGAGTCGATCCACCAGCAGCGGCCAGAACCCGCTCACCCCGGGAGACTGGGCGCCGGCGACGAACAGCAGGGTGGTGCCCAGCGACTGGTTGATCGAGATCCCCAGCAGCACGACCGCCAGGCCGGCGACCACCATCGGGATGTTCAAGGTGATGGTCGACAGGCCCTGGTGGAACCGGTCGGCGAAGCGGTACTGGCGGGAGGCGGTGTACACCGCGAGTGCGATACCGATCGTCGTGGACAGGATCAGCGCGGACAGCACGAGCTGCGCGCTGACCCCGATCCGGAAGCCGATCTGGCCGTTGACGCTTTCACCGATCGGTGAGGAGCCCCAGTCCCAGCGCAGCACGATGCCGCTGATCCAGTGCCACCAGCGTTCCAGCAGCGGTGTCTCGGGGCTGAGGTTGTACTGGTCCAGCGACCGGTTGACCTGCTCAGGCGTGCGCGGGGGCCGCAGTTGCAGATAGTTGGCCCGCGGGTCCAGGAAGAAGTTGGCCAGGAAGTAGGTCAGGTTGGTGGCCACCGCAATCATGAGCAGCCAGCCGAGAACCTTCCTGACGAGATACCTCAGCACGACCGCACCGCTCCGGCCATGGGCGCCCCGATCTGCTCGTGTCACACCGACGTGTCCGCCGCGCCCCCTCGTGGACGCGCGAAAGTATAAGGCGGACATCGAACAGGCAGATCAGCTGGTGGCCCGCGTGGAGGCGC
>DASVWA010000422.1:0-3133 GCA_036389855.1 Pseudonocardiaceae bacterium
TCGCACAACACCCGGACCCGGTGCAGGTCCGCGGTGATCTCGATCCGCCGCCCGATTACCGACGGGTGCACCGAGTAGTCGTTGCTGTCCAGGCGCACGTAGTGATCGCGCGCCAACCGCTGCGAAGACCGCCAGCCCACCACCGGGGCGACCGGTGGCAAGGCGAGCATCGCGAAACGATCCGCGTCAATGCGATCCGCCGGCCGGCAGCCCAGTGCCCGATGCTGGCGGGTGTTCGCCCGCGCAAGCCATCCCTGCAGCTGCTGGTTGAAGTCAGCCGGTGAGCCAAACGACCGACCGGGCAAAAAAGATGTTTCCAGATAATCGTGGAACCGTTCCACCAAACCCTTGGCCTCCGGGTCAGCCGGCTTGCAGATGATCACCTTCACCCCCAGCGTGCCGCGAAACGCGTGACACTCACCCGTTAGCTCAGGCTGGCGGCGCCGCCACCGGCCGACCGCGCCCTCGCCATCCCAGACCAACACCCGCGGCACCGCACCCAGTGCTGCGATCAGCTGCCACCAGCCGGCATACAGATCCTGCGCGCCACGGCTGGGCACCAGCACCGCCGACGACCAACGTGAATACCCCGTCACCATCGTCAACACCGGCAACTGCTTGGCGGTGCGCGCATACCCGAACCCCACCGGCACCACAATGTCTGGGAACCAGAAATCGCACTGCGCGATCTCGCCCGGCTCATAACTCGTCCGGCCCGCCGGGTCCGCCGGTAGATACAACGGACGCAGCTGCGCCACCCGGCCGCTGAGCGTGCGGATCGAATACGGCCAGCTGATCCGTTCGGCGATCACCGTCGCCGGCATCGTCGGATACGCCGCCAACAACTCACGGATCCGCGGCTCAAACCCCTCCACCAACAAGCCCACCGGCGCACGCCGATACTTCGGCGGGCCGTCACTGCCTAACGCCGCCTTCACCGTGTTCCTCGCGATCCCCATCACCCGCGCGATCTCCGAGATCGGCATACCGTCCGCCCGCCGCAACCGGCGGATCTCTGCCCAGTCCTCCACGTCCAGCACCTGCTTCCTCCCCGGCTCGGTTCAAGCCAGGGTCTCGGGGAAGCTGGTCAGTTTTCGGTTGCCGCGCGGTGGTCAGACACCCGATGGCGGTGACGGGTCAAGTCGATTTTTGTGACGGGTTGATGTCTTGGTCAGGCGGCTGCCTTTGACGGCGGTGCTGGGAAGGCTTTCGCTGGGTTGTAGTGCTGGCGGGTGGCCAGGCAGTGGTGCAGTTGGCTCAAGAAGCGGTTGAACAGGTTGCGCAGCCCTGCGGCGTGGCCGTCGCCGGTGATACGGCGCTGGTCGTAGTGGCCTCTGGCTTCTGATGAGGCGGTCAGAGCGGCGAAGGCCCAGATATAGCCGGCGGCGGCCAGTCGCTGATTTTTCACTTTGCGGTGCATGACGACCAGGCTTTTGCCCGAGGCGCGGGTGACCGGTGCCGATCCGGCGTAGGCGCGTAGGGCTGGGGCATCGGCGAAGCGGGACCGGTCATCGCCGATCTCGGCCAGGACACGCGCGCCGGTCAACCCACCCAAGCCAGGGAAGCTGGTCAGGATCGCGGCGTCGGGATGCTGGACGAAAGCCTCGTGGGTGGCCTCGGTGAGATGCTCGACGGCGCCGCAGACGGCGTCGAGTTGCATTAGCAGTGCACGAGCCTGCTCGCCGAAGGCGGCTTCCACCCGGGGAAGTTGGCGCAGCTGCTCGGTACCGAACTGCGCATGCAGGCGGTCGACCCAGGCGGGGATGTTGCGCTGACGCCCGGCTTTGATCAGCAGCTTGCGCAGCTGGGCCTTAGTGAGCGCGGCGGCCAGGGCCGGTGTCGGTGCGGCGGCGAGGATGGTGCGGGCCTCCACACCAGTCAGTCCGGAGCTGGTGTGCTGGAAGGCGGTCAACGCAGCGGGGAAATACTCCCGCAGCAGCGAGCGCAGCTGGTTGGCGATCTGCTGGCGGTTCCACGCGGCGTCTTGACCAGCACGAGCCAACACCGCAATCGCCTGGACCAGTTCGGTATCGGCAGGCAGCCGGCGATGAGCTGCCGCGTCGGTGCGCAGAATATTGGCCAGCACGACGGCATCGGCGTGGTCGGATTTGGCTCGCGTGACAGTGTGCCGCTCGCGGTAGCGCGACACCGCCAGCGGGTTGATCGCATACACCGGCCGGCCGGTGGCCCGGACGCAGGCGACCAGCAGACCACGGCTGGTCTCGATCGCCACCGGGATCGGATCCTGGGCCTGGTCACCGTGCTGGGCCAGCAGCTCTACCAGCAGCCCGAATCCGGTGATGTCGTCGCTGATGCGGCGTTTGGCGACCAGTTGGCCGCCCTCGTTGACCAACGCGATGTCGTGATGGTTTTCCGCCCAGTCAATCCCGCAAAAGATCCGCAACGTCTGCCCTGCCCTTCTCCCTCGTTCGGTGGTGGAGCCTGCGCAGGGGACACGCGCCGCCCTAATGGAAGGACTCTGCTGGTCCGACACCCGATGAGCCGTTCATGACCCCAGCTCGCCGCAGGGCCCTCGGTCTTCACAAAGCGGTCACGCCGCCCTTGATGCTGAAGAGGTCATTCCCTGCCGCTGACTCAAGCCACGACCCTGGCCCCTGGGTGGCGCCGTTGGTGGGTGACACGCCGGTACGCCGCTCTGTGACCAGGGCTGACACGCCCAGTCGCGTGACAGGCATCGCCGACGCGCCACCCACAGCAAGCACCCGGCCGCACCGCTCTGACCAAAGAAGTCACGCTCCCGTTTTCACGAAGGCGTCGACCGGACGCTTACGGCGCCATTAGTTTTCACGTGCCGTCGACAGGCAGTCCCCACCCAACCCGAGGGTGATGGCCAGATCGGTGACGACCTTGGCCAGATCATGGACCGCCCGCGGTTTGCGCCAGGGCGTCAACCCGGCCGCCAGCAACCAATCCAGACCTGACACCCTGACCGCCTCGGTCAACAGCGACCCACCGGCCTGCGACACCACACCCTTCCCAGCGCCATCAACCCGAACCCGCGGATAGAACCCGGTAGTGTTCCTCAGCTGAAAGGTGCCTCCTCGACACAGTCTGATATGACCCTCGACAAGCCATATCCTTGCTGCTCAGTGGCACCTTTCAGTCTTTCAAC
>DASVWA010000423.1:0-2351 GCA_036389855.1 Pseudonocardiaceae bacterium
GCTCGCGCAGCCAGCGGAACGCGTCGTCGATCACCAGGTGCACCCGAGGATCGCGCAGGGAGCCGTGGTTGAGGTCGGCCAGGCGGGTGTTGGCCAGCTCGATCACGGCCGGGTCCAGCTCCACCTGGACCACGGTGCCTACGGACGGGTACCGCAGGATGTCGCGCGTGGCCAGGCCATCCCCGCCACCGAGGATGAGGACCCGCCGAGGCTCGCGCGCGAGTGCTGGGTGGACCAGTGTCTCGGTGTAGCGGTGCTCGTCAATGCTGGAGAACTGCAAGTCCCCGTCCAGGTACAGGCGGACGTCACCGTTTCGTTCGGTCACCACGATCTGCTGGTAGTCCGAACGCTCGGCGGCCACCACCGGGTCCGCGTAGAGCCGTTGGCGTGCCGTCACCTCGATGTCGGCGGACCGCACGATCAGTATTGCCAGCACAGCGGCGGCGGCCAGCAGCGCCGCGGTCGCCCCGTGCCGCGCGGTCCGGGTCATCTGTGAGCGCAGCAGGAAGGTCGCGACGACTGCCGCGGCGATCAGGTTCACCATGCCGGTCAGGGCGGCACCCCGCACCTGGCCGGCCAGCGGCAGCAACACGAACGGCCAGACCAGCCCGCCCGCCAGGGCACCGGCGTAGTCGGCGGCGTTGAGATTGGCCAGCACCTTGCCGGCGCTTTGCCCGTCCACGCTGCTGCGGCCGGACTGCAGCAACGTCATCAGCAGCGGCACCTCCGCGCCAACCAGGATTCCCAGGGCCGCGGTCGCCACCACCAGCACCGAGGTGCTCGTGCCGTAGAAGGAGAACGTCACATACAGCGCCACCGCGCTGAGGCCCCCCGTAAGGCCGAGCAGGATCTCGACCGCGACGAACACGGTGGCTGCCTGTGCGAGGAAGGGCTTGGCGAGCAGCGCGCCCACGCCCAGGGCCGCGACGTAGCCGGCCACGATGAGCGAGGTCTGTGTGATGCCGCCACCGGTGAGGCTGACCGACAGCGTCAGCAGGACGAGCTCGTAGATCAGCCCGCAGGCCGCGCACGCCGCGACGGCGGCGAGCAGCAGCGCCCGCGAGCGGCGGCCGTGCGCCTCCATCGCCCCGCGGGGGCGGGACTGGACCGTCGACTGCGGCAAGGCGTCAGGGCCCATGGGTGTCAAGACAGGGCGGCGGCGTTCACCGCACCGATCGCCAGCAGGCTCATCCCCACCGCCCAGGCCGCACCACTCATCCGGGGCTCGTTCACCAGATTCCGCAGGTGACCTGGCACGAACACGTCGAGCAACCGCAGCGCGATGGCCTGCAGCACCACACCCAGCAGCCCGTAGACGGCCGAATCGACCAGGCCCTGCCCGAGGCTGTCCGCGCTGGTCGCGATCGCGGTCACAACGATGATCGCCAGCGCCAGGTGGTTCGCGCCGAGCAGGATCGCTGCGTTGGGATTGCGGTCGGTGTAGACCTGCTGGCGCAGGTTGCCGGGGGTGAGCAGGTCCAGCGCGATGAAGCCCAGGGTCAGCACCCCGAAACCGACGACGAAGTAGAGCAGGGTCGCAAGCACTCCCTGGCCCATCAGATCACCCGAAACCGACCCGAACTCCAGGGCGTGGGGCGTTGGGTTCACGTACTTCTCCTGAGGTCGGGGGGCTGGCTGAGGTTCATGTCACAGGGGGTCATTCTCACAGGGTCATTTGATATCTCCCGGGCCGCCACCGAATCCGGTGCCGGGTGCACCGGGGCGAAAGCCCGCGCCGAGAAACGCGAAGAAACCACCGCGGTAACGATCGTCGAGATCCTCGACGCGGACGGTGCTGCCGCCGAGTGCAGGACTGACGATCACAATGTCATCGTCGTAGCGCAGGTACTCCGAGCCGCCGTCGGCCGCGCGCGCTGCCGGGTTCACCGCGTTGACGATCGTCGATGTCGTGGGCCCCATGGGATCGTCAGAGGCGTAGATGGCGGTGTCGCCGAACCTGTTCTGCAGGGCGTAGGTGTTGTCGATGAAGTCACGGACGTCGTTGTCAAAGCCGCAACCGACGAGTACCAGAGCGGTCGCAACCAGGGCCGTAACGACCACAGACCGTGCTCTCGTGATGGCCCTCATGGGGGCGTCCACTTGCTTCGCGTGGTCACGATCGAGCAGGCCCGCTTACCGGGATACAGATGCCAGCTTTGCCAGGTCCACCCGCCGGCGGGCAGTGAAGTGGCCGTCATCGCTGTCATCGCGCTGCCGGTGCCGGGTGCACCGGGGCGAAAGCCCGCGCCGAGAAACGCGAAGAAACCACCGCGGTAACGATCGTCGAGATCCTCGACGCGGACGGTGCTGCCGCCGAGTGCAGGACTGACGATCACAATGTCATCGTCGTA
>DASVWA010000424.1:0-10887 GCA_036389855.1 Pseudonocardiaceae bacterium
TTCCGCGATCAAGATAAGAATCCGTTCTGACCGCGCAGCACCGATAGGCAGTACCATTGAAAATGTGTCGAGCACCCCGTCAGGGCGCCGGCTAGACCTCGTGCACCGTATTGGCGCAGCGGTGCTGGGTTTCGGCTTGTGCGTATTCGGAGCACTCGGTGTCGCCGACCGGTTGGAGTTTCTCGCGGTACGCGGGGAGGTCGTGCTGGGCCTGGCGTCCAACGGTCTGCTTTCGGCGATCTCGCTCATCGTCGGCGGCGTCCTCATCGGCGCGGCCGTGCGCGGTGGCAGGAGCTCCTCGACGATCACGGTGGTGGTCGGTCTGCTCTTCTTGCTCTCTGGTCTGGTCAATCTCGCCGTGTTGGACACCGCACTGAACCTGCTGGCGTTCCGGATGTCGAATGTGATCTTCAGCTTCATCGCCGGGATGCTGCTGCTCTTCCTCGGCGCCTACGGCCGCTTCAGCGGTGGCTTGTCGGCTGACAATCCGTACTACCGGCACCGCCATCATGCCGATCCGGGCTCGCCGGACGGGCTCCGGGATGAGGACGATGACCGCTGGGTTGCTGCGGAGGTCGCGGTCGCTGAGGGTTACGCCACCCCAGAGCAAGAGCAGTTGGTCCGCGAGGACGCTCAGCGCCGCGCCAATGAGGCGCGCAGGCGCGCCTGGGAGGCCTACGAAAGCCGCCAGGTCCACCGCCCTGAATCCCGGTAGCTGTCAGCGGCGCGCTGAGGCGGCGCAGCACGTGGCTCAATAGCAGTAGCTGGCTTCGTCGTAACTGCCATTGGAGCTGCCACTGGCGCTGGCGCACGTCTCAATGAGGTATGGCCCTACTGAGCCAAACCGAAGAAGTTTCACTTGGCGATCTAGAGAATGCTCTTGCCATCGGCGCGGCATTCCGGCTTCGGCCGAGGTAACACCGGCTCGCCGGATGGCGACAAACGGGCAGAGAGTCCCGCGCAGCCCCGCCCCCGACCTGTGGCGGGGCTCTCTACTGTGGGCAGTGTGAGGCAGCCCACTGCCCACGGGCGTGACTTGCAGGTGTTACTACCCGGTAATACTCTGGTTACCGGCGAGTAGGAAGCGCACCCGACTGCTTCGGAGCGAGACATGGGTCACTACAAGAGCAACCTCCGCGACTTGGAGTTCAACCTCTTCGAGGTGTTCCGGATCCAGGACCTGATGGGCTCCGGTCCGTTCGCGGAGATGGACCTCGACACTGCGCACGACGTACTCGCCGAGATTGACCGGCTGGCCCGCGGACCGCTGGCAGAGTCCTTCGCCGACTCCGACCGCAACCCGCCGGTATTCAACCCCGACTCCCACACCGTCGAGCTCCCCGCGGCGTTCAAGAAATCCTTCCGAGCGCTCTGGGACGGCGAATGGTACCGGCTGGACCTGCCCACCGAGCTGGGCGGCTACGGCGCGCCCCCCACGCTGCGCTGGGCTGGTTCGGAACTGATGCTGGGCGCAAACCCGGCTGCGTTCATGTACTCAGGCGGCCCCAACATGGCCCGGGTGGTGCATAACGAGGGCACCGCGGAGCAGCAGCGTTGGGCCCAATTCATGATCGACCGAGGCTGGTCCTCCACCATGGTGCTCACCGAGCCCGATGCGGGCTCCGATGTGGGTGCCGCGCGGACCAAGGCCATCCCGCAGCCCGACGGTTCCTGGCACATCGAGGGCGTGAAGCGCTTCATCACCTCGGCCGAGCACGATCTGACCGAGAACATCATGCACATGGTGCTCGCCAGACCGGAAAGGCCTGGTATTGACCCAGTACCTGGCACCAAGGGCCTGTCGCTGTTCCTTGTCCCGAAGTACCGCTTCGACACCAATGCCGGTGAACTCGGCGACCGCAATGGCGTGTTCGTCACCGGCGTCGAGCACAAGATGGGCATCAAGGTCTCCACGACCTGCGAGCTCACCTTCGGCGGGCACGGGACGCCCGCGGTCGGCTGGCTGCTCGGCGACGTGCACAACGGCATCGCGCAGATGTTCCGAGTGATCGAGTACGCCCGGATGATGGTCGGCACCAAGGCCATCGCGACGCTGTCCACCGGTTACCTCAACGCGCTGGAGTACGCCAAGGAGCGGGTGCAGGGCGCCGATATCACGCAGATGCGCGACAAGAGTGCGCCGCGGGTCACCATCACCCATCACCCCGACGTCCGCCGGATGCTCATGCTGCAGAAGGCCTACGCCGAGGGCTTGCGGGCGCTGTACCTCTACACCGCGACCTACCAGGACACGGTGGAGCTCGGTGGCGAGGACGCCGAGCGCGCCGCCCGGGTCAACGATCTGCTGTTGCCCGTCGTCAAGGGCGTCGGTTCCGAGCGGGCCTACGAGATGCTCACGCTGTCGCTGCAGACCATGGGCGGGTCCGGTTTCCTGCAGGACTACCCCATCGAGCAGTACATCCGGGACGCCAAGATCGACAGCCTGTACGAGGGCACTACGGCCATCCAGTCCCAAGACTTCTTCTTCCGCAAGATCATCCGGGACCGGGGTCAGGCGATCGGGCACCTGAACAGCGAGATCCAGGCGTTCCTGGACGCCAGTGGCGACAACGGCCGGCTCAAAGAGGAGCGGGCATTGCTGGCAACAGCGCTGGGTGACCTGCAGTCCATGCTCAGCGCCATGATCGGCTTTGTGATGTCGGCCCAGCAGGATCCGCGCAACACCTACAAGGTCGCCCAGCAGACCGTACGGTTTTTGATGAGCACCGGCGACGTCCTGATCGGCTGGCTGCTGTTGCGCCAGGCCGAGGTGGCCCTGGCCGCCCTGGATAGAGAGACGACTGCCAAGGATCAGGCCTTCTACCAGGGCAAGGTCGCGGCGGCTTCGTTCTTCGCCCGCAACGTGCTGCCCGAACTGTCCGCTCGCCGCGCCATCGTCGAGGCCACCGACAACGCCCTCATGGACGTCCCCGAAGCCGCCTTCTAGCTTTCTTCAGTGCATTCAGCGGCTGAGCGGGGTGACCAGGTGCCGAGAAACCACGCTGAGCATGCTGAATGCGATGCGAGAAAGTGGATCAAGCGCATACCACGTGGGGGGCGGGCTCGTAGACCACCTTGCGGGTGTTGCGGCTGATCTCGGCCTTTGTCTGGGCGTCGCGGACCACTCGGGTGTCGGTCACCGTGAAACCTTGCGAGCCTTTGCTGTTCTTGCACGGCTGGCCGTAGACGGTCTGAGTTGTCGGCTCGGTGAAGTCGGTCCGCGGTCCGGTGATCGACTCGACATCAACGTGTTTGGTGCCCCAGAACGTTACGGTGATCGAGGTCGGGGTCCAGGCGGTTTGGATGAGGACCCCCGTGGGTGAGTCAGCGCGGAACTTGACGTCAATAGCACCCTCGAACACAGTCGCCTCACGGGCCGCGGGGTAGCGGCTGATGTAGTAGCTGTGCTCCTTGTGCTCGATATCGGTCATGCCCGCGAAGTACGACGCGTTGTAGATCGTGGTGGCGAACTGGGAGATGCCGCCGCCGATACCCCGGCCGGGACGGCCGTGGTCGATGATGCCGGCCTCCACGTATCCGGCGGCGGCGTTACGCGGACCGGTGTACTTGTTGAGGCTGAAAGTCTCCCCGGGCCGCACTATCGCGCCGTTGACCTCCTCGGCGACCCGGCGGATGTTCTGCCCGGAATCCGCGGCGAACCCACCGGTGGTGAAGGTGCTGATCTGTGTGGTGATGCCCAGCGCGTTGGCCTGCTCGGTGCTCAGCCTCGGGGGCAGGCTGACGTAGCTGGCCGCCATGGTCCGTTCGCGGCCGGAGATTTGCAGCACGTCGAACAGTGGACGCAGGCTGGCCGGCCAGTCGATACCGCGGCCGTCGAGGGAAGGCAGAACCACCGGCAAGCCGTTCTGGATGGTGATCTCGGCGTCCTTGCCTGCTCGCAGCGTCGATGCGAGTTGCGGCTCCAGCGCAGCGATCACTGTGGGCTCGTCGATGGTGGTCGTCAAGCCACCCGCGCCGTCGGGGGCGAATCGCAGTGCCGCTGCGATCACCTCCGGCTTGAGCACGGCGTCCTTGCCGTCACCGGTGACGTTGACGGGACCGGACACCGCAGGCTCGACGACGTTGCGCAGCGCTGCCTGGATTCCGTCGGCGGTAGTGATCACCGGCAGGGTCGCGACCGGAACCACCACGGTGCCGCCGCGGACCCAGATGCCCAGCACCACATTGCTGGCAGCAGGCACGTCCAGCCGCTGCCCAGCCTTGGGGTCGACCGGGACCGGGCGCGCGCCTTCGAAGCGGATGGTGCCCTCGACCGGCTCCCGGTCGGTCTGTGCCCTTAATCCTTCCAGTGCCGCGGTCAGGGCTGGCTGGTTGCCTTTGGTCACCACGCCGATTTCGTGGGTCCGCCAGGTCGAGGCCAGGCGGGTCCACGGGTTGAGGGACTGCGCACCTGCCTGAGCGAGCGTGCCGGGCCAGTCCAGGGTGAGACCAGCGCGTACCGGGTCGAGGATGGCCTCGACATCCCCCGCCCGCAGCGTGACCGGGTGGTTCAGCCGTGGCTCCAACTGCTCACGCAGCCGCTGCTCGGCTGCGGCCTGCTGCAGCCCGCCCACATCGACACCCGCGACGATGACGCCGCGTGGCACGTCACCCCGGGACATCGCCAGATCGATCCCGTAGATCAGCAAGAGCAGTCCGAGCACCACAGCCGCGGCGATCCCACCCCGGCGCGCAGCCCACCCGCGGGCGCTCCGCTGGTCATCCCACGGTGGCAGCGGTGGTGTCGCTGCTGTTGGTGCGGGTAGACGAGGATCGGTAGCGGAGTTACCTGCCTCAGCGTTCCCTGAGCCAGAGTCCACTGCCTCGAAGTCCACTGTCTCAGCGGTCTGCAGGATTTCAGGGGTCTGCAGGATCTCAGCGGTCTGCGGGATCTCGGCGGTGTCACCGCCTTCGGTCGACGCGCCGAACCACGACCATGTCGCGGATTTTGCTGGCGTGTCAGGCACCGCACGTCCTTCCCGTAGCCGACCCGGCGCTCCGGCCGCAACCGGTCCCCATCATGTTGACGTCACAAATACAGGCCGGTTCCATGTTCGGTGCGCTCGCTGGCAACAGCTTGCAGATCACGTTCCCGCACTACCAGGTAAGAGCGCCCGCGCACCTCGAACTCGAACTGATCTTCGGGGTTGAACAGCACCCGGTCGCCGACCTGGACGGCACGGACGTGGTTACCGATCCCGTACACCTCGCCCCAGGACAATCGCTTGGCCACCTGCGCCGTCGCCGGGATGACGATGCCGCCGCTGCTCCGGCGCTCGCCCTCCTCGCCCACGAGGCGCACCATCACGCGGTCGTGGAGCATCTGGATCTCGAGCTTGCTGTCGGACACGGCGACGAGGGTAGTGCCCCCTTCGGTGCTGCCCGGTGCGGCCCGTCGTGCCGCCTGCGTCGTGACATGGGCATGACATAGGAATGCCCCGTGAGGCTGCCGGGTCGGGGGTCCAACAGCATCACGGGGCTAACTGGGTCATCGCTGTGTGCGGTCGCGCTGTTACAAGTGCTTGCCAACGGATGGCCGATTCACCCATTGGGGGTTCATACCGCGGGTCTGCCGAGTAGGAAGCGCCCGAAGTGCGGGACGGTGAAGGCAATCTGCCCGCGTTCCCCGGAGTAGACCAGCCCTTTCTTGAGCAGGCTGTCCCGCGCCGGGGACAGCGACGAGGCCCGGCGCCCGAGCTGGCCGGCCACCTGGGTGGTGCCGACCGGCTCGTCGCGGCCACCGGTGAGTTCGGCCATCGACTGCAGGTACTCCCGCTCGGCCGGGGTGGCCCGTTCGAATCGGGATCCGAAGAATCCCACGGCGAGCTCGCCTTCGGCCTCGGGAGCGGCCACTTGCACGTCGAGAATCCCGATCGGCGACGCCGGGGCCGCGTCCCACGCAGCCTTGCCGTATGCCTGCACGAAATAGGGATAGCCCCCTGAGGTCTCGAACAACATGTCCAGCGCCTCGCAGGTGATCGCGGCGCTCTCCCGCTCGATCGGCGCCACTACAGCGCGGTCGGCGTCGGAGCGGTCCAGCCGATCGATCCGCAGGTAACGGAACAGCCGCTCGGAATAGGACTTCGACGCGCTGAGCACTGCGGGCAGGTGCGGCAACCCAGCACCGACCACGACCAGCGGCGCACCGGACTGGGACAGCTCGTGACACGCGGCGCACAGCGCGGAGACCTCGTCGGGCGCCACATCCTGCATCTCATCGATCAGCAGTGCCACCCCGGTGCCGACATCGGCAGCCAGTTCGGCAACCTCGGTGAACAGCTCCACCAGGTCGATCTCGATATCCCCGGAGTCAGCGCGACCAGCTACGACCGGTGCGTCGATGCCCGGCTGCCAGCGGTCTCGCAGCTTGGCGCCTTCCGGTGCGGCGCGCAAGGCGAAGGCCTTGAGAACCCCGAGCACTTCATCGACCCGGTCTGGGGCCCGATGTCGCAACGCCAGATCACGCACCGCCCGGTGCAGCGCGGCCGACAGCGGACGGCGCAACCCACCGTCGGGACGGGCCTCGACCTTGCCTGCGCCCCATCCCCGGCGCAGTGCCATCGACCGGAGCTCACCGAGCAGCACCGTCTTGCCTACCCCACGCAAGCCGGTCAGCACCAGGGAGCGCTCCGGGCGGCCGCGGGCCACCCGCTCCAGCACCACCTCGAAGGCGCCCAGCTCGCGGTCCCGCCCGGTCAGCTCGGGTGGTCGCTGGCCAGCTCCGGGGGCGAACGGGTTACGCACCGGATCCATCCTCGGACAGTATCCGGCTGTCTAGCGTTGGCCGCAGATTCCCCAATAGATCCCGATCGGCGTGTCGCCTCCGGGTGCGCGGTGAGTCGACCCGTGGTGGCGGTACGTGCCAGTCAAGACCGAACGTGCCCACGTCTCACAGACGGCAGGCCGAACGGGCTCAGTGCCATGGTCCGTGCGGCCGTGGCAAGGCGATTGCGGTCGCACGGGCCGGTCGGGGCGGGGCTGGCTCAGGGTCGGTCAGCCGGGCGGGCGAGATCGGCTCCTGCCACGGCCGGCGTTGGTGGTCGGTGAGGCCAGCAAGCACCAACCAACGGCGCAACACGCTGCTCCGTTCGGGCTAAATCCTCAACTCGCGGTAGCTGCACCCTAACGCAAACAAGCGGTTGGACGAGAGGTGAAGCGACAGCCGTGTGGCGGTGAGGTGGTGAGGACGTCACACGGTGTACCCAGCCGAGGGGTGTGGTGTCACAACTTGTCTGAAATTGGGGGACCGTTCATGCGCCGCACAGCGACAGTACTCAAACTTCGGAGATGGCCTGAACGTCTGAGGTGCGGCCGAAGCCTGGCGGGACGACGGGAGTGTCGCCGGTCGGGATCAACTCTGTTGACCCGCGATATAGGCCACGCCGGTGCTCCTTGCGGGGCGCGTCGTATCACCATGGTGATGTCGCGCGAGGGAAAGATTCTTCGATGAACGTTCGCTGGTTAAGTTCGAACAGGGCCTTGGTGGCGTCGCTTATCGCCGTTCTGCTGAGCGTTGTATTGTTGACTGTCCTTGTGATACGCCAGTACACGGAAGCGGGCAATGGCCAGGTCTATCTTGAGACGGCCGAGGGTGTCGGGGCGAACCCGTTCGTGCCACTGTCGCCAGACGCACCCAAAGCGGTAGGCGGAGAAGTAACTCCAGGAGGTGGGGTTACTCCGAAGTCACCGGGTACTGACAACGTTGGAACCTGTGATCCAGAGAAACTTGCCGCCTATCTTGAGTCTAATCCAGAGAAGGCCGGCGCATGGGCACAAGCCCTTAACTCTGATCCCACACTGGCATGGAGCGGTGGTGGCCAGATCGAGACTCAGCAAATCCCTGCTTACATCCGTGAGCTGGCACCCGGTGTCCTCACGGACGACCTCAGAGTCACCAACTACCAATTCACTGACGGTAAAGCGGCCGCTGTACAGGCCGTGCTTCAAAATGGAACGGCCGTGCTCGTCGACGCGAAAGGCGTGTCGAGAGTTCGCTGTGCTTGCGGCAATCCACTGACGCCTATGATTCGACTGAGCGCACAACCGATGTATCTGGGCAGACCATGGCCAGGATTCCAGCCTTTGCGCATCACTATCGTCGAGCAACCGCCGAAGCCGCAACCGCGACCTCAGCCCGAACCCCAGCGTGAACCCGCGTCGAAGCCCAGGCCAAAGCCTGAGCTGAAGGCGGAGCCGGAGCCCAGGACCGAACCCAGCCCCGAACTTAGGTCGGAGCCAAAACCAAAACACGAGCCAAAACTCGAACCCGAGCCGAAACCCGAGCCGAAACCCGAATCGAAACGAGAACCGAAGCCGGAGCCGAAGCCCGAATACAAACCGGAGCCGGAGCCGAAGCTCGAATCCAAATCGAAGCCCGAATCGAATCCCGAGCCAACGTCCGAGCCGAAGCCAACATCCGAGCCGAAGCCGACGTCGGAGCCCGAACGGAAGCCAAAGCCGGAACCGGAACCGAAGTCCGAGCCCGAACGGAAGCCAAAGCCAGAACCCGAGCCGAAGTCCGAGTCGTAGGTAGGCCAGATTCAGGGAACTATGGCGTCAGCGCAGCACGCATTCGGGCTCAGGCGATGCGCAAGCTGGTGCGTTACCTCGGAACCGACCAGAACCGTTGGTCACAAGACTTCTGAGAATTCGGCTCAGACGCCCGATTCGTGCGGCTGATCCCCATCAGCCTGGCAGCGAAGGACCTCTCAAAGGTGGCCTCAGTAATGCGCACAGGCAGCTCAGTTGAGCGCGCGATACATGATGTGCAGGCCCACGAGTCCGTGACGAGGATGCCGGAACGCCCGCGGCACCGTCCCGATGATCGAGAACCCAAGCGAGCACCACAGCGCAATCGCTCGCTCATTGGTCGCCACCACCGCGTTGAACTGCATACCGAGGTAACCCAGCGCACGTGCCCGCGCCACGATGTGTTCGCCCAACCGGCGCCCAACACCATGTCCCATCACGCTTGGCGCAACCATGAAGCCCGCGTTGGCGACGTGTGATCCGAGACCCGGCTGGTTCGGCTTGAGCAACGCAGTGCCGACGATCTCCGGCCCGGACGTGGCCACCCACACCTCGGCCGGTGAAGGCAGCATCCACAGCTCCCGAGCCCGCTCCTTCGACGTATCTCGGCCCCAGGGGTAGGTCTCACCAGTCGCAACCACCTCGTGCCAGATCGGCCAGATCCGCTCCCAGTCGTCGCCGTCGGCTCGGCGCAGTTCCATGAAACCATCGTGCCAAAGGTCGGTCGGGAACACGCTCGCCGTGGTCGTGAAGATCAAGGTTGTGATGAGCCCGTCGACGTTCAGGGAAGCCGAAGATGCGTGTACTCGACGGTCAGAGCGCGCTAGTGACTGGCGGGTCAGGGAGGGATCGGCCGGGCGTTCGTCGAGCGGCTGGCCGGTGACGGCGCGGCGCTGCTGCAACGATGCGCGCGCGGCGGCCGCATGACTTCGCCGATTCCCATGACTTCGCCGATTAACGCGCGAGCCGTCGCGGCCACCGGCGTCTGGCCCCAGTGAGGACGACGACATGCTTGAGCTGTCCCGTGGCGCGACGCTGGTCGCGGCGACTGTAGCCATGGGTCTGATCGCTGGACTGTTCTACGCCTTCTGAATCGCACGGACGACCGCACCTTCGTCAGCGGTATGCAAGAGATCAACGTGGCGATTCTCAACGGCTGGTTCTTCGCCACCTTCCTCGGCGCACCCCTGGTGACCGCGCTGGCGGGGCTACTGCAGCTGGCCGGCGGCAGCCGGCGGATGCTGCTGTGGATCGTGGTCAACGTACCGCTCAACGACGCGCTCGCTGCAGCCGGTGACCTTGAGCACGTCGCCGATCTCGCGGCGGTGCGGGCGCAGTTCGAGGCAAGCTGGGTGCGTTGGAACGTTGCCCGCGCTCGGACAGCCCGGTGATCGATTACGTGATTGATAAGGCTGCGACAGCCGTCCCGATGATTCCGGGGGGCGCCAGCAGTCATAGACATCGTGACTGCGGCCCGGGGTTCCTCTCGGCTGCCGCGCTGCACCGGCCACTGGCGCTGGCAAGGAGGTATCCATGACGAGCTATGTATTGATTCCCGGTGCTGGAGGCGTCGCCTGGTATTGGCACCTGCTGGTCGCCGAGCTGCGGGAGCGAGGCCACGACGTCGTGGCCGTCGACCTGCCGGCTGCCGACGATTCGGCTGGTTTGACCGAATATGCCGACACGGTGGTCGACGCCATCGGCGACCGTACCGACGTCGTCGTGGTGGCGCAGTCGTTGGCGGGGTTCACCGCCCCGCTGGTGTGTGAGCGGGTGCCGGTGGCTCTGCTGGTGCTCCTCAACGCCATGATCCCCGCACCGGGCGAGTCCCCGGGCGACTGGTGGGCCGATACAGGGCATGCCCAGGCCAAAGCGGAGCAAGCTGCTCGCGACGGCAGGGTGCTCCACGACGATGAGGACCTGCTCGACGCCTTCTTCCACGACGTTCCACCCGATGTGACAGCCGAGGCGCTGGCTCGGGGAGAGCCAGTTCAGTCTGGAACACCGTTCGCGCAGCCGTGGCCACTCCGACATTGGCCCAGGGTTCCCACAAGGTTCCTCCAGGGCCGCGACGACCGCTTCTTCCCCGTGGAGTTCCAACGCCGGGTCGCCCAAGACCGCCTAGGCGTCACACCCGACGAGATGCCTGGCGGGCATCTCGTCGCCCTCAGCCGACCGAAGGACCTGGCCGACCGGCTCGAGGCCTACTGGGCCGATCAAACGCCGACCTGACACTTCGCCGACCTGACACTTCGCTGTGCCAATGGGGGCCAACCGGATCCATTCTCGGACCGTATCCGGCTGTCTAGCGTTGACCGCAGATTCCACATAAGTTCGCGCGCGGCGCAGCGCGTGATC
>DASVWA010000425.1:0-10269 GCA_036389855.1 Pseudonocardiaceae bacterium
TGCGCGACCGCTGCGCGACCCTTGACCTTAGGCTCCTTAAGAGCTCGGCCTTGGACCGGGTGAGGGATTCATCCGGCGAAGGAACTCGACAGCCGCTCGTTGATCACCGGTGATTCCAGACCTAACAGGTAACGGGCGAGCTGGGAGGCGAGCGCCGGTCCGTCGTTGACGGTGATGAACCGCGGTTGTTGCAGAACAATCGCTTCCGAACGGTGCTGCGTCGGTAAACGACTCGACCGGTCACCTGATCAAGCCGGGGACGGAGAACTTGCTTAGTTAAGCCCCTTGCGCGGTACCAGCGGCGGAGTATCCGCCCAGCAGCAATGCCCACCGCTGGGGTGACCTGGCGGATGGCGAGTATGGGAGGTAGGCCGCGGTAACCCCAGAATCGGCCGGGACCGCCGCCAGTGTCGACAAGCTCAGCATCGAAGCAGCCGCAGTCTGGGCACTCGTCGCGGTCTTCGGGATACTCGCAGCCGGCACTGATCGCAGATCAGCACACTCGTAAGCCACTCGCGGGGCACGTGGTGCTGGTAATCCTTGCGCCCCGCTGCGCCGTACTTCGCGAAGTACACCGCCATGCGGCGCGGGTCGGTTAACCGGATGCCCTCGGCGTAGTCCACACCAGTGCCGGCAGCCCGGTGCTTACGTCGCTGTTCCGGGTCGGGATGGGCCACGATGTTGGCCCAGGTAGCAGACGCTGTCCAACCTCCGGGCACCGCTTTGGGAGCGAGGGGCCACGAAGCGGACCGGCACCCGTACCGCGCCAACAACCGACGACTCGCGGACGTAGTCATGATCGGACTGATCGCCAAGAGACTGCTGCCACTGTTCATCTGGGCCCCATTCGCGACCTTGTCGCGACGGTCATCGACGGTGGTAAACGGAGCTGTAAACGGATCGCGTTGCGTGGGGTGGGAACGGGTGAGACAGATCAACACCACTGCGCCGGTTTTCGCTGATCCGAGCCAGTACTGGGGGGACGTGGCGCTACTGGGGAGACGCTGCCCACGTCGCTCATAACCCAGAGGTCGCAGGTTCGAATCCTGCCCCCGCTACCAGCTAAACAGTCCCCGGGAGATCTTCCCGGGGACTGTTTAGTGTGTCTGGGTTGCTATTTGTGACCAGCGGTTTGGTCACACCTTCCTCAACATCGTGCAACGTTGCCGTGCCATTGGTCGTGACGACGTCGTGCGCTTGGGCCTCGAATAGCCTGTTCAGTGCCGGGGCGGCAGGGGCGGTGTCGCGGTGGACGGGCGGTCGTCTGTGGTCGGCGCGGTGGCTGCGGGGGTCTGCGCCAAGGCCGCCAGCGCCAGCTCTAGCGCGGTGTCCAGCTGCGGGTCTCGGCCTTGGGCCCACGCCTGCGGTGGCACGGGTACCTCCACGTCGGGGTCGACACCGTGGTTTTCCACCGACCAGCGCCGGTTCAGGATCCACATGGCGTAGTGGGGCTGGGTTACGGTGGAGCCGTCCACCAGTTTGGTTGCAGGCTCGATACCGACCACACCGCCCCAGGTGCGCGTGCCCACGACCGGGCCGAGGCCGCGTTCCTGAATCATCGCGGTGATGATGTCGCCGTCAGAGCCCGCGTTCTCGTCGGCGATGGTGACAAGCGGGCCCCGTCGCACGTTCCTGGGATAGGTGTGAGGCAGCTTGCCGCGGGGCACGATCCATCCGGTGAGCTCGCGGGCCAATTTCTCCACCACCAGCTGCGAGGTGTGCCCGCCGCCGTTGCTGCGCACGTCGAGCACCACCGCTTCGCGGGACATCTCGGTGTGCAGGTCCCGGTGCAGCTGCGCCCAGCCCAGCGCCATCATGTCCGGCACGTGTAGGTAGCCCACCCTGCCCTCAGTGGCCCTGTGCGCCGCGGCGCGGCGATCGACCACCCAGTCGTGGTAGCGCAGGGGCATCTCGTCGGCCACGGGGATCACGACGACGGTGCGTTCGTCGTCGGAGCCGGCTGCCCGCAGCCGGAGCTCGACGGGCTTGCCTGCGGTGCCTACCAGCAGCGGCCAGGGTCCGGTCACCGAGTCGACGGTGCGTCCGTCGATTTCGACCAGCGCCTCTCCGGGTCGCACTGCTGCACCCGGTGTGCGCAATGGTGAGCGGCCGGCTCCTGCGGAGCTTTCCCCGGGTAGAACTCTGGTGATCCGCCACAGCCCGTGCTCGCCGCGTTCAAGGTCGACGCCGAGGTGGCCCAGTCGCCGCTCGGCCTGCGCCGGGCTCTCGGGGGGCATCTCGTAGGCGTGCGACGTGCCTAGTTCGGCTTGTACTTCCCAGAGCAGGTCAGAGAGGTCATCGCGGGTAGCGACTCGCTCTAGCAGCGGCCGGTAGCGCGCCAGTAGGCCAGGCCAGTCGTTGCCGGCCATGTCGGCCACCCAGAAGCGGTCGCGCATCAGGCGCCCGGTCTCTTCGAACATCTGCCGCCATTCCGCGGCCGGTGTCACCTGGACGCGTACCCGTGACAGGTCGACGTCGACGGCTGCCGACGGGTCGCCGCGCTGGGCGTCCTTGGCGGCCGGGTGCTCGGCGGGCAACACTCGCAGCTCCTCCTGGTCGCGGACGACCAGGCGCGTGCCGTCGCCGCTGGCCCAGACGTCGTCGACGCCCTCGGCGAGCACGGTCAATGTGCCGGTGGCTAGGTTCAGGTGTTCGAGCACCGGGCGTGGGGCGTCGGCGTCCGGGGTGGCGAGGTCGTCGCCGAGCAAGCCGTGCAGCGGCTTTCGCAGCCACACCAAGCCGCCCTTCGACGCGATCATCGAGGAGTACCGCGCTGCGGGCACCGGCACGGCGACGACGCGCTCTATCAAGCCGTCGAGATCCACTACTACGGTCACCTCGTCGACGTCCTGGCGGTCCTCGGCGGGCGTGCTGGCGCGACCCTGCGCCGTGGGGGCGAACGGCGACGGGGTGCTGGCCGCCAGCGGCAGCAGCTGCGGGCGGGTGCCGGCGGGGAAGGACAGGTCAAAGACTTGCTCGTCGTACACGGGGTCGAAGGTGCGGGTGGATAAGAACGCCAGGTGCCGGCCGTCCGGGGTGAAGGTGGGCTTGGAGTCGACGAAGCGCAGAGGAGTGGCATCGACCACGGTGCCGTCGGACACCCGGGCCAGCTTGATTTGACGCAGCGGGTGCGGGCCGTGGTGTGTCCAGGCCAGCCACCGGGAGTCGGGGGAGAACACCAGGTCCTCCACGGCGCCGTTGTCTGTCCGGGCCAGATCAGTGTCCGCGCCCGTGGAAGAGTCGACCAGCAGCACTCGTCCGTCGTGGGTGGCCACCGCGAGCCGTCTGCCGTCTGGGGCAGCCGCGAGGTCCATCACCCGCCCCAGCTGACCTGCTGCCAGGGTTCGCTTGGTGGAGCCGTCCCAGGCGGATACGACCAGCGCGTCCTCACCCTCGGTGTCGTTGACCCACACCACGTCCTCGCCGAGCAGCCGGGGTAGCCGGGCACGCACGCCCGAGCCGGTCGCGAGGGTGCGCACGGGGCCGTCTGCGTGTGTCACCCACTGCACGCTGCCCCGCACCTCCACCGCGCTCGCCCGGCCGGTGCGGTCGACGGCGACGTCACCCAGGTGCTTGCCCGCGGGCACCGGGACCGAAATGCGCGCCGCCCTGGGTCCTCCGGTGCGCAGCTCCAGCCGGCGCGGCTGGGAGTCGGCGGCGAGGTCGTTGAGTAGCCAGAGCTCGCCGGCGGCGGCGTACACCACATGCTCGCCATCGGTGGTGGCATGCCGGGCGTAGTAGTCGTCATGGTCGGTGTGCCTGCGCAAGCCGGAGCCGTCCGGCAGCACGGAGTACACGTTGCCTACGCCCTCGTGGTCGGACAGGAACGCCACCCGCCCGCCCACCCACATGGGCGCGGTGAGCTGGCCGTCCAGCTCCGGCAGCAGCCGGACGAAGACCCCCACGCCCTGGCGGTCGATCCATAACCGCCCAGCGGTGCCGCCGCGATAGCGCTTCCACATCGCGTAGTCGCGCCGGCGCCCGCCGAACCCGGTGCCGAGCACCACCCCGGTCCCCGCCGCGACGTCCAACGCGGTGACCGGACCGTACGGCAGACGCTCAGCGGGTCCACCGTCCAGCGGCACAGCACGAGCCCACGTGCGGTGGCGCAACGGCTCCCCCACGGCAGAGGCCACGTGCACCCGGCCCGTGTCCGCCCAACCCAGCACGCGGGCGTGGGCGTCACCCAACCACGTCGTACGCACCGACGGCCCTCCTGCGGTGGCCACGACGTGCAATTCCGGTACCCCGTCGCGCTGACTGAGGTGGGCCAAGTGCTCACCGTCGGGGGAGAAGCGCAGGTCCCTAGTTGGGACGTGGTCAGAGGTCAACTGCCACGGCCGCCCACCCTCCAACGGAGCGAGCCACACGTCGTCCTGCGCGACGAAACCCACCAGGTCGCCGTACAGAGTGGGGTAGCGGAGGTAGGAGTCATTACCGATGCTCAGCACCCCGGCACCCTAGCCACGCCAATCACCCCGGGCTTGTGCCCGCAACGCGACCGCGAAGTGGTCTGGCCCATGGGCGCTGTTGCATGGTGGATGACAGATCGGCCACGGTGGGCTCATGCTTCGCTGCCACGCCAAGCATTGGCGCGGAGGTCTAGCCAGGAAGGGAGGAAGTCGAAGAGTGGGCTTGAGGAGTTACTTGCGACGGCTATTTCAACGGAGGGCAGGCCACCTCACGACCCAACAAGATATCCGCGCCCGGCGCGGGGGCTACCAAAGCATGCTGGACCGGGAGGCGAGCCCAACCGACCTGGCCGATCTGCGTCGTTTCGTCGCCAGCCGGATCGGTGTTGAGTTTTACGTGGAGCCTGAAACGACCGCGACGGACACCACCACCGTGGCTGTGGCCATTGACGGCGAGTGGATCCGTCGCCGGGTCGGCTCACCGGCAGTCGCCCGCCAGCTGGCCGCGGAACTAGCCATCCCGGTCTACGACGCCGCGATCGTCGGCTACCCCACCGCGATGCGCCGCTACCGCCGGCCGGGCGACGGCCGCTGAGCACGCCGGTGCAGCCTTCCAAAAACCGGCAACTGCTCCCACTGGCAACTGCTCCTGGCTGGTTATCACGCACACCGAGGACGCCTGGATGTCGCCCGAGAACAGCCGTTATCTGGCCGAAACATCCCTGGCGCCCAGCTGCTCGAACTGTCCGGTGCCGACCACGACCCATGGGTTGGCGACACCGAGCCGATCCTCCAAGCGGTCGTCGGATTCCCAAGCTCGCGACTGCGCTTGTGGCCTCACTGCAGAGCGTCGTGGTCGATCGGTAGGGACGAGAGTCGGCTTACGGGCGCCACGGGATCGGTGACAGCATGTCACGGCACCTACCAGGAACCGATCGCAGTAGCATCGGTCAGTCCTTCGATGGGTGGCGGTGTGGTTGCCGCGGCCGTACCCCGGGCGGTAGAGCTGCTGTTTTGCAACGCGGTCTCGGTCTGCGCGCCTCTGGAAGCCCGCTGCGTCGCTGCAGCACAGCCGGCAATCCAGGGCCGAGCGTTCATTTCGGCCTACAAAAAGACCCATACGTGTATGTGTTTCAGTACTTTGCGTAACGGGCGCGAGGCGGTAGCGTCGATCTCGACCGTGTACGGTGGGTGACGTCCCCTCCCACCCCAAGGTCCGGCCCGGATGGGTTGGTGCGCTCGTGATATATGCGCCATCACCCAGACCGTGGTCGTCCACTGCCCGCTGGCGGAGCCAGAGCTTGACAGACGGAAGGACTGCTCGTAACGCCCGCTGGCCGGCCGGGCGTGATCGACGGGCTAATAGCTCGCGCGTTGGTCGCCGGACCCCGATGGCGTTCGAGGTGCAGGAGGGAGTGAAATGATCGAGCTTGAGGATGTCACCAAGGTTTACCGGATGGGTTCGGTCGAGGTACGAGCACTCGATGGTATCGACTTGGCCATCGATGACGGTGACCTGGTCGCGATCATGGGTCCGTCCGGATCGGGCAAGACCACGCTTATGAACATCCTGGGCTGTCTGGACATCCCCACCAGCGGGCGCTACCTGCTCGACGGCATCGATGTCAGCACTCTCAGCGACAACCGGCTGGCCAAGATCCGCAGTCGAAAGATCGGGTTTGTGTTCCAGTCGTTCAACCTCGTCCCGCGCACGAGCGCGATCCGCAACGTCGAGCTGCCGTTGGTCTACGCCGGAGTGCGAGATCGACGCGCGCGAGCCCGGTCAGTGCTGGAGCAGGTCGGGTTGGAGGACCGCGCAAAGCACATGCCCAATGAGCTATCCGGCGGCCAGCAGCAGCGGGTGGCGATAGCGAGGGCGTTGATCAACGATCCCACGTTGCTGCTTGCTGACGAGCCCACGGGCAATATCGACACCGCATCCAGCGTCGAGATCTTGAAGTTGCTCGCAGCGCTGAACGATGCCGGCCGCACGGTTGTGATCATCACCCATGAAGAGGACATCGCCCGATTCGCCAAACGGGTCGTGCGGCTGCGCGACGGGCGCATCGTGAGCGATCAGGTGCAACGGAACCGGTCGGAGGTCAGCGCGTGAATCTGCGGGAGGCGCTGCGGATCGCGATGCGTGGGCTACGCGCCAATCGGTTGCGCTCCGCGCTGACCATGCTCGGCATCATCATCGGCGTTGCGGCGGTGATCCTGCTGGTTGCTCTCGGCAATGGCCTGAAGACCTCGGTCAATGCGCAACTCGAACCCCTGGCCAACCTCATCACCATCGTGCCAACGACGGGCAACGTCCCCGGCGGTGCCGCCCCGAAGGATCTGATCGATGCGGACGTCACGGCGTTGCAGGACCCAGCGCTTTCCGATCAAATCGAGACCGTGATCCCCGCCACTGCCGGTAGAGCGCTGATCGAGACCGACGCCTGGAGGTTCCGGGCGAACGTCGTCGGCTCCACCGAGAGTTGGATGGAGGTGAACAACCAGGACGTGGCGGCGGGGTCGTTCTTCGACGAGGCCCAGGCCCGTATCGGCGCCAAAGTTGTCGTGCTGGGATCCAGCGTGGCGACCTACCTCTTCGGCGATGATCCCGTGGCTGCGCTGAACCAGACCGTCCGGATGAATCGCCAGACCTTCAGGGTCATCGGGGTGATGCAGTCCGTTGGTGAACCCGGCGACAGCGTCGCGGTCATGCCGCTGGACACCGCGCGCCGCTACATCTTCGGCGGTGGCGACAAGATCAACCAGATCATCGTGCAAGCGACCCAAGCGTCCGCAGTGCCCGCCGCCCAGGATGAAGTGATCCGCATTCTCAGTGACCGGCACCGGATCAAGGACTCCGCCAACCGGGATTTCGAGGTCCAATCCCTGCGCAGCAGGCTTGACTCGTTCAATCAGGTCCTGCGCATCCTCACCCTGTTCACCGCGGCCGTCGCCGCGATCTCGTTGCTCGTCGGCGCTATCGGAGTCCTGAACATCATGCTGGTCTCGGTCACCGAGCGAACCCGGGAGATAGGAATCCGAAAAGCGATCGGCGCCACCCGGCGCGCGGTTCTCGAACAGTTCCTTATCGAGTCCATCGTGTTGGCAGGCATCGGCGGGCTTATCGGTGTTGTCGCCGGGGTGGGCCTGTCGGCGCTCGGCGCCCGCATTGCGCCCTCCTTTGGCCCCACCTTCGAGTCGTTCGCCCCCGCCGTGACCATCCCCTCCATCGTGGTCTCGTTCGCGATCAGTCTCGCGATCGGCCTTATCGCCGGCGGCTACCCGGCCAACCGCGCCGCCCGGCTACGGCCCATCGAAGCGCTCCGTTACCAGTGACTGGCACGACTCACCCGCTCCGGCGCGTAACACCCCGTAACTCACCGCGTTCTCAGGCGTTGCACAGCGAAGAAGCCGATGACAGGGGGGAACCTCGCTGTGACAACGATCCCGACCAGCCCGACACCGCAGTCACCAGCTCGGGCCCACACTGCCCGGATTTTGGCGGCGCTCGGGTTGGTGGCTGTGCTGGGTGCGGGAGTTGCGTGCGGCAGCGAACCGTCAGCTCCGCCCACCGGACGGGTGGAGCGGGGCGCGGTCGTCACGAAGGTGTCCGCGTCCGGTTCGTTGGCCGCCATCACCGAGAAGAACTTGGGGTTCCCGAAAGGCGGGCAGCTCGAAGAGGTGCTGGTCAAGGTCGGGGATCGGGTGAGCCCGGGCCAGGTCTTGGCGCGCACCGATGACTTCGAGCTTCGGCAGACGTTGAATCAGCTGCAGGGGCAGCTGAATTCCCAGCAGGCATTGTTCGGCAAGCTTGTCAATGCGACGACGGTTGAGGGCGCAGGAGAAGCGCTCGACCAAGCCCGGCAAATTCTGGTGGCGTCGCAGAGGCTGGTCGATACGCAGCTGGCTGCCGACGGCTCGGCGGTAGACCAGGCGAACCGGCAGTTGGACTTCGACACTTTCCTGCTGAACAAGGCTCAGGAACAGTTGCGTGCCGATCAGGTATCCTGCGCCGCAACCGGGGGTATTCCCTACGCCCCGCCCCCGCCCGGTAACGGCTCAGGTGCTCAGGACGGGCGGCCTGACTCGTCGGTTGGTGTGGGACCTGCTCAGGCAGAGCTGGACAACCCCGCCCGCGTAGGTCCCGCAGGCGTGGGTACCACCCCGCCAGGTCCCGCCGGCAGTGCCAACGGCAACCCGGCATGTAACCGGATCCCGACGGACCAGCAGGCGGTCGTCAACGGCCGTCGCCAGGTGATGACCGACAAGACCGCTCTCGACGCCACGCACCAGAAGCTGAATGTTGATCGCGCATCCGGTCAGGTCTCGATCGAGAATGCCCGCCAGAGCGTGATCGCCGCGCAGAACAATCTCGACGCTGTGCGCTCGGACCGGCCGTTCGACATCGAACAGCAGGTTGCGCTGGTGGCCAGCGCGCAAGCCCAGGTCGCTGCTGCTCAGCGGGATGTGGACAATACCGTGCTGCGCGCCCCGGTCGCGGGCACCGTGTCCGTCATCAACGGCGTGCCGGGGGAGTACATCGGCCCCAGCCAGAACACCACTCCACTCGCGCCGGGCAGCTTTGCTCCCATTCCCGGAGTCGCTGGCGGGGGGGCGAACAGCAGCGTCTCTCTTGGCAATTCGGACAACGGTCCTCAGCGTCCAGGTGGCAACCAGTTCCTGGTCCTCAGCGAAATCAACACCTTCCAGGTGGTTGTTCCGTTCGAGGAATCTGACGCTGCGAAGGTCGCTCCTAACCAGAAGGTAGACATATCATTCGACGCCGTGCCGGATCTTACCCGGGCCGGGACGGTGGTCGCCGTTGCTCCCACTGGCAGCAGCATCTCCAGCGTGATTAATTA
Source organism: Pseudonocardiaceae bacterium (assembly GCA_036389855.1). Taxonomy (GTDB): domain Bacteria; phylum Actinomycetota; class Actinomycetes; order Mycobacteriales; family Pseudonocardiaceae. The sequence goes on from DASVWA010000425.1 coordinate 9,275, forward strand.
CTACGTCACAGTCGTGCTGAACGAGACCGATCCGCGACTCAAGGATGGTCAAACCGCTCAAACACGGGTGGTGACCAACCAGGTCGAGGACGTTCTCACCGTTCCTAACTCGGCTGTTCGCAAGCGAGGCGACCAAAGCTCCGTCACCATCGTCGATGCCGATGGCGTACAGCAACAGGTCAGGTTCCAAGCGGGCCTAGTCGGAGACGATCGCACCCAGGTCATCTCCGGCCTCAAGGAAGGCCAGCAGGTCGTACTCCGTGACGGCGTGTGACTAGGGGCACCTGTTCCCGCTAATAACCGCCGCGACTTGTCCGAAGTGACGTCGCCTCAGGTTGCGAAGCGAGTCGCAGGCGTCCCAGGTGGATTGAAAACCCCGGGCTGGGCGTCCGGGTTAGCAACACAGACCTCGCCTTCGAGCCCATCCGGATCGCGGAAGAAGACGCTGAGTACGGGTCCGAAGTCGGTGACGAACCCGTCGCTCGCGCCGCACGCGATAAGCCGTCGGCGGATCTCTTCGAAGGCATCGAACGACGCGGCTTGAAGGCCGAGATGGTCAATGCGGCCCCGTCCGAACATCGGCGTCTGCCGTTGTGCCTCCGTGTTGCCGTCGATGTGGAAGACGTTGAGCTCCGAGTTCGGCCCGATGTCGATGAACGACAGCCGCACACCGGGGGATACTTCGGAGTCGAGCGACACCGTCGCGTCGAAGACCTCACGATAGAACGTGTGCAGGCGGGCGGTGTCGTTGGTGAGCACCGCGACGTGGTTTATCCCATTCAGCAGCATGGATTCAGCGTACGTATCCGTCGCGTTGCGGGCAGGTTTCCGCCGGATCGGCGCAGCCTAGACGGGCATCTGGTCAGGCAGGGCTGTTGCCATCCTGACGGAAGCCTGGTCGAGAAGCACCGTCGACCTCCACAGTGGGTACGCCGCCGGCTGTGGCGTTACCGATCACCGCGCAGCCAGTCGAGCCGTTGATGATCAATATCGCG
>DASVWA010000426.1:0-3126 GCA_036389855.1 Pseudonocardiaceae bacterium
AAGATCGTCTCGACCACCACGGCGCCACCCAGCAGCACTCCGACCGAGGTCGCGGCTCCCGCGGCAATGGTGGGCAGTGCGCCGGGCAGCACGTGGCGCAGCATCACCTGATAGGCGGTCAGCCCGTCGATGATGGCGGACTCGACGTGCGGAGCCCGGGCTTCGTCGAGCAGCGCGCCGCGCACGATCCTGCTGTTCCAACCGATCTGGGGCACAGCCAGCGCGAGCACCGGCATCACGAGCATCTCCGGCGCGATGCCGCCGTCGAAAGAGGTCACGGTCACGGCGGGCAGCAGGCGAAACCACAACGCGAATACCAGCACCAGAAGGCCGGCCACGACGAACTCCGGCAGCGCGATCACCATCGTGGCCGACGTGGAGATCAGCCGGTCCAGCCTGCTGCCGGGTCGGATCGCGGCGATGCCGCCAAGGGTGATGGCCATGAGGATGGTCACGACCATGGCGAGGCCGGCGAGCAGCAGCGTGTTGGGGAAGTGCCGGACGACGATTCCCGACACCTGCTCGCCGCGTGCCGACACCCCGAGGTCACCGGTCGGCAGGGCGAGCATCCAGCGCAGGAACCGGACAGCGACCGGCTGGTCCAGCCCGAGCTCCGCCCGCCGCGCCGCGACCGCCGCTGCCGAGGCTCCACGGTCCACAGTAGAGCTGGCTGCGTCGCCGGGCAGGATCTCCACGGCGATGAACACGATGGCGAGCAGAGCAAACAGCAACCCGGCCCGACGGGTGATCAGACCCGCCAACAGCCACAGTGGTGATAGCGGGCCGGACGCTGGTGGGCGCAGGTTCAAGCGGTGAGCCATGTGCCCTCGAGCTGAACCCGCCCGTAGCCTCCTAGCGCGGGCAAGCCCTGGGCCTTGGTGGTGGCCAGGTCCACCCCATCTGCCATGCCCCACAGCAGGTAGCCGGAGCGTTCGTACTGGATCCGCTGCAATTCGTGCAGTGGTTGCTTGCGCCGTGCGGGGTCTGCCGTGCTGACCGCCTGCTGATAGGCCCGGTCGAAGGCAGGGTCGGTCCAGGCGGCCTCGTTCTGGGCGGCGTCAGAGATCATGGTTTTGGCTGCGAAGAACACCACGGAGTCGTTGGTTCCCCAGTACGTGGTGTAGAGCGGCGCCTTCAGCCAGGTCTCTTCCCAGAACTTGTTCGACTCCTGCTTCACCACGTCGATCGTGACGCCGATGTCACGCAGCTGGGTGGCGAAAAGGACAGCGGACTCGGCGAGACCGGAAATGTCCTCAGTCGTGAACAGCTGGTAGCGCCGGTTGCGGTCGAAGCCGGCTGCGTCGAGCAACTGCTCGGCGCGTCGCACATCGCGCCGCCGCTGCGGCAGGTCGCTGGCGTAGTCGGGATCGCCGGTGCCCAGGACGTCGTTGGCGGGTCTACCGAACCCGCTGAGCACCTGCCGGACCATCGCCTCGCGGTCGACTGCGAGCCGCAGCGCCTCGCGTACCCGGACATCGGCGTACGGGCCGTCCGCCGCCCGCATCACGATCGGCATCGCCATGTCGTCCGGGCGACGGATGATCTTCACCTCGGAGTTGCCCTGGGCGCTTCTCGCGGCGACTGCGCCGACGTTCGACGCGAGATCGATCTGACCGGTCAGCAGCGCGTTCGTCATCGCCTGCGGGCTCTCGAAGATCCGCACCTCGATCGCGTCCAGCAGCACGTCGCCGCGGTACCAGCTGTCGTTGCGGACCAAGCGGGCATTGCCGTCCCGGAAGGACTCCAGCCGGAACGGTCCGGTTCCGGGCGCATTCGCGACCTCGGTGGTGTCCTTTTCGAGCACGAAGGTGGTCAGCCGGGTCAGCAGCGGCAGCGCGCTGTTCGGATAGTTGGAGGTGAGCACCACTGCCCCGGGACCGTCGGCCTTGATGTCTTGCACGTCGACGCCGGGCAACCGGCTGGCCCCCGACGGTGTCTCGCGCAGCCGCCGCAGCGACCACACCACATCGTCAGACGTGCACGGGGTGCCGTCATGGAAGCGGGCGTTCTCGGCGATCGTGAACCGCCAGCTGCGTAGATCGGTGCTCTCCCAGGATGTCGCCAGTCGCGGGGCCACGGTGGTGTCCGAGCCAGGGGCGGTCAGGCAGTCGTACTGCAGGGAGATGATCAGGTAGTCGCTCTCGTTGGCCTGCACCCCGTGCGGATCACGGGTGACCGCTGAGGTTCTGCCCAGGGCGCCGACGCGCAGCGTCCCGCCACGTTGCGGCGACCCGGCGGCGGACCCGGAACCTGCACCCTCGCGGCTTGACGTGCAGGCGGCGAGTAGTAAACCTGCGCCCATGCCCGCACCGGTCCGCAACAGCTGTCGCCTAGTTATGGTCACTTCGAGTGGCATCCTTCGCTCGAACGAGTGTATGGAATGCCTAACCTAAAGTGCCGTAACTCGCAAGCGTAACAAAATCATTTACATACAGTGAGGGCTCTATGCCTGAGCGATGTGGTAAGGCCGGATTTTGGGCCGATAGCAGGCAGCTCACCGCGTTGGCGGTACCGATTGCGCTCACCCAGCTTGCTCAGGTTGCGCTCACCACCACGGACACCGTGATGATGGGACTGATCGGCACAACGGCGCTGGCCGCGGGTGGCTTGGCGATCGTGCTGTTCAACCAGGTCCGCACGATGGGCGTTGGTCTGGTCACCGCGGTGGGCAACCAGGTGGCCGCCGCCAACGCCCGCGATTCGATGGGCCGTCCAGCCCAGCTCAGGGAGCTGGTGGGTGCCGGGCTGGTGGTGGCCACCACGGCCGGGGTGCTCGGCGCGGCAGTGTTGATCGGGCTCAGCCACGCGCTGGTCTGGTTCGGTCAGGATCCGGCGGTGGTCAAGCCGGCCCAGCAGATGTCCCTCGCGCTCGCGCCCGGCCTGGTGCCGTGCCTGTGGTTCAACGTGATCCGCCAGTACACCGTGGGGATGCACCGTCCGCAGGCACTGGTGTGGATCACCGTGGCCTCCATTGCGGTGAATGCGGGACTGAACTGGTGTTTCATCCACGGCACGTGGTTCCTGCCGCAACTCGGCCTTACCGGCATCGGGTTGTCCACCAGCTTGGTGTACCTGGTGTCCTTGTGCGCGCTGTACCTGGTCACCCGGCGTGATCCGGTGCTGGCG
>DASVWA010000427.1:0-7464 GCA_036389855.1 Pseudonocardiaceae bacterium
GCTCGACGAACCTGTCAATCCGGTAGGGCAGGGTCCAGACCCCGAAGCGCGGGCGGTGTCCGCCAGCTGCGCAGGGCTGCGGGTCAGCTCGGTGTACGTGCCCAACGGCCGAACCCCCGGCGACCCGCACTACCGCTACAAGCTCGACTGGCTGGCCGCGCTACGAGCTACCGTGGCCGCCGGGAATCCTGCGACGACTGTCATCTGTGGCGACATGAACGTCGCGCCGGCTGACGAGGACGTGTACGACCCAGCCGCCTACGCCCTGTCCACCCATGTCACACCCCCGGAACGGGAAGCCCTGCGGGCCCTCGGGTTACACGATGTGGTGCGGGAACGCTGGCCCGGGCAGCGAATCTTCACCTACTGGGATTACCGAGCCGGCATGTTCCACCAGGACCGGGGAATGCGGATTGACCTGGTGCTCGCCGGCACAGACGTCATGGCGCGGACGTGCGCGGCGTGGGTGGACCGCCAGGCCCGCAAGGGCAGCTCCCCCAGCGATCATGCACCGGTGATCGTGGATCTCGACGACGCGCCGGACGGAGACTGCGGCCCCGTCGTGCCGCCCCCGTCAGCGCGGCGCTGAGACGGGCCCGGCCGTGGCGGAGCTGAACGGCGTTCCAGCTGAGCCAGACCAGATCGAGGCCTTGGCGCTGATCAACTACGGTCACTTCACCTCGATGAGAGTCGACAATCATCGGGTACGCGGTCTTTCACTGCACCTGGAGCGCTTGATGCGTGACTGCCACCAGGTATTTAATGCCGATCTCGACGTCGACCGCATCCGGCACCTCATTCGCCACGCGCTGGCGGACATCAGCCGACCAGTGGTGGTCCGGGTGACCGTATTCGATCCCGCCCTCCAACTCGAGCGCCTTGGGGTGGACGCGCAACCACAGGTCCTGATCACAACCCGACCAGCCGAGCACCTCCCACTTCCCGCGCTGCGCCTGCAGTCCGCTATCTATCGCCGCGATATGCCTCACGTCAAACACGTCGGGCTGTTCGGCTCCCTTCAACGCAAGCGCATCGCGCAGCGCAACAATTTTGACGACGCGCTGTTCGTCAACGCCGACGCCACCATCACCGAAGCAGCCACGTCGAACGTCGGATTTGTCGACGGCGACCGGATCGTTTGGCCCCAGGCGGACTGCCTTCCCGGCGTGACCATGAGACTGATCTGTCAAGCTCGGGACGAGCATGCCACTACAGCACCGATCACCCGTGAACAGTTGGCCGACGTGGATGCCGTATTCGCTACCAACGCCGCCACCGGTATCCGACCCGTCACCGCCATTGACGCTTTCCGTTGGCCGAACGAGCATCCAACCCTAAACCACCTGCGCAAGGAGTACACCAGCCTTCCTACCGAGCTGTTGTAGCAGCTAATAGGGCCGGTAGGCGTTTCCTTATTCGTTAGACGTTTCCGCGTTGGCCTCAGCGAAGACTCGACTGCCGAGGAAGTCCTCCGGGATCAGCGTAATGAGTTCCGCCTTGCCGACTGGATGATCGGTCGCCATCAGCCGACTCGCTTGGCGCAACCGAGCTCGCTCTATCGCATTACGGACGCTGCGAGCGTTGGCGAATCGAGGTTGGTCCTTGCGGCGCTGCAGGTATTCCCGGAGGGTCTTCTCAGCCTCTGGGTTGAGGCAGTAACCTTCCGCCTGGACCATGAGCTTGCTGATGTCCTCTAACTCGTCGAGCGTGTAGTTAGGGAAATCGATGTGGTGCGCGATCCGGGAGCTCATTCCGGGGTTGGCCGCAAAGAAGGAGTCCATCCGATCCTTGTAGCCGGCGAGGATTACTACGAGGTCCTCGCGGTGGTTTTCCATCACCTGCAGCAGGATCTCGATGGACTCCTGCCCGTAATCACGCTCATTGTCCTCGCGGTACAGGTAGTAGGCCTCATCGATGAACAGCACGCCCCCCATCGCCCGCTTGAGGACCTCCTTGGTCTTGGGCGCGGTGTGCCCGACGTACTGACCAACCAGGTCATCACGGGTCACCGAAACCAAATGCCCCCGGCGCAAATAGCCCAGCCGGTACAGCATGTCGGCCATCCGCATTGCCACGGTGGTCTTGCCGGTGCCTGGGCTGCCGGTGAAGCTCATGTGCAGATTCGGTCTGGACGTGGACACGCCGAACCGGGCGCGGGCCCGGTCGACCAGTAGCAGTGCGGCGATCTCCCGGATCCTGCCCTTGACCGGGGCCAGACCGACCAGCTCTGTATCCAGGGCATTGAAGACCTCATCGATACCGGTCTCTGCCCGCTCCTTGGCGAGGTCGACCTCGGCATCCGGCGGTAGCGTCTGTTCTTCGTCGCCGGTCTCTTCGGGTTCCCCTCGCCCGGCCGCATTGCGGCCGGGCGAGGACATACCGAAACCCATACGAGAAGCGGGTATCCCGCTCCCGGGTAACCGGTCGGGGGGTGTCATTGTTGTCCGTTGTACCGCTGGCCGTGTGGCTTGTCAGCGGCGTAGGGGTGCAGGGTGTAACGGATGACGCGGTCGTTGGCTTCGGTGCGGTCTAGCCGGAAGCCGGGCTCGTCAGATGGTCGCTGCACGATGAAGGACAGCGCGACGGTCTGCTTGCCGTAATTCGGATTGTAGGCGTTGAGCCTGATGTAATGCTCGGGCTTTGCCTTGCGGCACTCGTTCACCTCAGCGAGCACCCCGGCGGCGTCGGAGAGGTCGAACATCGGCAGCCCCCACATCTCCCAGTAGGTGTTACGGGGGTGCGGGTCGTCGGTGAACTCCACCGAGCAGGGCCAACCGTTATCCAGCGCGTACTGGATCTGCTTGGTGATCTCTTCGTCGGTGAGCTCAGGCAGGAAGGAGAAAGTCCCCTGGGTGATATGCATCGTCGGCAACTCCAATCAGGTCGAGGTCGGTGTCTCGACGACGTCAGGCATGTCGGTCGACTCGTAGTTGAACGAGATGTCACCCCATGTCGACAAGGCGATGTCCAGCTCACGGCTCTTCTTGGCAGCTGCCTTCAGGATGTCCTGCGCCTCCTTGCGGTAATCCCGACCCTCATTCCGAGCCTTGATGATCGCCTCAAGCCCCACCCGGTTGGCAGTGGCACCCGCGGCAATGCCCATCGGGTGGCCGATCGTGCCGCCACCGAATTGCAGCACCACGTCCTCGCCGAGGTAGTGCAGCAGGTCACCCATCTGCGCGGCGTGGATCCCACCCGAGGCCACCGGCATGACACCAGGCATCGAGCCCCAGTCCTGATCGAAGAACAGGCCCTTGACGGGGTTAGCCTTGAGGTTACCCAGCCGGAGGGTGTCGTAGTAGCCGGCGATGGCGTTCGGATCACCTTCCAGCTTGCCGACCACCGTGCCGGCGTGGATGTGGTCAACACCGGCCAGCCGCATCCACTTGGCGAGCACCCGGAAGTTGACCCCGTGGTTCTTCTGCCGGGCGTAGGTGGCATACCCGGCGCGGTGCAGGTGCAGGATGCACCCGTTGGCCCGGGCCCACTTCGCCATGGACTGGATCGCGGTGAAGCCGATGGTGAGGTCGATCATGATGATGACAGTGCCGAGTTCCTTGGCGAAGGCCGCCCGCTCGTACATGTCCTCCATCGTTGCCGCGGTGACGTTGAGGTAATGGCCCTTGACCTCGCCGGTTGCCGCCGAGGCGCGGTTGACCGCCTCCATGGAGTACAGGTACCGGTCCCGCCAGCGCATGAAGGGCTGGGAGTTGATGTTCTCGTCGTCCTTGGTGAAGTCCAGGCCGCCGCGCAGCGCCTCGTACACGACGCGGCCGTAGTTGCGCGCGGACAGGCCGAGCTTGGGCTTGGTGGTGGCACCGAGCAGCGGCCTACCGAATTTGTCGAGGTATTCCCGCTCCATGATGATCCCGTGGGCGGGGCCTTGGAAGGTCTTGATGTAATGCAGCGGGATGTGCATGTCCTCCAGCCGCAGCGCCTTGAGCGCCTTGAACCCGAACACATTGCCGATGATCGACGACGTCAGGTTAGCGATCGACCCTTCCTCGAACAGGTCGATGTGATAGGCGATGTAGGCGATGTACTGGTTCTCCGCGTTGGGGACAGCGTCCACCCGGTAGCACTTCGCCTGGTAGGTGTCGTAGCTGGTGAGCCGGTCGGTCCACACCACCGTCCACGTCGCGGTCGAGGACTCGCCGGCGACTGCGGCGCCAGCCTCCTCCGGCGGGACCCCGGGCTGCGGGGTGATCCGGAACGCGCACAGGACGTCGGTGTCTTTAGGCTCGTAGTCGGGCAACCAGTAGCCCATCTCGGCATAGGGGATGACCCCGGCTGACCAGCGATCGGTCTTTTTCTTGGATTGGGGGGCTTCGGTGTCAGTCACGCTTCGCCTCCTCGGCGAGTCTTGAGACGACTGTCTGTCCCCTACTGACCCTGGCGGTAAATAATCAGTCTGTCCATCAAGTCTTCACCAACGACTGTGTAGAGATCACTCAGGGTTGCGAGGTTGCTGTGACGGAGTCGCGTTTGCGTACCTTGGTCGCGTTGGCCGCGACCGGCTCGGTGCGAGGTGCCGCCAGCCGGCTGACGGTGACCGAGTCCGCGGTGTCGGCCTCGATCGGGGCGCTGGCCCGCGAGCTCGGCGTGCCCCTGGTAGAGCCGGTCGGCCGGGGGCTGCGGCTGACCCCGTCCGGCACGGTCTACGCCCGCTATGCCCGCCGGGTGCTGGGCCTGCTCGACGAGGGCGCGGCGGCCGCGGTCCAGGAGCTCGACCCGGAGCGGGGCCGGTTACGGCTGGCCGCGGTCACCACCGCCGGGGAGCACCTGATGCCCGCGCTGCTGGCCGCGTTCCGCCGCCGGTATCCGGGAATCGCGCTGGCGCTGGAAGTGGCACCCAGCGCGCAGGTGTGGGATCTGGTCAGCGCCCACGAGGTCGACCTTGTGATCGCCGGACGGCCGCCCTCAGGAGTCGAGGCGCGAGTGGTCGCCACCAAACCCAACGAGCTCGTGGTGACGGCGGCGCCCTCGGTCGCCGAGACATTCGACTGGGCGGCCACCCCGTGGCTGCTGCGCGAGGAGGGTTCGGCAACCCGCACGAGGGTGGAGTCCTACCTGAAGTCTCAGGACGTCGCACCGCCGCGGCTGGTACTGGGGTCCAACGGGGCGGTGGTCGCCGGCGCGGTGGCCGAGCTGGGTTGCGCGCTGGTCTCCCGGGACGCCATTACCGATCTGATCGCCGACGGACGGCTGGTCGAGGTGCCCGCTCCTGGCACCCCCCTGCGACGGCCGTGGCACGCGGCCGTCGGCGCCTATTCCGGCGCGGCAACCTGGCTGTTCGTCCAGCATCTACGAGCGTCCGGCTGGCAACCACACGGGCCAGCAGCCTCTGGTCCCGCTGCAGCGTCCTCGGCCGCGATCTTCGGGCCGTCCCTGACTCTGCCCGATGCACACACTGTGACTTCCCCACCTCATCAACCCTCCGGGGGAGGTATGCCACGCCGGTCTCGGTCTAGGGTCGGTGGAGGCGGCGTGGACCGACCCGTCGCAGTGGAGGGAGAGTCATGAACGAGGAGCTGCACGCCACTGCCCAGGCGATGGTGAGCCGACCGCGCGGCATCCTCGCGGCCGACGAGAGCATTGGGACCATGTCCTCCCGGCTGGAGAAGGCCGGGGTCGACGTTACCGAGGAAAACCGGCGGGCCTACCGCGAGTTGCTCGTGACCACCCCGGATCTGCACAAGGGGATCAGCGGAGTGATCCTGTCCGACGAGACCTTCAACCAGAAGCTCAGCGACGGGAACACCTTCCCGCTCGCCATGCACGCGTTGGGCATCCTGCCTGGCATCAAGGTCGACACCGGCGCAAAGCCGCTAGCCTTGACACCCGGGGAGAAGATCACCGAAGGTTTGGACGGTCTGCGGGAGCGGTTGGCCGACTACGTGTCCAGGGGAGCCCGGTTCGCCAAGTGGCGCGCCGTGATCACTATCGGTGACGGGAAGCCGTCCGTTCGCGCGTTGCGGGCCAACGCTCATGCGCTGGCACGTTACGCTGCGCTGTGCCAGGAAGCGGTCGTCGTACCGATCGTGGAGCCCGAGGTGCTGATGGACGGCGACCACACCATCGACCGCTGCGCCGAGGTCACCGCGGCTACTCTGAAGATGGTGTTTTTCGAGCTGGAAGATGCCGGGGTCGACCTGGCCGGCACCGTGCTCAAGCCGAACATGGTCGTGCCCGGCTCGACGTCGGGTCAGCAAGCCAGCCCCGAGGAAGTCGCCGAGAAGACCGTGGCCACGCTGCGGGCAGTGGTGCCCGAGACGCTGGCCGGCGTGGCATTCCTGTCCGGTGGTCAATCCCCGGAGGTGGCGACCGCGAACCTGGCCGCGATGCAGCAGCATGCGACTCCGTGGCCGCTGACCTTCTCCTTCGGGCGCGCTTTGGTCGATCCGGCGCTGAAGGCCTGGCATGGCGATCCGGCCCTGGTCGCCGACGGCCAGCAGGCGCTGGCTGATCGGGTCGGCCCCAACTCAGCCGCAGTGGCCCTCGTGAGTGTGTAACACTGTTACACACTCACGAGCCTGTTCCGCGTCAGCGGAACAGGCCTTCGCGCAGCGCGGTGGCCACCGCTGCCGCCCGGTCGGTCACTTCCAGCTTGCGGTAGATGCCGCGCACATGGCTCTTGACCGTCTCCTCGCCGACCACCAGTGCGGTGGCGATCGCGCGGTTGGATGAGCCGGTGACCATCAACGAGAGCACCTCGCTCTCCCGCTGGGTCAGCCCGAGGTATGCGCCGGGCCAGAACTCGCCGGCCTTGAGCCGGGCAGCCGACGCCCCGGCCCGGGTGCTGAGCGCAGCGTCAAGGACTACCCCGCCGGCGTGCACCCGCTGCAGCTGCTCAACCAGCTCGGGGCCGTCGATCCGCTTGAGCAGGTAGCCCGCCGCGCCGGCGTGCATCGCCTGGAACAGGTACTGCTCGTCGTCATAGACCGTGAGCAGTACGACCTTGCGAGCCGGAAAGTCCTGCAGCAGGGTCCGGCACAGATCCAGCCCGCTCTCGCCACCCAGCCGGACGTCGGCGAGCACGATGTCAGGGTCCAGCCCGGCCACCACCCGCCGCGCGGTGGTGGCATCCGAGGCCTCGCCGACCACTCGGACTTGCCCGGCGAACCGAGCGAGCATTGCCTTGAGCCCGGTGCGCACCATCTCGTGATCGTCTACCAGCACCACACGCAGCGGCTGGCTGTCCATTCGCTGAGTGTAATCGGCGGATCCCCTCGTCATTCCCTCTAGAAGGGGACGCCGGGCGAGACGGGCTTGCTTACTGTCAGGCACCAGCGCAACGCAGGGGCGCTTCCGGATCGACCCGCCACACCGTGGGGTCGCCATCGGTGTCCCAAGAAAGAGGTGGGTCGTGCCCGACAAGTTGATGCGGATGGAGCGCGCCGGGTCCAGCACCGCGCGCCCGGTGATGCTCGCGATCGCCGGGGACAGCGCGGCCGGCAAGACCAC
>DASVWA010000428.1:0-3855 GCA_036389855.1 Pseudonocardiaceae bacterium
GTGAGGACCTAAGCGCGGATTTAGAAGATTTCCCGGCGTGTTGCGGGCTTGGTCAAACACCGTGACCCGTCATGCTCCTTGGGCTGCCAGTGGGAGTACCACGAAAAGTATGTCGGCGATCATGACCGAGGAGAGGTCTCGTCGACGCATCTGTGCATGATTCGGTAAGGCATCGCCGGACAAACGGCGCAGTAGCGCCAGCTTGCTGAGGAGAAAGGGGCCATTTATGGCCATTCCAAGCAAGGCCCACAGCGGCCCATAAAGCGACCACAGACCCCAGCCGAGCAGGCCGAGTCCGACCACGGTTACGATGCAGGCGATGACGATCGCCTGGAACGCACCGTATTGGATGGTTGGTGTCGTCATTCCTGTTGCCTTATCGCCAATCTGGTCCGGTACTGTCCACCATAGGGCGCGTCCGGTGATCAAAGCTCCAAGCCCCAGGAAGACCAGCCACGCTGACACGGTCAGGGCGGGCTGTACAGCGCTGTAGGAGACGAGACTTGGCAGCGGTCCCATGGTTAACCCAATCGTGATTGGGTTGACGAGCCCTCGACGTTTAAGCCGAACTGGTTCGAGATTATAAAGCAAGCAGAGTGCGATTGTTAGTGCTACACCGACCGCGATGAGTGGGCGGTCTAGCCACAGTGAGGCCGCGGTAGCCGCGCCCAGCGCCAATGTCATTTCTGTTGCGGTCCAGCTCAGGGCATAGCGACGGCCGAGCCGGAGTACCGACTGTGCAATGTCACGTTTGCCCTGGGTGTGTGTGTCGGTCAAGATATCGACGGCGGCGTTGAGCGGGTTTCCTCCTACGATGCACAGGAGGTTCGCGATGATCGCAAGCAGGACCGGCCCGGTGAACAGCTGTTGCGCGTCGTTTGCTGCATAGCAGGCACCCAACACCGCGTGGCACAGATAGTGAACCGGGAACGGGTATTCAAGACGGTGGATTCGGACGGTATCCCGCCATCTGTTCACCCGGATATGTTCCGCGGTGTGATACGGCGCGGGGTGACCGACATTTGTAAGCCCTGCGCCAGGGCCATGGTAGGCCCGCGCAGCACAGCAATACCGGCTTCGGGGTTAACACAGTGCAGTTGACAGCGACGCAGGACAGCAGCGGTGATCATACGGACCTCCAACATGGCCAGCTCACTGCCCAAACAGCACCGGGTTCCACCACCGAAAGGGAAGTAGTACCGACGCGAAACTTGGTTACCAAGGAAACGGCTAGGGTTGAATCGGCGTGGATTCGGGAACAGGTCCGGTTGATGATGCGCAAGGTACATGCATGGAGTAATAATAGTGCCCGCCGGTAACAGCTTGCCGAGCAGCTCACCGTCTGCAGTCAACATCCGCTTCCCGGCACTGAACGCAGGGGAAAACAGCCTCAGAGCTTCTTGGGTCACGGCATGCAGTAGCGGAACCTGTGCGGGATCCGAACCGTCGTTGGAGGTGGTAGTCAACTCGTCGATGACGTCGCGACGCACTTCTTCGTCGCTGCTTAACCAGTAAAGTACCCATGCTGTCGCTGACGCGGTGGTTTCATGCCCGGCGAACACCAAGGACATGATCTGGTCCCGCAGTTCTTCATCGTCGAGCACCCCCAGCGGTCCGTCACCAGCGAGCAGCAGGGCTGCCAACGCTGGCGACTGGGCAGTCGCTGTGAGTTTCGCGCTTCTCAGTAGCATTTCGTCTAGTTCGCGGGGACCACGGAGCAACGACTGCCTTGCGAAGTCCGATAACGCGTGCATACGGAGGTATCGGTGGGCTAATGTACGACCACGGGAGCCTAGCACGCATTCGACACGGTTGCTGAATGATTCGAGCAGCACACTGTCCGCGCGGCCCAGGACAATTTGACTGGTGACGCAGAGTGTGACTCTGCGGGTCCACTTAATTAAGCTGATAGCAGTTCCTGGAACCAACACATCGATTGCAGCGTGGACAGCGTGGGAAATCATGTTGTGACAAACCTGCAACTGATGGCCACGCAGCGAGGGACCAAGCAATCGCCGGTACGCGGCGTGCCGAAGACCTTCGGCCCAAAGCAGGGATTTCCGCCCAAGCAGAGGGCACAAAGTGCGGCTAGGCATATGATGCAGTTGCCGGTCGACCCGAAAGATCCAGTCAATCCCCTCGGGGTGCCATACCAGTAGTCGCGGCGTGGGCCGCGCGCGAAGTTCCAGAACACCAGCGGGGTCGCCTTCGTGGGAGTCCAAGAATGGTATCGTCTGGAACGCGAAGCGGAACTCGTTTCGGTTCATTGAGCCTCACCCCGCCACCTGTCGCTCCGACTCCTGTGCAGGCCAGGAGCCGACGATCGCGGCGACGTGGGGATTGGCGTATGCCAGATGCAGCGCGGCTAACCCTTCGGCTCGCACTACCCTGATCGGTGTATACAGGTCCTTGCCATGCCACAGCGGCGGGTGTTTTTGGTGTCCTGCCGATCGTTGTAGGAATACGCACCCACGGGCGGCAGCCTGTTCGACCGCGCTGTCAGCTCGAGGCACACACGTCTGTAACAAGGTTTGTACCGCGTATGCGGTTTCTTCGTACGTGCCGCTCCATCGTCCCCATGACCCATCCTCACGTTGGCTGTCAAGCAGCCATTGCACGGCCCTAGAGAGTGTGGAGACGGATGCGCTACGACTGTAACGGTGGAGCGTTGTAGCACAACACGCGGTCGCGTAATAAGGCGAGGCGTGCCACTTGTCCCACCAGCTCCCATCAGCTTCCTGGCAATCGCGTAACCACCCCGCAAGCTTGCCCATCGCGGCATGGTGGCGGAAGCACCCAGGCGAGTCACGGTCCAGATACCGACCAAATGTCTGAAGAACATGCGCGTTGGTACTGACCGAAGGCGTGCGTTCGTCAGGAAAACAACTGAAATGTGTATCCACCTGGTAGCCCAACAGACATTCCAGTGAGCGGGGATTACCCAACTGCGCTAACGCGTACAAAGCGACGGCCGTGTCGTCAGCATCCGGAGCAAGGCCAGGGCCGGCGGCAACACCGAACTCACCGAACGCAGCGTGCAAACTGCCCGCCAATCTCTGAGGCACCATCACACCGATGCCCGCCCCAGTAAGTGCGGCTAACACCCAAGCCCGCTCAAAGCCGGTGATAGGCGTGACCCCTGGCACCGGGCCCCTACCACGGTTTTGCACAGCTTCCAGATAACCCACCGCTGCACGACAGCCAGTGCGGTCGGGCAACCAGGCCGCAGTCGCCGCTGGTGAGCAACCCACCGCACCTTGCACTGGGCGGACGAAGGGAGCACCCCGCACCGCAGGACCCATAGCCTCAAGTGAATGCAGCAGCTTGGTCGGCAACGCATGACCTCGGCACATCAGCTGGTCCAGCCGCGCCAGCAGCGTGTCGTCCACCCCAGAGGGCAAGAGCAAGCGGCCACTGCCACGCCAAAGATCGAGCCCGATCACCGGTTCTAGGATGAGCCTGTCCAAGTGCGCGTTGACCTGCGCGACCAGGGCAGGAACCGCGATCTCTGCCGCAATCGTATCTGGGATCACAACCCGAACGTTGGCGCCAAGCCACCCAAACAACGTTGCCAGCCCACGGTCGGCTGCGCTGACCACCTCTGCATAATCGAGAAGCTGTCCGTTCCCGCCCTGCTGCCATCGTCGCAGACTCGCCAGCAGCGCCTCAGTGGCACTGAGCGTCGGGACCAGGCCATAACCATCCGGGCCACCCCAGCCGCCGTCTCCACGCTGGCTGTGCAGGAGAAACAGCACTCGTTGCGGGTGCCCGGCAAGCCATGGTGCCAGTGTTACCAGGCGAGCGGTCTCATAAACCGACGGCGAGACCGCTCCGTATGAGTCAGATAATATTTCG
>DASVWA010000429.1:0-2099 GCA_036389855.1 Pseudonocardiaceae bacterium
GCTATGCGGCTTCAGGGTCGCGGAGTTGTGCCATGAGGTGTTCGTAGTCGTTGGGTGAGAGTCCGCCGCAGGCGCTGTGCCGTCGTCGGGCGTTGTAGAAATCGACGATCCAGGTTGCGATCTTGATCCGGGCTTCGGCGCGGGTGTGGAAGTGCTGACGATGGATGTATTCGACTTTGAGGGTGGAGTTGAGCGCTTCGGCTGCGGCGTTGTCCAAAGCTGAGCCGACCCTGCCCATGGATTGCGTGACGCCCAGGGTCTGGCAGGCGTGCTGGTAGGCCTGCGCGGTGTATTCGCTGCCGCGATCACTATGGAAGATCACCCCATCGACGGTGCCACCGCGGATCGCCGCGGCCATCTGCAGCGATGCCACGGCAAGGTCTGCGTCGTGGTGGGTGGAGGTGGCATAGCCCAGCAGCCGGCGGGAAAACAAGTCCAACACCGAGGCGAGATAAAGCGGGCCCTCGTCGGTGTCGATCACGGTGAGATCCCCACACCACAGCCGGTCGGGTACCTCGGCATCGAAGTTGCGATCGACCAGGTCCGGGGCTGCCGGGCGGGTGCCCTGTTTGGTCAGGCCCCGCCGGCGGCGCGTGGGCCGGGCCACCAGCCCGTGCTCAGCCATGATCTTCGCCACGGTATTGACCGACACCCGCCAACCCTGCTCGGCTAGCTCCAGGGCCACCCGCGGGCTGCCGTAGGTCCCGTGCGAGTCGGTGAACACCTTGCCGATCGCCTCGGTGAGCCGGTGTCGGCGCAGCCTATGAGGGGTGGGTGACCGATCCCGCCACTTGTAGTACCACGACGGGGATATCCCCAGTGCCCGGCAACAGATCGCGTGGGGAATGCGGTACTCGGTCCGCTGGGAGGTGATCAAGGCCGCCACGGCTACCGGCCCATCGCCTCCTTGACCCAGAGGACCACCGAGCGCTTGAGCACATCACGCTCCATGACCAACTCAGCGTTGTCGTGCCGCAGCCGGGCCAGCTCGGCCCGCTCGTCCTCGCTCAACGCACCAGCACCGTTGCCCGCCCGGGTGGCCCGGTCCTTGGCCACCCAGTTACCCAAAGTGCTGTCCTTAATCCCCAGATCCCGGGCCACCTGGGCGATCGGCTTACCGGTCTCGATGACGATCCGCACCGCCCCAGCCCGAAATTCCGCGTCGAACCTGCGTCTGGTCTGGGCCACCACACCCCTTCCGCCAGTCCGGGTCCAGCCGCCGAGCCGATCCTGCGGGTCCGCCCCTCCCAGCTCAAGGGCGCCTCACGGCGTCGCTAACGCGATGCCGCTACGCGGACCCCTTGACCTGCGAGCCTCTGCGAACCCTCCGGAGCAGGTTCACCGGCAGGCCACGGCCTGCCCTCCCACCCGCTCGGCAGCTGCACCCTCCATGGTCTGGTCTCCACGGTATGAGGGGAACCCCGTTCCGAACGCATCCGGTCTGGGTTGTCCCCGGCGGTGGTCAAGAGCTGGCCGGCGACCTCGACGCCCACGCCAGGCAGGGTCAGCAGCTCTGGCGCGGTGGTGGTGACCAGTGGCGCGAGCTCGGCGTCGAGCTCCCGGATTTCGTTGGTCAGCTGCTGGTGACGGCGGGCTAGTCGACGCAGCGCGGCCTTGGTCGCCTGCACCGGGTCAACGAGATCAGCAGTGGGACGTAACCCGGCGCAGGTATCGATGAGCGTCCCGGCAGTCAAGCCACGCAGCTGCTCACGCAGCTCGGCCGGGCCGGTGAGTAGCAGGGCGCGCAGTTGGTTGATCGCCTGGGTTCGGGCCTTGACTGCGCTACGGCGCGTCACGCGCAGCGCTCGGATCGCCTCCACCCGCCCATCGCGGCTTTTCGGAGTGCCGGATGCTCGGCCAGACAGTGCCGCCAGCGCAGCGGCGTAGGCGTCGATCGGGTCCGACTTGCCCCTGGCCCGTCGAGTCTTGCGGTCCGGCCGGTCCACCTCCACGATCTGAACACCCGCGCTGCGCAGGAATCTGCTCAGCGCCGCGCCGTAGGCGCCGGTGCCCTCTACCCCGACCCGCTCAAGCTGCCCGAAGCTGCGAAGCCAGGTCAGCAGAGCCTGATAGCCCCGCGGGGTGGTCGGGAACTGGCG
>DASVWA010000430.1:0-2816 GCA_036389855.1 Pseudonocardiaceae bacterium
ATCGCAGTAGTGGCGGGGCGCTGCCTGTGACTACGGATCAAATGGCCAGCACCCGCGTTCCCTCAGCCGCTCAGTATCCACGTCGTGGTGACGGCCGCAAGGGCGCCTAATCGGCGTCGCCATGCGATCAATGCCGCGGAGTTAACGGTTCGGTGATCATGTCCAGGAGGCGGTGGGTGTGTCGCTTCCCGCGGTGAGGGCAGTGTGGACAGCGCTCATCGCGGCGCAAGGTCGCTCGTCTTCGCTTTGCTGCGGGCGCTGCACCTTGCCCCGCTTCTCGTCGCCGTCCGGAGTGGCTTCTACGCCGGGAGAGCAGGTGGTGAGTTGGTTGGCAAGGTGGTCTGGGGGCCAGTTCGGGGGTGGGGTGTCGAGGGCGTAGGTGCCGGCGCCGGTGCGGCGGATAAAGCCCAGTCGGGCCCATTCAGCGAGTTGGGTTAGCAGGTTGCGTTGTTTGATGTGCAGTTTTTTGGCGAGTTCCCAGCCGTGCCAATCGCGGCGGGGTTGGCTGAGCAGGATCGCGGTGACCATCTGTCGGCGGGTCGGCACCGGTGGCGCGCTCGGTGTGCTCGGCGCAGGCAGGCGGTGACGGAACGGGTAGCGGACTTGGGCCGAGGGTGCCGCATGCGGCGGTGGGGTGTGCACGGCGATGTCGATGGAAAGGATGCCAGTCGAGCAGGCGGGGCGTCCGTCGTCGCGGGCGTGGTAGCGCGAGGTCGGGCATTTGACGTTGCGGTTGCTGTAGCGCAGTCGCCGCGCCGGCAGCAGGGTGGCCAGCACGGCCTGGCCGATCACCCCGACCCGGTCGATGGTGCCGAGCTGACCGCCCTCGGCGTGTCGTTGCTGGTGGGATCAATGCCCTGCGCGGTGATGAGTTGGTCGCGGGCAGCGTGCAGGGCGGTGGTGAAGCTGGCCCGGTCCGGGTCGAGGCCGGGACAGGACTCGACCGCCTCGACCATGGCCGTGCGCAACAGTTGATAAAGCGTCAGCAACGCCCAGACCTCTTGCTCGACTCCGGCGCGGTCCTGCGAGCGCAGGACATGTCCATCGAGCATGGTGTGGCGCAACGCGAGGTAAGCGGTCTCGATCTCCCAGCGTTCGTGGTAGAGCCGGATCAGCTTCTCGGCGGGGAACCGGCGATCATCAAGCAGGGTGGTGATCAACCGGTAGTGATCGTGCACGACGGTGCCATCCGCCCCGCGCATCGTCAGCTCGGCCTCGATGATCCGCACGGGCAGCCCGGCCAGCTGGGACAGGTAGGAGCCATCGGGCAGGTGGCGCCATACCGCGGGTTTACGGCTGGCGCCAGCGCGGACGAGTAGTTTCGCGCCGGTGCGATGCACCTCGGCCAGGAAGGCTGCCGAGTCGAAAGCCCGGTCGGCCAATAGCAGCATGCCCGGAGCCAGCAGGTGCAGCAGCCGCCGAGCGAGATGGGCCTCATCCCGGTCACCGGGGATACCGATGGCCCCACCGATCACGGCACCGAGCAAGCCGCGGGTGCCGGTCTCCACCAGGCACATCAACCGCAGCGTCGGGTAACCAGCGAAGGCCAACCGGTACCAGATGCGGCCGATCCAGCAGCGGTTGCGGTCGGTATCGGGAATCTTCAGCGAATTGAGGCCATCGAAAGCGACCGTGCGCATCCCGGCAAAGCACACCCCCGGGGTCCGCGGCTGCGCCAGCGGCCCGGCAACCACCTCGAACAACGCTTTAAACGGGGCCGGACCCAACCGGCGACGCAACTCACGCAGCGCCTTCTCCGACACCGCAGGCACCACCATGCCGGCAGCGACCAGGCCCGTACACAGCTTGGCCCAGACCCGGGCATAGCCAATCCGCGGGAACAACCCCAGCGCAAGCACGAAATACACCCCAATCCGCGAGGGCAGGGCGCGCAGCCGCTGCTGCATCGTGCCCGTCTGCGCCAGCACATCGTCGACGAGTTCGAAGGGCAGATAGCGGGTCAGCTCGCCGAGATGACCGGGAGCGAACACCCCGGCAGCGACGGTGACTGTTCGGATCAGGGTCGTGGTCATGACAGACTGCTCAGGCAACGGGACCTCTGGTGATGTAGGCAAGATCGTGACGGGTCCGACCTACCAGAGGTCCCGTCGCCCAACGATCACCTGCGCAATGACTCGCCCTGGCATCTGCCACAGTCCCCGCGATGCGCCCCCAACCGGCTGACCCCTACCCCGGCCGACCCCCCGGTAGTAGCCGCTCTACGAACGAGGCAAGGTGCAGCGACCCGCAGCGCAACCAGCACGACAACCTTGCACCGGGACAAGCGCCGTCCACTCTCACCCCACCCGAGAAGCGACACGCCGAACTCGACCGCATCCTGGACATGATCGCCAAACCGCTAACTCCGCGGCATTGCTAACGCGATGCCGCTACGCGGCCCCCTTGACCTGCGAGCCTCTGCGAACCCTCCGGGGCAGGTTCACCGGCAGGCCACGGCCTGCCCTCCCACCCGTTCGGCAGCTGCACCCTCCATGGTCCGGTCTCCACGGTATGAGGGGAACCCCGCAGGACATGCGTTCATCCAGAACCTGCGCCGCGGCCACTACGAACTAGCCCTCGACCCGAACCACCGGATCCCAGCAACGTTCACCGAACTGGCCCTCGCCATCTGAACAACGAACAAGCCGCCACCGACCGCGCCCGCCCTCCCGCTAATGCAACAGCACCGGTGGAGGTACTTGCCGCTTACTCGCACACTGCCCCAGCCGCTGACTTGCGGTCTGCGGCAGACACCGCCGTCAGGATCTAGTGACCGCTTTTCGGGGCCAAGCGGCACGACGGCGTCGAGCATGTAT
>DASVWA010000431.1:0-1655 GCA_036389855.1 Pseudonocardiaceae bacterium
GGCACGCATCCAGCCCGACCGATCCGACCAGTCGATCGCCATCTTGACGTTGGCGGGGAACACCACGACGAACAGCAACGCGGCGAGCAGCCCACCGAAGCGCCGGGTGCGAGGCGCCGCGATCAGTGCGGCGACCACTAGGGCGTGTCTCCCGGATCATGTCTTGAGCCAGAGGATGGCGCTGGCCAGGACGATCCCTGCGCGGTAGTTGAGGGCCTTCTTGTCGTAGCGAGTAGCGATTCCGCGCCACTGTTTGAAGCGGTTGAAGCAGCGTTCGACAACGTTGCGGCGTTTATAGGTTGTTGTGTCGAAGGCGTAGGGGCGTCCGCCGGTGCGGCCCCGGCGGCGTCGGTTGGCCAGCTGATCGGCGCGCTCGGGAATGGTCACGGCGATCTTGCGGCGGGCCAGCATGCGCCGGTTGGCCGCCGAGGAGTAGCCCTTGTCTCCCAGCAGCCGCTCGGGTCGGGTCCGGGGTCGGCCCGGGCCGCGCCGCGGCACGCGGATCCCGGACAGCGCCGGACCGAGCATGAGGGTGTCATTGACGTTGCCGCTGGTCAGCCCGATCGATAAGGGCAGGCCTCGGCCCTCGCAGATCAGGTGCAGCTTGCAGCTAAAGCCACCCCGGGAACGGCCCAGAGCGTGGTCGGAGGGTTCCGCGTCACCGCGTCCGACCCACTCCGGACGGTGCGCGGCAGGCGGATCCTTGTCATTTGACTCTGCCCCCTGTGTGCTCGGCGGATTCGGTGATGACCACCTGGCGGGCACCAGCGGCGTGCTGATGCGCCCGGTTGATTGAGGAGTCCACCGCGACGACCCAATCCAGTTCTCCGGCCGCGTCGGCATCAGCACTTAGCTGGGTCAAAAGACGATCCCAGGTCCCGTCCGCCGCCCACCGGTCGTGGCGTTTCCAGACTGTTTGCCAGGGCCCGAAACACTCCGGCAGATCCCGCCACGGTGACCCGGTTCGATATCGCCACACGATGGCTTCGATCACCCTGCGGTGATCACTCCACCGCCCGCCCCGCAACCCCTCTGAACTGGGCAGCAGCGGCTCGACCCGAGCCCACATCACATCCGAAAGTACGCCTGTGCGCGTCACGCCAAAATCATGGGCCAACTATTGATCAAGATCCGGGAGACACGCCCTAGCGAGCACACCATCTCGCGATCGCCGACATCCTGGGCGTCACCCGCTTTACGGTGTATCGCGCTCTCGGTTGGGATGGTGGCACTGGGAGCCTGTTCCGGTCGGGGATCGCAACAGCCCAGATGAATGAGTTGGAGCGGCGACCGTGACGTTCTGACGAGGGTCGTCGAGCTGTACTAGAGCACCGGTGACGACTTCCCACCGGAGTAGTTACTTGGAAGGCTTGTCAAAGAGCAGCGCGCCGCTGTGCAGCACTCCCTGCACTGATTAATGCCCACCGCTACATCGAGACCCTGAACGCTGGACAGACGTACAGCGACCGTAGCACCGCGAAAATCTGCTTGATCACCGGCGCCACCGAGCGTGCATTGCACGCGCGGCGTGGCCGGACAGCGCACAATTGCGAGCCATGGCGAGCAAGTTTTGAGATAGCTGTGAGGGATGTCTCTGGGTTCTGAGACGATGCGGGTATGACGAAGAACTCTGAACCTCTCCCGGCGCCCCAATG